>NZ_JBWLUY010000011.1:0-266625 GCF_057784295.1 Mesorhizobium sp. CNPSo 4688
TGCGCGCGCCGCCGACGCCGTCGTCGTCGCCGAGCCGGAACCGGCTGAATACGTCAAGATTTGCGACGTTTACGGCTCGGGCTACTTCTACATCCCCGGCACCGAAACCTGCCTGCGCATCGGCGGCTATGTCCGTTACGACATCGGCGGCGGCGACGTCGGTTCGTTCGACGGTGCGACGTCCGCCGATACTGAGGACGGCGGCAGCAACGACACCTGGTTCAAGCACGCCCGTTTCTCGCTGAAGACCTGGACCGGCCAGGAAACCGAGCTCGGCACCTTGAAGACCTACACCGAGACCCGCTTCAACTTCCAGAACAACAACCGTGATTCGGGCGCACCCGTTGATCCCGATGGCACTGGTCCGCTCCCCGTCGGGTTCGGCTCGCCCAACGCTGCCGGCAACGGCGGTGTTTCGCTGAACTTCGCCTGGATCCAGCTCGGTGGCCTGCGCGTCGGTAAGGATGAATCGGCCTTCAACACGTTCATCGGCTACGCCGGCAACGTCATCCAGGATACGCTCGTTCCCTACGGCGATTTCGACACCAACGTCATCCAGTACTACTTCGACGCTGGCAACGGCTTCTCGGCCGTGATCTCGCTCGAAGAAGGCGCGGGCGCCGGCACTCCTGGTGCCTACGGCGTCGGCACCATCGACAGCTACGTTCCGCATGTCGTCGGCGGCGTGAAGTACACGCAGGGCTGGGGCGCCATCACCGGCGTCATCGCTTACGACAGCAACTACGAGGAAGTCGCCGGCAAGGTTCGTTTGGACATCACCCCGATGCAGAACCTGTCGCTCTTCATCATGGGCGGCTACGGCACCGACGACAACCTGACGGATGGGACCTATGCCTTCCCGGCTGGTGGTCGCGGCTTCTACAAGCAGTGGGATGGTAACTGGGCAGTCTGGGGCGGTGGCACGTACACCATCAACGAGAAGACCTCGTTCAACGCCCAGATTTCGTATGACGAGGGTGAAAACCTCGGCATCGCCGCCAACATCGCCTACGACGTTGTCCCGGGCCTGACGGTCACGGCCGAAGTCGACTACGTCAATGCAGGTTCGATCGACAGCACCGATGGCCTGAACCACAACTGGACCGGTATTACTGATGGCGACGACGCCATCGGCGGCATGCTCCGCTTCCAGCGCTCGTTCTAAGGGCTGGCTTTATACAGGTGAATACCAGCCCGGGCGCTTCAACGCCCGGGCTGTTTTGTTTCGTGACTGGGTCAAGACAAGCAGAAGGAACAGGGGGAATCGGCAGCTGAACAGTCCGTAAGGGTGAGTTCGTGGGATCCGCTGATGGGCGGATGAATTCACAACTGCGTGATTAAATCTCTTGAAAGGACGCTTCCAAGCGGGTAGGTCTGACTCTATCCACTCGGGGGTGTGGCATTTGATGACCATCGAAGCGATACAAGAGGGTGATCCCTCCGAACATTTCTCAATGTTCTCTTCTCAAACCTCGAAGATAAAATACAGCTACAACAAGATCAGAGAAGTAAAGTCGCACAGGGTCGGAGAGCTTTTTTCAGCATACCGAGACATACTCTGGGATGATGGGCGACATAAGTACAATGTCAGCTCCTTCATCGGCGAAATAGACGAGATTCTCCTCGGAGAACGGTTCAGCGCCTTCGACCAGAGCACCCTGGACAATCTTATCGGCACCTTGCGCCAGCGCGGCAACAGCAACGCAACCATCAATCGAAAGATGGCTGCCCTCAGCAAACTGCTGCGCAAGGCTTACAAGATGGGGGATATCCACAGCCTGCCCGAGTTCCGCCGCCAGAAAGAGCGGGCGGGACGGATTCGTTTCCTCGAAAGGGACGAAGAGGCAAGGTTGTTCGCTGCCATCAAGAGCCGCAGCGAGGATGCCTATCGTCTCTCCGTCTTCCTCGTCGACACCGGCTGCCGCCTTGGCGAAGCCCTCGGACTGATCTGGAACGACATCCAGGAACATCGCGTCTCGTTCTGGATTACCAAATCCGGCCGCAGCCGCACCATTCCGATGACCGAACGGGTCAAAGAGGTGATCAAGCTGCCACCTTCAGAGGGTCGCAGGCCCAAGGGTCCGTTCACCAAACTCAGCCAGGCACAATTTCGCGCCATCTGGAACGATGCCAAGGCCGAAGTCGGTCTCGGCGCCGACGACCAGGTGGTGCCGCATATATTGCGCCACACCTGCGCCTCGCGTCTGGTCCAGGGTGGCATCGACATCCGCCGCGTGCAAATGTGGCTCGGCCACCAGACGCTTTCGATGACAATGCGTTATGCGCACCTGGCCACCAACGATCTCGACGGCTGCGTCGTCGTGCTGGAGACGCCGCGCGGCGAGGGTATGTCAGGCGAAAGCTCGGCCTTCGCATCTCCGCTGACCACTGTTTCAGCGGCAGCGCCGAAGCAAAAGGGCGAAGCGACCGCGGCGAAACCGGCCAAGGCGCCCAGGAAAAGCTCGAAAGCCAAATAGTTTCATCGAGTCACTCTTATACTGAAAAGATGACCCCAGGATCATATTTGATCTTGGGGTTTACTTTGTTCGAGCCGTGTTTTCCGCCTTGTCCAGGAAAGCTGCGATGGCGCCGGGCAGATCGCCTGTCTCCAGGAAGGGCGCGTGGCCCTGGCCGTCGACCGTGATCGCTTCCAGGCCGGGATGACGCTTGCCCATCTCTTCGAACGTCTCCACCGACAAAAGTTTCGAGTTGGCCCCGCGTATGGCAAGCTGCGGTATGGCTGCCAGCGCCTCGAACTGCGGCCACAAATCCGGCAACGGCTTGCTGGGGTCGAGGCCGGCCAGTGTCTCAACCAGCCTTGGGTCGAAATCCGGCATCAGCCCCTGATCCGTCTCGCGATAGAGAGCCGACACCATCCGCTCCCAATCCGCCTCGGTCAGCGCTGGAAAATCCGCGCCATGGGCGCTGCGTTGGGCATCGATTGCCTCGGCGCGGCTCTTCGGCTTTGGTGCCGGATCGAGATAGGTGCGGATATGAGCGAGCCCGTTCGCTTCGATCACCGGGCCAATGTCGTTGAGCACAATGGCTTTCAGCACGGCTGGCCGCAGCGCGCCGAGCACATGGATGATCAGCCCGCCGCGCGACGTGCCGATGAAGGCCGCTTCCGCGGTGTCGAGCGCCGTGAGCCCGGCGAGAATGTCGCCGGCCTCGATGCCGACATTGTAGTGGCCGATTTCAGGGTCATAGGCCGATTGGCCACGGCCGCGATAGTCGAAGGCGATGACCTTGCGCCGATGGTTGGCCCGCCGCGACAGATAGAGCGCAAGCTCATGAAAGTCGCGCGCGTTGCGGGTCAGCCCAGGCAGGCAGACGACCGGCCATGTTCCCGAGTTTGTCTCGCCATAGACGCGGGCGTGAAGCTTGAGTCCGTCCGGCGCGGTGTAGAAAAAGTCGGAAAAGCCGTCGCTGCTCGACATCTGAAGGGGCTCCCTGGTCGGATCGTCTCCGACTGCTACAGGTGAGGGTGGGGGCGGTCAAATAAGGTCTTCCCTTCCCCCTTGTGGGTTGAGAAGCGGTCCGCGTTAGCGGACGAAAAGCCACTTGCTTGGCTTTGAGAGCTTCGAACGCCCTGAGCCTGCGAAGGGCCGGGTGGTGGCCGATCCACCTGCCGGGTCCCCGCTGCTTCGCAGCGTCCCGGCGTTCGCCGGCCTTTCATCGTGCCACCGGCACGATGAATTCGCCTTCGGCGAACCGGCTGCTCACCCCACAAGGCAGGGGAATCGCATATGCGGAACAAAGATGGAATCTCGCGACGTTTGTTCTCGACGCGATTCCGATTTGTTCGCCGTTCGATTCCTCGAAAGAGTTCATATGCGATTGCCCTGCCCCACAAGGGGAGAAGGGGAAGGCCTTCAACTCCGCCCGTTCACCAGGTCACCAACAATGTCGTACTTGCCCGAAATGCGCATCTTGTAGACTTCGTAATTCTCCATCACGCGCTGAACGTAGCTTCTTGTTTCCGTGTAGGGAATCCGTTCGATCCAGTCGACGACGGCGTCGATGCCCTTGCCGCGCGGGTCGCCATATTTGGCCACCCATTGGCTGGCGCGGTTGGGGCCGGCATTGTAGCCGGCGAAGGTCAGCACATAGGACCCGCCGAAGCGGTCGAGCTGCTCGCCGAGGAAGGCCGCGCCCAGCGTCGCATTGTAGCCGGCATCGCTCGTCAGCCGATCCTGCGAAAAGCTCAGTCCCGCCTTCTTCGCCAATTGCTTTGCGGTGCCCGGCATCAGCTGCAGCAGGCCGCGCGCGCCGGCGCTGGAAACGGCGCCGACATTGAACTCGCTCTCCTGGCGGGCGATGGCATAGGCCAGCGCCTTGCCCGAGCCGGAAATGTCGGCGGTGTCGGGAATGACGCCCAGCGGATGCGACAGCGCGCCGACATCGATGCCGCGCGCGCCGGCGATCTTGCCGACCTTCAGCGCCATGAAATGGTTGCCCTGCTTTTCCGCCAGCACGGCCAGCAGCGCCAGTTCGCCGGGGCTGGTCAACTGTCCGGCGAGGTCGCGGTAGAGCGTCTCGGCATAGCGGTCATAGCCCGCCTCCTGCAGCCGCTTGATGGCGCTGACCGCTTCGCGTCCGTCAAAGCTTTGGCGGTCTGCGGTGCTTGGCTCGGGATAGACGATGTTCAGCGTGCGCAGACCAACCCGTTCCGCCGCCAACTGCCCGTAGAAAGTGGTGCCATAGGCCGCCGCCTTGGTGAAATAGGTCTTCGCATCGCCGGGGCCGCCGACTTCCGCTGCACGGCCAAGCCAGTAATAGGCGCGCGACAGAGACATCGGCCCCTGCGCGAGGTCGGCGATGCGTGCAAAATGGGTCGAGGCTGTCGCGGGATCGTTGAGGCCGCGCAGCGCATACCAGCCGGCGTGGAATTCAGCCTCGGCGGCACTGGCGGGGCTTTCGGCGGCATGCGCGGCAACGATCTTGTAGGCAGTCTTCCAGTCGCCCTGGTCGACCAGTGCGCGCGACAGCACACGGCGCTCGACCCACCAGGCATCGGGATCGACCAGCGCGTCGCGATCGGTTGGCGCTTTCATCACCACCTCGGCGGCATCCGCAAACTTCCGCTGCTTGCGCAGGTATTCGGCTTGCGCGAAGAAATAGCTGGCCGATTGCTGCGCCGCAGGCACTGCTTTCAACAGCTTGGCCGCGTTCTTGTCACCACGCGAGGCGGCGGCCCAGGCATCGGCCAGCGGTTGCGCGCCGGCAAGTGCTGCGACCCGCAGCGCCGAATTCTCCCGGTCTGCATAAAACATCCGTTCCATGCGGAAACGATGGTCGGCAGTTGGGATGATGGCGCCAAACTCCTTGATGACGGACGCCTCATCTTTCGCTTCCAGCTTTTCGGTGCGCCAGAACGGCGACAAAACTGAAAGGGCGGCCTTGGCGTTGCCCAGCGCCACATAGGATCGGGCCAGGATCACGACGCCTTCGAAGGTCAGCGGCTGGCTGCCATCGAAGGCCTTCACCACGGTCTGCGGCGACGGGCTTTCACGGTAGAGCGCGCGTTCGCTGTTCTTGCGCAGAGCGATGGTGCCCGGCCAGGTCGGCAACATCTTTGCGGTATCGGCAATCTCGCTGCTCGGCACACGGTCGCCGCCATAGAGCGCGATCGCCCAGGCAAGGATATGGCGGTCCAGCGAATTGGCCGGCAATGTCTCGCGTACGGTGCGCGCAGCGGCAATATCGCCGGTCGCCAAGGCGTCGAGACCGCTTTTCAACACAACGATACTGGCGGAGGGCGCATCAATCTGCGCGTCGTCCTGCAGGCCAGGCATCGGGATCGACGAGGTTGTCTGCTCATCGACGCTCTCATTTGCCGCCGTCCCTACTATCAGCAGGGCAACGGCGCCAAGCAATACGAAGCGGAGGGGCCGACTGGCCGGCATGATCCTGATCCCTGTTGCGGCACTTTAAATGGCAAGCCCAGGTGCCTCGAAGCCTAGACTTAGGTCGTGAAGAGCCCGTAAACAAAGGGTTGTCGAGGCCGTTCGAATTACGCTTGCTGGCACCATCGGCATGCTTGCCGCTGAACAGTGTCGAGACTATGGTGCGCGGCTTCGCTTTCGGCTAGAAGGCGCCGACGCTAAAACACACCAAGAAACCGAAAAGTCCCAAGGAGTTGGACGACATGCTGAGAGGCTCGCTTACTGCGCTCGTGACACCGTTCGAAAAGAGCGGGCGTTTCGACGAGAAAGCCTTTCGCGCTTTCGTCGAATGGCAGATCGCCGAGGGCACCACGGGGCTGGTCCCGGTCGGCACCACCGGCGAGTCGCCGACGCTTTCGCATGACGAGCATCGCCATGTCGTCAAGGTCTGCATCGAGGTCGCCAAGGGCAGGGTGCCTGTCGTCGCCGGCGCCGGCTCCAACAATACCGCGGAAGCGGTCGGTCTGGTGCAATATGCCGAGCAGGCGGGCGCCGACGCGGCTCTGGTCGTCACGCCCTATTACAACAGGCCGACGCAGCGCGGCCTCTACGAGCATTTCGCGGCCGTCGCCCGGGCGACCAGCCTGCCGATCATCATCTACAACATCCCGCCGCGCTCGGTGATCGACATGATGCCCGAAACGATGGGCCGGCTGGCGCACGACTTCAAGAACATCGTTGGCGTCAAGGATGCCACCGGCAAGGTCGAGCGTGTGTCCGAACAGCGCGCCACCTGCGGCAAGGATTTCATCCAGTTGTCGGGCGAGGATGCCTCGGCCCTCGGCTTCAACGCCCATGGCGGCGTCGGCTGCATTTCGGTGACGTCGAATGTCGCGCCGCGGCTATGCGCCGAGTTCCAGGAGGCCACGCTGTCCGGCGACAGCGCCAAGGCGCTGGAGTTGCAGGACCGTCTGTTGCCGCTGCACAAGGCCATCTTCCTCGAGCCCGGCCTGTGCGGCGTCAAATACGCGCTGTCGAAGATTGGCAAGGTCGAGAACGTTGTGCGCTCACCGCTGGTGACGATCGAGGCATCGACCGCCGAGAAGATCGATGCGGCGATGAAGCACGCCGGCTTGATAAATTGAGGATGAGGCGCCACCTCTCCGCATCATGAACCAAGTCAGAAAAGCCGATCCCAACAACAAGACCGTTGCGGAAAACCGCAAGGCGCGGTTTTCCTATGAGGTCCTCGACACGGTCGAGGCCGGCCTGGTGCTGACCGGCACCGAGGTCAAGTCTTTGCGCCAGGGCCAGGCCAACATCCAGGACAGTTACGCCTCGGTCGAAGGCGGTGAGATCTGGCTGATCAATTCCTATCTGCCGGAATATCTGCAAGCCAACCGCTTCAACCATGAGCCGCGCCGGCGCCGCAAGCTGCTGCTCAACAAGCGCGAGATGGCAAAACTGTCGCAAAGCATTGAGCGCGAAGGCATGACGCTGGTGCCGCTGAAGATTTATTTCAACGATCAGGGCCGCGCCAAGCTGCTCCTCGCCGTCGGCCGCGGCAAGAAACTGCACGACAAGCGCGAAACCGAAAAACAGCGCGACTGGTCGCGCGAGAAGGGCCGGCTTCTCAAAGAGCGTGGGTGAGGGGCCTCGGAGAATAGCCTTAGAAAAGCCAACGGTTTGGCTTTCAAGGGTTTCGACCAATCAGCCACGACGATGAACAGGGGATGGTCTTGAGAAACCGGATCATCCTTTGGGGCGCGGCCAGCTTGGTCTTTGCCGGCCTCGTCGCGGCAGGCGGCTTCTTCTATTTCCAAACCTTCTCGCCGGATCGCGATGCCTATCCGGTCAGGGGCATCGACGTTTCCCATCATCAGCGCGAGATCGACTGGCGGCGCGTTGCGGCCGATGACGTCGCTTTCGCCATCATCAAGGCGACTGAGGGTGGCGACCATGTCGACGATGCCTTCGCCAAAAATCTGCGCGAGGCCCGTGCGGCCGGCCTTGCCGTCGGCGCCTACCACTTTTTCACCTTCTGCCGGCCGGGCGCCGACCAGGCGAAGAATTTCATCGCGGTCGTGCCGCACGATCAGCCGCTACTGCCGCCGGTCGTCGACATCGAATTCGGCGGCAATTGCCCGCAGCGCCCGTCGCCGCAACAGCTGGGCGCGGAACTCCAGGCCTTCCTCGGGCCGGTTGAAGCCGCGTTCGGCAAGCCGGCGATCATCTACCTGACCGACGAGGCTGAGGACGCCTATGCCGAACAGATAGCTGTGCGGCCGCGCTGGCTGCGCTCGCTGGCGATCAAACCGAGCGAGGACGGCTGGATCTACTGGCAGTACCACAATATGGGCCGCGTCGACGGCATCGAGGGCGATGTCGACCTCAATGTGCTGCAGGGCGGGCAGCAAACGCTGGCTGAGTTGTTTGCACCATCTGCACAACCATCGCCATCGCCCTGAATCAGGCAGTCTTGGCCGCAGGTCTGGTGATGGCCGAAAAGGCCATTCCCGCAGCCATGATCACGATGGCGGCGAACTGGGTGCCGGTCGGCGTTTCGCCGAGTACCGTCATGGCGATCACGACCGTTGCGATCGGCACGCATGGCATGAACAGTGATGCCGTTTGCGACCCCAGCTGTCGGACGACATAGGTGTAGAGGAACATGGCGGCCGCACCTGCCAAAAACCCTTGAATGACGATCTGGCTGGCGATCTCGGCCACTGATGCGGCGCGCAGCCCGCTCGGGGCAAAGAAATAGAGCAATGGCAGCGGCACGCATGACAGGAGCACGACCGTTGCGGTCGCCGTGACCGGATCGACGCGCCAGCGCCGCACGAGAACGGCATAGGCGGCAAACATTGCGCCCGACGCGATGAACAAAAGATCACCGAACGGGACATCCTTCACGCCGCTGCCGGGGCGCACCGGCGTGATGAAAAGGATCAGCCCGGCGATGATGGCGGCGACGCCGATGGTTCGCTGGCGCGAGGCTTTATCAGTTGTAGCCATGTGCGACAGCACGAACGAGAAGAACACGATCGAGGCAGGGCAAAGTGCAGCGCCATGCGCGGCGGGCGCATAGGTCAGGCCCCAATTAATGATGATCGGGTAGGGCAGTCCGGCCAGCGCCGCCAGCGTCAAGGCACGTCTCCGGCCCAATGCGTTGATAGTCGCCAGGCCGCTTCTCCAGACGACCGGGAGCATGACCATGCCGGCGCCGATAAAGCGCAAGGTCGCGAGATCGGTCGCCGTCAGATGCTCCCGCAGGCTGAACCGGGCGGCGACGAACTGCAAGGCGTAAATGCCGATCATTGCCAGGCCGGCAAGAATTGCCGGCTTCGTGTTTCGGTCCTCTGCCGCGCGCATTCTCATCCCGTTGGATCCTGCCGGCGGAGGTTTCTTCCTCTAGCGGCTCTCGTTTAAAGCGCAGCCTATTGTTGAAAATGGTGCGACAAAATATGCTGTTTTCGCAATTGGGAAGTGAAAATCACACCACAGGGGCACCACGAACGTGAATCATGAATCCGATCAGCTTGATGCCATCGACCGCAGCCTGCTGCGGTTGCTGCAGGAGGACGGTCGCCGGACCACGCTCGATCTCGCCGCCCGAGTCGGCCTGTCGCCGACCGGCGCCAGCCAGCGGGTGAAGCGCCTGTTTCGTGACGGGTTCATCACTGCCGTACGGGCCGTGCTCAATCCGCAAAAGATCGGCCGGGGCACGCTCGTCTTCATCGAAGTCAGGCTCGACCAGGCGGCGCCGCATGTGTTCGACCGTTTCGCCGACGCAGTGGCGAAAGCCCCCGAAGTGCTGGAATGCCACATGGTCGTCGGCGGCTTCGATTATCTGGTGAAGGCGCGAATTTCCGAGATGGCCGCCTATCAGGATTTTTTGAAGCGCGTGATCCTGCCGCTGCCGGGTGTGCGGGAAACCCACACCTATGCTTCGATATCGGATGTGAAGCCGGACGCGCTGCTGCCGGTGTGAGACGGACTGCCTGAAGTCAGGCGGCTCGAGAGACCTCAGGCGCCAGCGTCACATTCGCATCGCCCCAGACTTTCAGGGCGGTGATCACTGGCTCCAGGCTTCTGCCGCGCGGTGTCAGGCTGTATTCCACCTTCGGCGGCACCTGCGCATAGACCTTGCGAGCGATCAGCCCATCCATTTCCAATTCGCGAAGCTGGTTGGTCAGCATGCGCTGGGTGCAGTTCGGAATGCGCCGGCGTATCTCGTTGAAGCGCGCTCACTGTATGAAACGCCTGATATTGCCGCGCAGGGCGCACATCTCAACGAACTGGCACGGCTTGTCGACGCCGGCACCATCCGCACCACTTTGGGCGAAACGTTCGGTCCCATCAATGCCGCCAATCTGAAGCGCGCCCATGCGCTGATCGAGACCGGCAAGGCCAAGGGCAAGATCGTGCTGGAGGGGTTCTGAGAGGAGGCGTTAGGTCCGCAGGAGTTCCGCGATGTCGCTGAATACCCTGACGAACATGGCTTCCGTCAAAACACCGGTGTTGGTGTTGTAGCGCGAGCAGTGATAGCTGGAAAACAGTGTAACAGCGCCGGCCTCGAGCCGGCCGCCATGTTTGAATGGATAGGCGGCGACGCGCTGGCCCAGCGCCCTGACCGTCGACTGGTGAGCGATCGAACCCAGCGCCAGCACCGCACGCAGCCTGGGGAAGCGCGCAATCGTCGGCACCAAAAAACTGCGGCAGGTGGCGATCTCGGCGCCGACCGGCTTGTTCTCTGGCGGCACGCAGCGCACCGCATTGGTGATCGCGGTGCCGACCAGCAGCAAGCCGTCATCGGGCCGCGCCTTGAATTCGCCGCGCGCAAAGCCGTGCGCGATCAGCGTCGAATAGAGCAGGTCGCCGGCATAGTCGCCGGTGAAAGGCCGCCCCGTCCGGTTGGCGCCGCGCAGGCCGGGCGCCAGTCCGACGATCAGCAGCTCGACGGCGCCGTCGCCCTCAGGCGGCAGGAAGGTCGGCACCGGCGCATTGAACCATGACGGCTCGCGCTGCCGCCAGTCTGCGATGAAATCATGCAGGCGCGGGCAGAGTGGGCAGTCGCGGTTCGGCTCGGAAGCGGCGTTCAAGGCGGCCGCTTCTCAATAGTCTTCCTCGTCGACCTCGGCCGGCTCGGGCCGGCGCACCGGCCGCTCGGATGGATCGCGGCCAACCTCGTTCTTCAGCGATGTCAGGTCGATGAAGTGGTCGGCCTGGCGGCGCAGATCGTCTGAGATCATCGGCGGCTGCGAGGCCATGGTGGAGACGATCGAGACCTTGCGGCCGCGCCGTTGCAGCGCTTCGACCAGCGTGCGGAAATCGCCATCGCCGGAGAAGATGACATAGTGGTCGACGACATCGGCAAGTTCGAGCGCATCGACGGTCAACTCGATGTCCATATTGCCCTTGATCTTGCGGCGGCCGGTCGAGTCGGTGAATTCCTTGGCCGGCTTGGTCACCACCTTGAAGCCATTATAGTCGAGCCAGTCGATCAGCGGCCGTATCGAAGAGTATTCCTGGTCCTCGACCAATGCAGTGTAGTAGTAAGCGCGCAGCAGATAGCCGCGCTTTTGAAAGCTCGACAGCAGTTTGCGGTAGTCTATGTCGAAGCCGAGTGCCCGCGAGGTGGCGTAAAGATTGGCGCCGTCGATGAAAAGAGCGATTTTTTCACGGGGGTCGAACATGGCAATATTCCTTTTTCGAAATAGGTGGCGGACTAATCGAAATGGGTCTGATATATCGGTCGGCTCGTAAATAAACCGGCTGACCTTTCGTCAACCGAGATAGCGCCAGTTTTACGGCAATCCAAGGGTGCCTGGGCCGACTGCAAGCAATTGTGATCGGTGCCGTATCGTCGCCGGTGGGCAGGCTTCGCCGGCAAGGCATTCATCGGCGCCCGAAACCGGTATTGGTCGGCCCACGAGGTCACAGTGCCATAATGCTTGTATTTTGGCGGCGTTCGGGTTATGGACCGCGCCTGTTTTCCATCAAATCCAGGCATGAAAGGGGCAATCAATGGCCCGCGTAACCGTTGAAGACTGCATCGACAAGGTCGACAACCGCTTCGAGCTCGTGCTGCTCGCCGGCCATCGCGCCCGCCAGATCAGCCAGGGCGCGCCGATCACCGTGCCGCGCGACAACGACAAGAATCCGGTCGTAGCGCTGCGCGAGATCGCCGATGAGACGCTGTCGCCCGACGACCTCAAGGAAGATCTGATCCACTCGCTGCAGAAGCATGTCGAGGTCGACGAGCCCGAAGCCGACGGCGAGGCGATCGCCGACCAGACCGGTGGCGCAGTCGCGGCAACCGATGCCGACGACGCCGAAGAAAACGTCACCTTCGATCGCATGACCGAGGAAGACTTGCTGGCCGGCATCGAAGGCCTGGTACCGCCAGAAAAGAGCGACGACTACTAAGCGGCGCTCTGGACCTGCCGGGAATATGGTTCCGTCACTTCCGTCCCGTCAGTTTCGTGGCTATCTATGAGATGCGCCGTACGCTAGTGCGGCGCATCAATCATTTCAGCACCGCGAGAACCCGCCCATGATGCGTCAGTATGAGCTTGTCGAGCGCGTCGCGCGCTACAAGCCTGACGTCAACGAGGCGTTGCTCAACAAGGCCTATGTCTACGCCATGCAGAAGCATGGCCACCAGAAGCGCGCGTCCGGCGATCCCTATTTCTCCCATCCGCTCGAAGTCGCCGCCATCCTCACCGAAATGCACATGGACGAGGCGACGATCGCCGTCGCTCTGCTGCACGACACGATCGAGGACACGACCGCGACGCGGGCCGAGATTGACGATCTGTTCGGCCCCGAAATGGGCAAACTGGTCGAGGGCCTGACAAAGCTGAAGAAGCTCGATCTCGTCTCCAAGAAGGCCGAGCAGGCGGAGAACCTGCGCAAGCTGTTGCTAGCCATCTCGGAGGATGTGCGCGTCCTTCTGGTCAAGCTCGCCGACCGCCTGCACAATATGCGCACCCTCGACCATATGCCCGAGGCCAAGCGCCTGCGCATCGCCGAGGAGACGATGGATATCTATGCGCCGCTCGCCGGGCGCATGGGCATGCAAGGCATGCGCGAGGAGCTGGAGGAGATCGCCTTCCGCTTCATCAATCCGGAAGCCTACCGCGCCGTCACCGCGCGGCTTGCCGAGATCTTCGAGCGCAACAAAGGGGTGCTGACCGACATTGAGAAGGCGCTGTCGGCGCTGTTCGAGAAGCACGCGATCAACGCCGGCGTGAAGAGCCGGCAGAAGAAGCCGTGGTCGGTGTTCCGCAAGATGGAGGCCAAGGCGCTGTCCTTCGAGCAGCTCTCCGACATTTTCGGCTTCCGCGTCGTCGTCGACAGCGTCGAAGACTGTTATCGCGCGCTCGGCGCCATCCACACGACATGGTCGATGGTGCCCGGCCGCTTCAAGGATTACATCTCGACGCCCAAGCAGAACGACTACCGCTCGATCCACACCACCATCGTCGGTCCGTCGCGCCAGCGCGTCGAACTGCAGATCCGCACCCGCGAGATGAACAAGATCGCCGAATATGGCGTCGCCGCCCATTCGATCTACAAGGACACCGGCGGCAAGACCAACGGTGCCGCGCATACGATCTCAAAAGAGACCAACGCTTACGCCTGGTTGCGGCGCACCATCGAGCAGTTGGCCGAAGGCGACAATCCGGAAGATTTCCTCGAAAACACTAAGCTCGAGCTGTTCCAGGACCAGGTCTTCTGCTTCACGCCGAAAGGCATGCTGATCGCGCTGCCGCGCGGCGCTACCCCCATCGATTTTGCCTATGCCGTGCACACCGATGTCGGCGACACCTGCGTCGGCGCCAAGGTCAATGGCCGCATCATGCCGCTGATGACCGAGCTCAAGAACGGCGACGAGGTCGAGATCATCCGCTCCAAGGCGCAGGTGCCGCCCGCTGCCTGGGAATCGGTTGTTGTCACCGGCAAGGCGCGCTCGGCCATCCGCCGCGCCACCAAGAACGCCATCCGCAAGCAGTATTCGGGTCTCGGCGCCCGTATCCTCGAGCGCGCTTTCGAACGCGCCGGCAAGACCTTCACCAAGGAAAACCTGAAGCCGGTGCTGCACCGGCTGGCGCGCAAGGACATCGAGGATGTGCTGGCCTCCGTCGGGCGTGGCGAGCTTGCCTCCACCGACGTCATGAAGGCGGTCTTTCCCGACTACAAGGATGAGCGCGTCACCGTGAGTGCCCCCAAGCAGCGCGAGGAAGGCTGGTCGAAGATCCGCAACGCTGCCGGCATGCTGTTCCAGATGCCCGGTACGCGAGCCGCGCGCAAGGACAAGGGCCAGCCGCGCGATGGCGCTGTGCCGATCCGCGGCGTGCGAGGCGACCTGCCGGTGCGCTTCGCGCCGGAAGGAGCCGTGCCCGGCGACCGCATCGTCGGCATCGTCCAGCCCGGCACTGGCATCACCATCTATCCCATCCAGTCGCCGGCGCTGCAGGCCTTCGATGACCAGCCGGAGCGCTGGATCGACGTGCGCTGGGACATTGACGAGCAGACCAAGGAACGCTTTCCGGCGCGCGTCTCGGTCACCGCCATCAACGCACCGGGGTCGTTGGCCGACATCGCCCAGGTGGTTGCCTCGAACGACGCCAACATCCATACCCTGTCGATGGTGCGCACCGCGCCCGACTTCACCGAAATGCTGATCGATCTCGAAGTCTGGGATCTGAAGCATCTCAACCGGCTGCTGTCGCAGCTCAAGGACAATTCGAGCGTCAGCGATGCGCGGCGCGTCAACGGCTAACCACTGATTTCGGGGCAGGGCAGGATGAATACGGACGAAGTGCTGGGCATATTCCGCGAGGCGGGCGCTGTTCTGGAGGGACATTTCATCCTGACGTCCGGCCTGCGCAGTCCGATCTTCCTGCAGAAGGCGCGGGTCTTCATGCATGCCGACAAGACCGAGCGCCTGTGCAAGGCGCTGGCTGAAAAGATCCGCAAGGCGGTGCCGGGCAAGATCGACTATATCGTCGGCCCGGCGATCGGCGGGCTGATCCCGGCCTACGAGACCTCGCGCCATCTCGGCGTCCCGGCGATCTGGGTCGAGCGCGAAGGCGGCGAGTTCCGGCTGCGCCGCTTCGAGATTGCGCCGGGATCGCGCGTCGTCATCGTCGAGGACATCGTCACCACCGGCCTGTCGATCCGCGAGACCATCGACTGTCTGCGTGAACTCGGCGCCGAAGTGGTGGCCGCCGCCTGCATCATCGATCGCTCGGCCGGCAAGACCAATGTCGGCGTGCCGCTGATCGCGCTTGCCGAATATGAAGTGCCGGCCTATCCCGCCGACCGCCTGCCGCCGGAACTGGCCGCCATACCGGCGATCAAGCCCGGCAGCCGCAACATCTGAGGGAATGCATCTCGCCCGACAGTGCGCTGGACCTTCCACAATGAAAGTCAGGCAGCCTCTTGCTGCATTGCCTTCTCCGCCGCCTTGGCGAGAAAACCAGATCGCGTATAGCCGTGAGCCTCAGCAAACGCGTCGATCCGTTGAAGAACATCAGCCGGTAGGGTGACGTTTACTCGCACCACCTTTTTAGCATCGGTTTTCACCCCAACCAGGATAGCTACGCCATCGCGATTGATCGCTGATGCCATAATCTCAGACAGAGACGAGGGCTCCGGAATTGCCTCTCCGTCCTCAACGAGTCCTTCGATGTGGAAGGCAAGGGCTTCTTCGGCCATGCCTCGGGCGTCGTCCAAGTTTTCACCCGCCGTAACCAGGCCGGGAAAATCAGGAAAAGAGACGCCAAAGTCGCTTTCAGCATCCTTATGGATAAGTCCGATATACTGCTGCACGGGTCTCACCTCAGTTTCAGTCCGGATTGTTTTTCGATGCTGCGCAGGGTGCCGATGTGGTACGGTGACCCGTCCCGGTTTGTCGTGCTTGAATTGAGCATGACTGCCTTTTCGAGCAACTTCAAACCAACCATCGGCAACCAACTTTACAATCACGTCGGCACTCTTCATGTGTGTATAAATACACACCAATGCCGTACGATGTCAATGAAAACCGGTCTGGTAGAAGATGAAGGTCGTTCGAAAGTGTGCGGCGGTTTTGGAGCAACGACATGCATAAGGGAAAAACACTATGATCGCCGGTATCGATCATTTCGTGCTGACGGTCCGCTCTGTGGAGGCCACCTGCGCGTTCTATCAGCGCGTGCTTGGCCTGAAACGTCTCGACGAGCCGAACCGGCCGACGGCGCTGCTGTTCGGGTCGCAGAAGATCAACCTGCATGAAGTCGGTCGCACTTTTGAGCCGAAAGCCAAGACGCCGACTGCCGGGTCCGGCGATTTCTGTCTGGTCGCCGCCAGGCCGCTTGCCGAGATCTGTGGCAGCCTGGAGGCCAATGGCGTGGCAGTAGAAGTCGGTCCGGTCGAACGTACCGGTGCTCGCGGCCCAATGATGTCGGTCTATTTTCGCGATCCGGACGGCAATCTGGTCGAAGTCAGCGAATATCGGGAATAGTCTATCCGCCTCGGCGTCGTCTTCGCGGGCGGGCCTTATCGTCGTTATCTAACCTCTCACCTGAGGTCGTCCTCAGTTTCGCCCCAATAGCGCTCTTTTACAGGACTGCGGCAGACCAGCGCGGCGGCGTTTCGTTGTTCCGGGGCAAGGCAGTCGCTATATTAAAGTCGTTGTTGCCTTTCTGCGCCCTCGAAGCGCAAGATAGACCTATCGCGCCTGGCCTGTGATGGTTGGGGCGTTGCTGAACGGGAATTGAAACAGAGTGCTTTTTCGACGCCGCAAGCCTGATGGCCTGTTGGAGCGGGTGCGTACCTATCTGTGGCCGCGCCGCTCGTTTTCCCGCTCGTTGCAGTATTTCTCCAAGCGCATCCTCAGGCTGAAGGCCACGCCACACGCAGTCGCGGCCGGCGTCGCGGCCGGCGTGTTCGCCTCTTTCTTCCCGCTCGGCTTCCATTTCGCCGTCGCCGCCGTGCTCTGCTGGGTAATCGCCGGCAATCTGGTGGCCGCCGCCCTCGGCGCGGTATTCTTCGGCAATCCGCTGACTTTCCCGCTGCTGTGGGGGGCGTCCTGGGAAGTCGGCAAGCTGATCCTGCATGAGCGCCTGCCCAAGAACGGACCACCCGCGCATCTCGGCGAAATGATGCACACGCTGTCGTTTGCCAAACTGTGGCACCCGATCCTGGAGCCGATGCTGATCGGCGCTGTGCCGCTCGGGCTGGTCTTCGGTCTCATCTTCTACGGCATCACCCGCTGGGGCATGACCGCCTTTCGCGAGCAGCGCCGGAAGCGCATGGCCGAACGGGCGCACAAAGCCGGCCACGGCGGACGGGAAGTTCCGGCCGAATGATCATCGGCATCGGCAGCGACCTGATCGACATCAGACGCATTGAAAAGTCGCTGGAACGGCATGGCCAGCGTTTCATCCAGCGCATCTACACCGAGGTCGAGCAGGCCCGCTCCGAGGGCCGTGGCGGGCGTGCCGCCTCCTATGCCAAGCGCTTCGCCGCCAAGGAAGCCTGCGCCAAGGCGCTCGGCACCGGCCTGGCGGAAGGTGTGTTCTGGCGCGATATGGGGGTTGTCAACCTGCCCAGCGGCAAGCCGACCATGGCGCTGACCGGCGGGGCGGCCGCGCGGCTGGCCAAAATCCTGCCGCAGGGACACAAAGCGGCGATCCACCTCACAATCACCGATGATTTCCCGCTTGCTCAAGCCTTTGTGATCATCGAGGCGCTGCCCGCCGAACAAGCGCCACATTGATTGCATCTGACGACCAGCGATTATATCTAGCGCTGGCATGACGTTGCCCAGCGCGCGCCGAGACTCTATACCATCCAAGCACAATCGAGGACGACATGAGCGTGGCTGAAAAATCCGAGAAGAAATCCGGCGGGCTTGGCGAAATCGTCAGCGTCATCATCCAGGCTTTGCTGCTGGCCATGGTCATCCGCACGCTGCTGTTCCAGCCCTTCTCGATCCCGTCGGGATCGATGCGGCCGACCTTGCTCGAAGGCGACTATCTCTTCGTCACCAAATGGTCCTATGGCTTCTCGCGCTATTCGCTGCCGTTCGGGCCCGACATCTTTTCGGGCCGCATCTGGGGTTCCGACCCGAAGCGTGGCGACGTGGTGGTGTTCAAGTTCCCGCCGGATCCGTCGCTCGATTACATCAAGCGCGTCGTCGGCCTACCCGGCGACCGGATCCAGATGAAGGACGGCCAGCTGTTCATCAACGGCCAGGGCGTTCCGCGTGTGAAGACCGGCCAGATCCAAAATCCCGATATCACGGAAGTGCCTGAGCCGGTCGACGTCTATCGCGAGACTCTGCCCAATGGCGTCAGCTACGACACGCTCGACCTGACACCGAATTCGATCACCGACAACACCCGCGAGTTCGTCGTGCCGCCCGGCAACTATTTCATGATGGGCGATAACCGCGACAATTCCTCCGACAGCCGCCTGAGCGTCGGCTACGTACCGGCTGAAAACCTGGTCGGCCGCGCCAACATCGTTTTCTTCTCGATCGCAGGCAAGGCGAGCCCGCTCGAGATCTGGAAATGGCCGTCGCTGGTGCGCCTGTCGCGCATGTTCCATTTCGTAAATTGATGGCTTTGAAGCGCCCGACCGGTGGAACTCTGGCCGATTTGGTGAAAGCCAGAACCGGCCATTCCTTCCGGGATGTCCGTTTGCTCGAGACCGCGCTGACCCATTCCAGTGCGGTCAGGGCCAACAGCAACAACCAGCGCCTCGAATTCCTCGGCGACCGAGTGCTCGGCCTGATCGTTGCCGACCTGCTTTTCGAAAAATTTCCCGAAGCGCCGGAAGGTGAGATCGCCCCTCGCTTCAATGCCCTGGTCGATGCGCGGACATGCTCCGAGATCGGCATTGAAATGCAGCTGGAAGATCTGGTCCGCGCCGACGCCGCCTTGAAGGCGCGCTCGCGCGGCTCGGGCGGAAACTATCTGGCGGATGCGGTCGAGGCGCTGATCGCGGCGGTCTATATCGATGGCGGCCTCGATGCCGCCAGGCAATTCGTCCTGCGATACTGGGAACCGCGCTCGCAAAAGGTCGTGGCAAAGCCGCCCAATCCGAAATCCGACCTGCAGGAATGGATCGCCAAGAGCAGCGATGTCAGGCCCGAATACGCGATCGAAAAACGCGAAGGACCTGAACACCAACCGGTCTTCACGGTGTCCGTGAAGGTCACTGGTTTTGCCCCGGCAAGCGGCATGGGCGGCTCTCGCCGTGCAGCCGAAGAAGCGGCGGCATCGGCATTTCTTGTGCGCGAAGGCATCTGGGCCAACCAAGGGAGTGCGGCATGACCGCCAGCGAAGACCTCCCTCCGGCAGCGGAAACCCCCGCCACCCATTCCGGCTTCGTCGCCCTGATCGGCGCCCCCAATGCCGGCAAGTCGACGCTGGTCAACCAGCTGGTCGGCGCCAAGGTGTCGATCGTCACCCACAAGGTGCAGACCACCCGCGCCATCGTGCGCGGCATCGCCACGCACGACAATGCGCAGATTGTCTTCGTCGACACACCCGGCATCTTCAAGCCGAAGCGGCGGCTCGACACAGCCATGGTGACCACCGCCTGGGGCGGCGCCAAGGACGCCGATATCGTGCTGCTCTTGATCGATGCCGAGCGTGGCATCCGGGGCGACGCCGACGCCATCCTCGAGCGGCTGAAGGATGTCCGCCAGCCGATGGTGCTGATCCTCAACAAGGTCGACCGGGTCAAGCACGAGGCGCTGTTGGCACTGTCCGCGGCAGCGAACGACAAAGTGCCGTTCAAGCGCACCTTCATGGTCTCGGCGCTTACCGGCTCCGGCTGCAAGGATTTGCTCGATTACCTCGCGCAGGCGCTGCCAGTCGGCCCCTGGTACTATCCGGAGGATCAGATCTCCGACCTGCCGATGCGCCAGCTGGCAGCCGAGATCACGCGCGAAAAGCTGTATTTGCGGCTGCATCAGGAGTTGCCCTATTCCTCCCATATCGAGACCGAAAAATGGGAAGAGAAGCCGGACGGCTCGGTGCGCATCGACCAGACCATCTATGTCGAGCGCGACAGCCAGAAGAAGATCGTGCTCGGCCACAAGGGCGAGACGATCCGCGCCATCGGGCAGGCCGCGCGCATGGAGATAGCAGGCATCCTCGAACAGAAGGTGCACCTGTTCCTGTTCGTCAAGGTGCGCGAGAACTGGGGCGACGACCCCGAGCGCTACCGCGAGATGGGGCTTGAGTTTCCCCACTGAGCTTCGTCGTCTAGAACTGCCGCCCCGGCAGTTTGAGACGACGATATGAGTGACCCAAAACTGACCATCGATACCGATCTGGTGCGTCGGTTGATGATTACGCAGTTCCCGCAATGGCGGCATCTGCCGGTGAGTCCGGTGGCATCAGGCGGCTGGGACAATCGTACCTTCCATCTCGGCGATGAGATGACCGTGCGCCTGCCAAGTGCCGCGCCGTATGCGCTGCAGGTCGAAAAAGAGCACCGCTGGCTGCCCAGGCTGGCGCCGCTTCTGCCGCTGCCAATCCCGGTGCCTCTGGCGATGGGCGAGCCGGGGGAGGGGTACCCTTGGGATTGGTCCGTCTACCGCTGGATCGAAGGCGAAACCGCCAAGACTGCCGAAATCGCCGATATCAGGCAGTTTGCGGTCACGTTGGCCGATTTCCTCATCGCCCTGCGAGAGATCGATCCGGAGGGCGGGCCGGCTGCGGGCCAGCACAATTTCTTCCGCGGTGGACCGCTGAGTGTGTATGACAACCAGACAAGGGAAGCACTGCAGGCGCTGCAGGGGCAGATCGACACCGAGTCGGCCACCCGTGTCTGGAACGCGGCTCTTGCCTCCACCTGGCATGGTTCGCCCGTCTGGTTTCACGGCGATGTTGCCTGGGGCAATCTTCTGGTTGAAAACGGCCGCTTGAGCGCCGTCATCGACTTCGGTACTTCCGGCGTCGGCGATCCCTCCTGCGACCTGGCGATCACCTGGACGTTCTTCGAAGGTGAAAGCCGGGAAGCGTTTCGCGCCGCCATCGACGTCGATGAGGCGACCTGGGCGCGCGGCCGCGGCTGGACGCTGTGGAAGGCGCTGATCACCGTTGCCGGCCACGACGCCAACCAGGCCGAGGCCGAAAGATCCCGGCGCGTGATCGATGAGGTGCTGGCCGACCACAGGAAGTTCGCATGACCGTGGTATTTTGACTACGCGTCGGCCGTCCAATGTCAGTACAGATCGCGCGTCTCCGCCCAATCCTTGATTTCGCCTCCCAATCGGTGAAAAGCTCGATCCATGGAATGGCGCGACGAGGGAATCATTCTCGGCACTCGTAAGCATGGCGAAACCAGCGCCATCCTTGAGGTGATGACGCGCGCGCATGGCCGCCATCTCGGCTTGGTGCGCGGCGGCCGCTCGCGCAAGCAGCAGCCGGTGCTGCAGCCCGGCAACCGCGTCGACCTGTTGTGGCGGGCCCGCCTCGACGAGCATCTCGGCACCTTCCAGGCCGAGGCGATCGAGATGAATGCCGCGCGGCTGATGGACAGCGCGGTGGCCGTCTACGGGCTGCAGACCATGGCCGCGCATCTGAGGCTCCTGCCGGAGCGCGACGCTCATGGCGGCCTCTACGAGACGCTGGCGGTGATGATTGCCCATCTCGACGATGCCGACGCCGCCGGTGAACTGGTGGCGCGCTTCGAACTGCTCATCCTCGACGAACTCGGCTTCGGCCTCGATCTCAGCCAGTGCGCGGCGACCGGCGCCCGGCAGGATCTGGCCTATGTCTCGCCGAAATCCGGCCGCGCCGTGTCGCGCCAGGCCGGCGCGCCATGGCGCGACAAGATGCTGGCGCTGCCGGCCTTCCTGCAGCGCGGCTCCGGTCTGCGCGCCGATCAGGCGGCACTCGAGGATGCGTTCCGGCTGACCGGTTTCTTCTTCACCCGCCATGTCTACGAGCCGCGCGGCATGGAACAGCCAGACGCGCGCGCCGGTTTTCTCGCCGCCTTGCGCAAGCATCATTCGGGCGGCAAGGCCGCCGCAACAGCAGGCGCCCTCCCAGAAATCACGACGTGAGAATCATATGAGCGAAGTCGAACTTTATCCCGGCCGGGTGTCGCCGCTTGGCCTCGGCACCATTCCGCATGGCGACCTGCTCGAATATAGCGGCATCGACCTTTTGCAGCGCATCATCGACGGCAAATATCCGGCGCCGCCGATTTCCTTCCAGCTGAATTTTACCCTGACCGAAGTGTCGGAGGGTCGCGCGGTGTTTCGCGGCGTGCCGAGCGAGCGCCATCTCAACCCGTTGGGCGGCGTGCATGGCGGCTGGGCGGCGACGCTGCTGGATTCGGCGCTCGCCTGCGCAGTACAGACGTTGCTTGAGAAGGGCGAGGCCTACACGACGGCGGAGTTCAAGGTGAATTTTACGCGGCCGATCACGCCAAAGACCGGCGAAGTGATCTGCGAGGGCAAGATCGTCCACAAGGGCCGCACGCTGGCGGTGTCGGAAGCGACGCTGAAGGATGTGCAGGGCAAATTGCTGGCCTTCGGCACCGAGACGTGCTCGATCTTTCCAGCCGCCAATCTGGCGGCGCGCTGAGGAAGGCGGCTTGGCTCAGCCGGCTTTGCGCCGTTCCATGAAATCATCGAGGATGGCGCGCTGACCGCTGAGGATCTTGATTCTGGCTTCAGCCAACGAAAACCAGCCGGCTTTGTCGACTTCGGGGAATTCCTTCATCGAGCCGGACCTCGGTGGCCATTCCATGCTGAACATGTTGCTTTTGACGGCATCGGCGTCGACATCGGCTTCGACGCTCCAGGCGATGACGATCTTGCCGCCGGGTTGCCGATAGCTGCCGACAGGCTCGAAATCGCCTTCGACAGCTATGCCGAGTTCTTCCCCGGCCTCGCGCCGGGCTGCTGCCAGTTCATCCTCGTTCTCTTCGATGAGACCCTTGGGGATAGACCACGCACCCTCGTCCTTCCTTGCCCAGAACGGGCCGCCGGGATGGATGAGCAGAAACTCGAGAATGCCGGCCTTTGTCCGGTGAATCAGCAGCCCCGCGCTTCGTTTCGGCATTCGGTTTTCCTCGTAGCTCATCTGAGGATAGCATGGCTTCCTGGCAAGTAGCGGCGGCGCCATTCCTGACCTTCCGAGATGATGAGTGAGGATAACGGCTGTAGACCGCTGGAATTTGCCGACGAAACATGCTCGATGATTTATGGTCGGTCACCAATGCGGTGGCGTGACTTGATTGGCTGTCCGGGTTGGCCGTGTGGCCGCCGCAATTGTCAGTGAAAACGGGCCTGGTTTGGGGGAACCGCCATGTTTGAGAGCCTGATCGGCGCTGTCGTTGTCATCGTGCTTTTCGTCATCGTGCTACGCCAGCAGGGCCGCATCGGCCTGATCGAGCGCGAACTCGGCGCGCTGCGCAGCCTGGTTCTGTCCGGCGTGACTGTTGCCGCGCCCGCTGCCAAGGCGGTTGAGGCGGCTGCAAATGACAGCGTGCCGGCGGATGCCGCTCAGGCCACCGCAGCGATTGCCGACATGGCTTCGCCAACAGTAGCCGAAGCGGCGCAGGCAGAGACGCCGGCCGCGGCGACCGAAGCGGCACAGGCACCGGCTGCGACTGCCGAAGCGGCCACCAGCGAGCCCATGCCGGAACTGTCAGCAGCGGCCAAGGCGGCGTTGACCGGATCCGCGCCGGCTGCCACCGCGAAAGCAGCTCGCCAGTCCGAAGTCGAAACGGCGCTCGGCACACGCTGGGCGGTCTGGGTCGGCGGCATTGCACTGGCCTTGGGCGGCCTGTTCCTGATCCGCTACACCATCGAGGCCGGCATTTTCGGCCCGGAAGTGCGGCTTGCCCTGGCGGCATTGCTCGGTCTGGTGCTGATCGGCGGCGGCGAGTTCATCCGCCGCACGGGCTTCAAGGTCCCGGTAGAAGGAGTGGCTGGCGCCTACATCCCGGCGATCCTGACGGCCGCCGGCGCTTTCATCCTGTTCGGCACGGTCTATGCCGCCCATGCCGTTTACGGCTTCGTCGACCCGGCCTTCGCCTTCACCGTGCTTGGCGCCATAGGCGTGGCAACGATTGTCGCCGCTCTCGTCCACGGCCAGGCACTGGCCGGCATCGGCCTTGTCGGCTCAATGGCAACGCCGGCGCTTGTGACCTCGCAGGCACCCAACCCATGGGCGCTGTTCATCTATCTCGCCATCGTGCTTGCCGCCACCGCGGTGATCGCCCGCATGCGCGACTGGAAATTCCTGATCGGGGCGGCCTTCTTCGGCACCGGCGCCTGGACCATCGCCTACATGATGGCTGCGCCCGGCACCGACCTTGCCGTCATCCTGTTCATCGACGCGGTGACGCTGGCTGCACTTGCCTTTGTCTGGCTGGGCAGCCGTGGCGGTGAAGCGGAAACCGCAAGGAACGGTTTCGACTGGCCCTCGATCGTGCCTGGTGTCTTCGTTGCGTTTTCAGCACTTGGCCTGTCCGTCGACATGACACTTGTCGCCGCCGGCGGCGCCTTGCCGGGCGCAACCGTCCTCGTTGCCCTTGTCGCCACCGCACTCTACCGGCCGCGCGCTTTGCCCCTGCTTCATACCGCCGGTGTGGTGAGCGTGATGATCTATCTCGGCATCATTCCGCCCGCCACCATCGGCTCAGACTTAGCCCAGGGAAATATTGGCTTTGACGGCATGCCGGTGACGGCCGGAAACCCGTGGACGCTGCACATCGGCATCGGTCTCGGCCTGGTCTTCATCGGCGCCGGTTTCTGGGCCGCCTGCCGCTTCGCCGCCACCGCGCAAGTTCGCGCGGCGTGCTGGGCGGCATGGGGCGTGGCCGCGCCGCTGGTCATCCTGCTGGCGCTTTGGTTCGCCTACGGCAATCTCGACCGCGATCTTGCTTACGCCGCCGTCGCTGCCCTTCTGGTTGTCGTCTTCGCCGCCGGCGGCGAGTGGATCGCGCGTGCCGAACAGCCGCCGCTCAAGGGCGATGTCGCCGTCTCCTTCGCGCTGTGCGGCTCGGCTCTGGCCGGCCTTCTGATGCTGCATATGGCCTTCGGTTCCGGCTGGACGACCATTCTCGCCGGCGTTGCCGCCATCGTGCCGGCGCTGGCGACGCGCTGGCGCTCCTATCTGGTGCTCGGCTGGATTTCGGTCGGCGCGGCTGTCGCCGTGCTTGGCCGCGTTGCTTTCGATCCGACCATCGTCGGCGCCGAATTTCTGACGACGACGCCGGTGTTCAACTGGCTGCTGCCGGGCTATGGCGTGCCGGCGCTGGCCTTCGGCTTTGCCGCTTGGCAATTGGCCCGTACCACAAATGGCCGGCCGCGCCTTGCCATGGAGGCGGGTGCAGCCCTTTTTGCGCTGCTCACCATCGCCATGCTGGTGCGCCACGCCATGCATGGCGGCGTCATCGACACCGGCCCGGTCACGCTCGCCGAACAGGCGATCTACACGCTGATCGCCATCGGCGCCGGCGCCATGCTGGTCGCCGTCGACATGCGCTCGCCAAGCTCGGTACTCCGCTACGGCTCGATGGCCGCCGGCGTGGTCTCGGTCGCCTTCATCGTCTTCCAGCATTTCCTGGTGCTGAATCCGCTGTTCACTGACGAATCGACCGGCCAGATCCCGGTGTTCAACCTGTTGTTCCTGGCCTATCTCCTGCCGGCCATCGCCGCCGGCGGGCTGGCGCTCTATGCCAGGGACAAGCGGCCGCCATGGTATGCGCAGATGCTGGCGGTGGTCGCGGCACTGCTTGTTTTTGCCTACGCCACACTGTCGGTCAGGCGCGTGTTCAAGGGCGAGTTCATCGGCCTGTGGAGCGGCCTCGGCCAGCTCGAGACCTACACCTATTCGGCGCTCTGGCTGGTCATCGGCGTCGTCCTGCTCACCGCCGGCGTCTGGCTGAAATCGCAGGTGCTGCGCATTGCCTCGGCGGCGCTGATCGCGATTGCCGTGGTGAAAGTCTTCCTGTTCGACATGTCGGAACTGGAAGGCGTGCTCAGGGCCCTGTCCTTCATCGGCCTTGGCGCCGTGCTGATCGGCATCGGGCTGTTCTACCAGCGGCTGCTGACGCGGGCGGCGAAGGAGAGCGTTCCGGAATCTTGATGGAATATCCAGGATGGGATATATAGATATCCATCGGAGGATATTCCATGCCGCTCTATATACGTGACGACGAAGTGGATGCGCTGGCCACCAGATTGCAGCGTGAGACGAACGCTCCGAGCAAGACGGAAGCTGTGCGGATTGCGCTTGTCCACGAACTCGAACGCAACCGCGCCGCTGTGCCGCTACGCGACCGGATCGCCAGTCTTCAGGACAAGGCCAGGCAGCTTGGCCTGCCCAATCCCGATTTCGATATGAAGAAATTTACCGATGAGATGTGGGAAGACTGATGTTTGTTGACGCATCAGTGATCGTCGCAATTCTCAACCAAGAGGCGGGGTGGGAGGAATTGCTGAAGCGGCTTTCCGGTTTTTCCGGGCAGGTCCGTGTTTCGCCGTTGGTGCACTTCGAAGCAACACAGGCGCTGGCACGCGCCGGCGCCGGGTCACGCAAACCCAGCGCCGAAGCCCTTCTCCACGCTCGCGATCTGGTCGATGAGTTCATTGTGGAGGTCATGGGAGAGAGTCTGGCCATCGACGACGACATCGGCTCTCGGGCCATTGACGCTAGTGCCCGTTACGGCAAAGCTGTTGGACACAAGGCGGATCTGAATCTCGGAGACTGTTTCGCCTATGCCTGCGCGAAAAGCCGCGATCTTCCGCTGCTCTACAAGGGCAATGATTTCGCACTGACTGATTTGGGATAATTCGGCTTTCTTGTTGATTGCCGGGAATAATTTGGCCAATCCTCTCGTTATCTCATTGCTTGGGTGGCCGGGGCGGCAGACCGCTTCGCGCTGGCTGCTTGCGCCGCGCCGGGAAGGCGCGTTCAATCGGGTTAAACAAGGGCGACCTCAGAACCAGCGGTCATGGACGAAAAGAAGGCAGCAATCCTTGGTGAAATACCGCGCCTGCGCCGCTACGCACGCTCGCTTCTGCGCGACCACGATTCCGCCGACGATCTCGTCCAGGATTGCCTCGAACGGGCGCTCTTGCGGCTCGAGAGCTGGCAGACAGGAGAGAGCCCCCGGAGGTGGCTGTTTACGATCATGCATCATTTGTTCATCGATCAGATGCGCAAGGTGAACCGGCGCGGTGAGGCGGCGATCCTGCCGCTCGACGCAAACGAGGCGCAGGCAGTCCCCGCCGAGCAGGCGGAGAACGCCGCCTCGCGCGAGATCATTGACGCTCTGCAGGCGATCAGCCCCGACCGCCGCGCCGCCCTGGTCATGGTCGCCATCGAAGGATTTTCCTATGCCGAGGCCGCCAACATTCTCGGCGTGCCCGCCGGCACACTGATGTCGCGCATAGCGCGCGGGCGCGAGGAACTGCGCAGCCTGCTCGACGACACCGCGCGCCGCCGCTCGATAAGGATCGTCGAGAAATGACCCGCCGCGATTTTTCCGAACGCGATATCCACATGGCCCTCGACGGCGAGCTGCCGGGCGACGAGCGCGCCGCCTATGACGCCTGGATCGACGCCAATCCCGAAATGAAGGCGAAAAGCGCCCGCTACACCGCCGACCGCGCCGCGCTACGCGCCGCCTTTGCCGGCGTGCTCGACGAGCCCGTGCCGGCGCTGTTCAAGCAGATCGTGCTTGGCGAGGGCCCGACCAAAGTGGCTGCGCGGCATTCGCGCTGGTGGCTTGCGGCCGCAGCGGCCGCGGTGCTCGTCGTCGGCGGTCTTGGCGGCTATTTTGCCGGCATCGACGGTATCGGCAGGGATGACGGGGCAGACGACCAGCTGGCTGAAGAGGCGATCGCCGCCCATGTCATCTATGCCGCCGAACAACGCCATGCGGTGGAAGTGCCGGCCAGCGACAAGGATCATCTGCAGACCTGGCTGTCCAACCGCATCGGCCTGAAACTGGTGGCGCCCGATCTGGTGGCGGAGGGCTTCCAACTGGTTGGTGGCCGGCTGCTGCCCGCCGGCCAGGGCAAGGCCGCCATGCTGCTTTACGAGGACGCCAAGGGCCAGCGCATCTCCCTGTTCGTTACCGCTGATTCCTCGGCCAAGTCCAAGGGTACCTACATGGCCGACGCCGACGGTCCCGAGGCGGTCTACTGGCTAGACAAGGGCTATGCCTGCGCCGTCGTCGGCTCGCTGCCGCGTGAGCAACTGGCTGCGGTCGCCAAGCGCGCCTACGGCCAGCTTCTGGCGGGTCTCGCCAGTTGAGCGCATTCCGTTTTCGCGTCATGCACCGGGGCGGCGGCGCACTTCGCGGTGCCGCTCCCATCGCCCCCCACTCGCGGCGGAACCTGTCACAATTCGGCCCTATTCAAGGTGCGATAGCGCTTGGCTGATATCGGCGTTTCGGCTGATGTTTGCGACGTGTTCGACCGGGGCTTTCCACCCACTCAATCGAGGTTTTCTGAACCCGCATGCCTGCCGAGATTCGCAAGGCCCGCGCGTCCGACGTCGATGACCTCGCCGCCATCGAGAAGGCGGTTTTTTCCAGTGACCGCATTTCCCGGCGTTCCTTTCGCCTGTTGATCGAACGCGAGACCGCCGAGATGCTGGTCGCCGAAAGCGATGGCCGCGTCGCCGGCTACGCCGTCGTGCTGTTTCGCAAGGGCAGCGGCGTCGCGCGGCTCTATTCGCTTGCCACCAGCCCGTTTTTCAGTGGTCGCGGCACTGGCCGCATGCTGCTTGCAGCGGCCGAAGAGGCCGCCTTCGAACACGACCGCATGATGCTGCGCCTCGAAGTGCGCGAGGACAATCTTCGCGCCATCCGCATCTATGAGCAGAGCGGCTACCGCAAGATCGGTCGCGAACCCGACTATTACGAGGATGGCGAGACGGCGCTGCGCTACGAAAAGACCTTGCGCGGCGATATTCCCGTCGCCACCAAAGTGCCGTTCTACCAGCAGACCTGCGAATTCACCTGCGGCCCATGCTGCCTGATGATGGCGATGGCCAATTTCGATTCCGGCTTCGTGCCCGATCCGGTCATGGAAATCCGCCTGTGGCGTGAGGCGACGACGGTGTTCATGATGTCAGGCCCTGGCGGCTGCGAGCCGTTCGGCCTTGCGGTGGCAGGCCACGAAAACGGGCTAGCGGCGGAAATCTTCGTGTCCTTCTATGGCGCGCTGTTCCTGCAGTCGGTGCGCAGCGAGGACAAGCGCCGGGTGATGGAACTCGCCCAGGTCGACTTTCGCCGCCGCGCGGAACAATACGGCGTCCCGGTGAATTACCGTTCATTCGCCATCGACGACATCCGTGGCGCTTTGGCCGAAGGCAAACTGGTGCTGGTGCTGATCAGCGGTTTCCTGATGTTCGGCAAGAAGGTGCCGCATTGGGTGCTGGCCATCGGCGATGACGGCGATCACATCCTGATCCACGATCCCTGGGTCGAGGACGAAAGACAGGAGACCATCCTCGATGCCGCAAACATTCCCGTCCCCTACGGCATCTTCATGAACATGGCGCAATTCGGCCGCGACGGACTGCGTGCTGCCATCACTCTTGGGAAACGCTGATAACAATGACCTGGGTCATCCTCACCGGCCGGCAGAACGATCTCGACCAGGCCGCGACGCCGCACAAGATCATCACCAACCGTGATTATCTTGCGCATCCGGCGCTGTTTCGCGGCCAGCAGCCGAAGGTCATCAACCTGTCGAACAACTACGCCTACCAGAGCCGCGGCTACTATGCCTCACTGCTCGCCGGTTCGCGTGGCCACAAGGTCATCCCGACGGTCGAGACGATGATCGACCTGTCGGAGCGCAAGCTCTACGAGCACGCGCTGCCAGAACTGGAACTGGCGCTCAACAAATGCCGCAAGGATCTCGGCGGCGTCTTTCCGCAAAAAGTCTGCATCTTCTTCGGCATCGGCCCGTCGAAGATCTGGGATCGCTTCGCCAAGCTGTTATTCGACTGGTTCCGCGCCCCGGCGCTTGAGGTCCACATCAAGGACAGTGCCGAATGGGCCTCGATCCGCAAGATCGGCTTCCTGCCGCTGGCCAGGATGACCGAGGAGGAAGAGGCCTTCTTCGTCCAGGCGCTCGAGACCTACACCAACCGCGAGTGGCGTGACACCAAGGGCCGCACACCGGCGCGCTACACCTTCGCCACGCTGGTCGATCCGCATGAGGAGTTGCCGCCGTCGGAGATTTCCTCGCTGCGCTACTGGGCCAAGATCGCCGAAAAGATGGGCGTCGAAATCGAACCGATCACCAGGAAGGACCTGGCCAAGCTCGCCAATTACGACGCGCTGTTCATCCGCGAGACCACCTCGATCTCCAACCATACCTACCGCTTCGCGCGCCGCGCCCAGCAGGAAGGCATGCCGGTGATCGACGACCCGCTGTCGATGATCCGCTGCACCAACAAGGTCTATCTCAACGAGCTGATGGCCTACAACAAGGTACCGGTGCCGCCGACGGTGATGATTGCCGGCACCACGGACCTCGACTTGGCGGCGCAGACGCTGGGCTTTCCGCTGGTGCTGAAGATCCCGGATTCATCGTTTTCGCGCGGCGTCAAGAAATGTGGCAGCTTCGAGGAACTGAAGACACTCGCCACCGAGTGGCTGGAGGATTCCGATCTTCTGATCGCGCAGAAATTCATTCCGACCGAATATGACTGGCGTGTCGGCGTGCTCGGCGGCCAGCCGCTGTTTGCCGTGCACTATCTGATGGCCAAGAAGCACTGGCAGATCGTCAACCACAAGGCCAGCGGCAAGCCCGACCAGGGCGGCATCAAGACCTTCACGCTGAAAGAGACGCCGCCGCATGTCGTCGAGACGGCGGTGAAGGCGGCGCGCTGCATCGGCGACGGGCTTTACGGCGTCGACCTCAAGGAAACCAAGGACGGCGTCTTCGTCATCGAGGTCAACGACAACCCCAATCTCGACCATGGCTGGGAGGATTCCGGCGAGAAGGACGAGGTCTGGGTACGGCTGACGCAATGGTTCCTGGAACGGCTCGACCGTCCCGGGCGGTAATTCAAGGCGAGGGGGACGTATGCAGTTCATCGTGATCGAGGATTTCACCGGCTGCGACCGTAAGGAGATCTATCGTCGCTTCGGCGAACGCGGCCGCCTGAAGCCGGATGAGCTTGTCGTGCACCACTCCTGGATCGCGGCGGATATGAGCCGCTGCTTCCTTCTGGTCGAAGCCGATGACGTCACGCTGCTGCAGCGCTGGGTCATCGAATGGTCCGACCTGGTGGAGTTCGAGATCGTTCCCGTGGCGACGAGCAAGGACATGGTGGCGGCGCTGGCGGGCCATCTCTGAGTGGGCAAGCCATCATAGAAGCGCCGGCGAACCTACCGCCCGCCGGCATTCCTCGACTAGCCAGGCGCGAAACGCCGCCACCACATCGCGCCTTGCGCTGCGCTCGGGGATCGTCAGGCAATAGGGTTGGCGCAGCGCGATCGACAGGGTATTCGGCCGGACCAGCCGGCCGTCTTCCAGCGCCTGGCCGCAATAGATGCCTTGTGCCAGCGTCACGCCCAACCCTGAAATGGCAAGGTCGAGCGCTGCCCGCGACGAGTTTGCCGACAGGCCGCGCTGGACTGCCCGGCCGGGCTCGATGCCAGCTGCCTCGAACCAGTTGCGCCACGAGGGAAATGACGCGCCAGTCGGTCCCCAATCGGTATGGATCAGCGGCAGGCCGGCCAGTTTTTCCGATCTGGTGGCAAGTCCAGGTGCGCAGACGGGATAGACGGCGTCCCTGACAATGTCCTCGGTCGGGTGCTCACGATAGTGCGGTCCGAAGGACAGTCTGAGGTCGATCAGTTCACGGTCGAACGGCACCGGGTCGTCATCGCCGCGCAGGGATATGTCGACGGCGCCGTGGCTGGCGACAAAGCCGGCGAGACGTTCCGAAAGCCAGCCCATCGCCATGGACGGCGGCACCGATATGACAAGCCGCGGGCGGAAGGCATCGCTGCCGCGCGCGATGCTGCCGATTTCCTGGAAGGCCAAGGTCAGCCTCGGCAGCATCTCGACGCCGGCCTCGGTCAGCACCACGCGGCGGTTGACGCGATGGAACAGCTTGCGGCCCATCTGCTCCTCGACGGTGCGGATAAGCTGGCTGACGGCCGCCGCCGAGATCGACAGCTCTTCCGCCGCCGCGGCAAAGCTCCCCGAGCGTGCAGCCGCCTCGAAGGCTTGCAGTCCTTTCAGGGATGGACGCGCGGCCATTTGGTGATCCGATAAATAAGCTTAGCTTATCTATTTTGCAGAAATCCTCGTTTTTAGAAAGGTTTCTTGTTGGGGTAGCGTGGCGCCATGAACATATCGGCCCAGACTGAACCCAGAGACCATCGCGATGTCATCGCGTCGCTGACCAATGAGCAGCGCAGCCGCCTGACCGGCAAATCGGACGGGCCGGGCCTGGTCCAGCTCGCATTCCATCTCGGCGGGATCATCGTTATCGGCGCGCTGATTGTGGCTGAGGTGCCGTACTGGCCGCTGCTCATGCTGCCGCAAGGCATCCTCATCGTCTTCCTGTTCACGCTGCTGCATGAGACAGTGCACAGGACGGCCTTCGAGACACAGTGGGTCAACGATGCCGTGGCAAGGGTCTGCAGCCTGGCGATCGCGCTGCCGGCCGACTGGTTCCGCTACTTCCATTTCTCTCATCATCGCTTCACCCAGGATCCCGAGAACGATCCCGAACTCGCCTTTCCGAAGCCAGAGACGGTGCGGCAATACATCGTCCACGTCTCCGGCCTGCCAGTCTGGTGGGGGCATTTGCAGACGCTCTACACCAACGCGACCGGCGGCTGCCGCGACAGCTACGTGCCGCCGAAGGGCCTGCCCAAGGTGCGTTCTGAGGCCCGCGCCATGATCGCTTTCTACGTCGTAGTCGCCGCACTGGCGCTCTGGTTCAACGCGACGGTGCTGCTCTATGTCTGGATCGTGCCGGCGCTGCTCGGACAGCCATTCCTCAGGCTCTATCTGCTGGCCGAACATGGCCGCTGCCCGCTCGTCGCCAACATGCTCGAAAACACCCGTACCACGCTGACCAACTGGCTGGTGCGCAAACTTGCCTGGAACATGCCCTACCACGCCGAGCATCACACTTATCCCGGCGTGCCGTTCCATCAGCTGCCGGCGTTCCACCAGCTGATAGAACGCCATCTTAAAGTGGTCGAGCCCGGCTATGTCAGCTTCCACGAAAAATACATCGAGACGCTGCGCTGAATAGCGGCATTCAATCTGCTGTATTGGCCGCCAGCGTCTGCTCGACGAGGGTGACGAAATAGCTCAGCACGGTCGGAACGATTGCGTCGTTGAAGACATAGCGATCGCCATGCAGTCCTTCGCCCGGTCCGACTGAGCCGGCGCCGATCCACGCATAGCAACCGCCGGCTTCGCGGACCATATAGGCGAAATCCTCGCAACCGAGGCTCGGGTTGAACGCGGTCTCGACCTGCTCGCTGCCGACGACGGCGGTGGCGGCCTGCACGGCCTGTTCGGTCGCGACCGATGTGTTGACCAGCGGCGGATAGCCTTTCCTGTAGGCCAGCTTTGCGGTCAGGCCGTGCGCCGAGGCGATACCGTCCGCGATGTCGCCGATCAGCCTTTCACAATGATCCGACAGAGCGGACTCGAAGAAGCGGCAGGTCCCCTGCAGCCAGACCTTGCCCGGCACGATGTTGCCGACATTGCCGCCATGGATCTGCGTGATCGAGACGACCAGCGCCGTCTGTGGATCGACCGAGCGGCTGACGATGCGCTGCGCGGCCTGAACGAAAGCGCCGGCCGCAAGCACCGGGTCGTCGCCAAGCTGCGGCATGGCGGCATGTGCGCCGGTTCCCTCGAAACTCAACTCGAAGGTGTCGACGGCCGCCATCATCGCACCGGCGCGAGTAGCGATCGTTCCAAGCGGCAGTCCCGGCCAGTTGTGGACGGCGTAGACGGCTTCCACCGGGAAGCGCTCGAACAGCCTGTCCTCGATCATGCGCATGCTGCCCCCTTCATTTTCCTCCGCCGGCTGGAAGATGAAATAGACGGTTCCGTCGAAGGCTCTGCTGTCGGCGAGCAGCTTGGCGGCGCCGAGCAGCATCGCGGTGTGGCCGTCATGGCCGCAGGCATGCATTACGCCGTCCTTTTTCGAGGCATATGGCAATCCGGTCTTCTCCAGCACAGGCAAGGCATCGAGCTCGGCCCTGAGCCCGATGGCGCGTGTCCCCGGCCGTCCCCTGAGGACGCCGACCACGCCGGTGCCGCCTACGCCTTCATGAATTTCGTCAAGCCCGAAGGCGCGCAGTCTGTCGGCAACAAAGCGCGCGGTCTCGTATTCGCCGAAGCCGAGCTCGGGATTGGCGTGGATGTGGTGCCGCCATTCCACCACCTGCGGGGTGAGGGCGGCGACGGGGTCGTTGTGTAGCATTGCGCTCTCCTTGCCGGCCGTCGTAAATTCGGCCTTGTCGATGCCAGCACCTAAAGGGTTTGCGCCGGCAGCGTCTTGAACAGGATTGACCGTGTCGGGAATTCAGGAGCCGCAGGAGACAACGCAGTTCTGGCGTCATCCGCGCTTTCGCGATCTTGGCATGCTCAAGGCGCGTTTCACCCGGCATCGCTATCAGCTGCACACGCACCCGACCTATGTCGTCGCCCTGATCACGCAAGGCTGCGAGCGTGTCCGCATCGGCAACGAGACCGTCGTCGCGCCGTCGGGCACCGTCCTCCTCGTTAATCCGGAGATATGGCACGACGGCGAGGCGGGTGCCGAGCAGGGCTGGGCCTATCGGACCTTTTATCCCTCGACCCCACTCATGGGCGCGATCGCTGCAGAGCTCGGGCAGGATCGTGCGCCACTGTTTTCGCAATCGATCGTCGATGATGCCGACCTCGTCCAGGCTGTGGCCGTAGCGCATCAGAGCTCGACATCAAGCGATGCCACAAGTGCCGAAACATCCATGCTGATCGCCTTGCGCAGGCTCATCCTGCGCCATGGCGATTGGGGCGGCCGGCGGCGCGAGGCGGTCGAAAGCTTCGGATCGAAAAGCCGGCTCCAGGTCTATGAACAGGTCATCGAAGACCATCTGAACTCGGACCTCGATTTGCGGCGGCTCGCCGAAGCTGCAGGCGTGACGCGCTTTCAGGTCATCCGGGATTTCAGGAAGGTGCTGGGTCTCACGCCCGCTGCCTTCATCCGTGACCGCCGGTTGCGCCGCGCCGATCTCCTGATCCGCCAAGGCTCAAACCTCGCCGACGCCGCCCTTGCGGCCGGCTTCTCCGACCAGAGCCATCTCTCGCGCACCTTCCGCGCGGCGCATGGAATGACGCCGGGGATGTTCAGGCGGGCCGGGACGCGGCCTTCGACTTGAGCAGTCGTGCCATGTCAGCCGCCTTTGACGGAACGCCGATCAGAAAGCCCTGCGCCTCGACACAGCCAGCCTTGCGCAATATGTCGAGCTGCGCTTCGGTCTCGACGCCTTCAGCGGTGACGGTGATGCCGAGCTCGGCGCCAAGCCCGATGATCGTGCGCACGATCGCCGCCGTGTCCCGGTTGTCGATATCATGGATGAACGAGCGGTCGATCTTGATCTTGTCGACGGGAAAACGCCTGAGATAGCCAAGCGACGAATAGCCGGTGCCGAAATCGTCGAGCGCAATGCGGACGCCGAGTTCGCGCAGCTGCCTCAGCGTCTTCAGCACCGTCTTGCTCTCATCCATCAGCACGGTTTCGGTGATCTCCAGCTCAAGCCGCCTGGCCGGCACGCCGGAAACGGCCAGCGCCGAAATCACGCTGCGGGCAAAGTCGGCGCTTCTGATCTGCACGGCCGAGACGTTGACGGCGATGCGCATTTCGGGCGGCCAGCCGGCGGCCACGCTGCAGGCCTGTTTCAGCGCCCATTCGCCCAGCGGAACGATCAGTCCGCTGTCTTCGGCGGCCGCGATGAAATCGTCGGGCGCCACCAGGCCGCGCGTCGGCGAATTCCACCGCATCAAAGCCTCGGCCCCGACGATTTCGCCCGACGCGATGTTGGTGATGGGCTGGAAGTCCAGGACGAATTCCTGCCGCTTCAGTGCCGTCTCGAGATCGGTTTCGAGCGCCCGGCGCTCTCGCACCAAGGCATCCATGCCGGGTTCGAAAAAGCGGTAGACGTTGCGGCCTTCGCTCTTGCCGCTGTAGAGCGCCATGTCGGCATTCTTCAACAGCGTGTCGGCGTCCTTGCCGTCACCGGGATACAGCGCGATGCCAACGCTGATGCCGACATGCATGTCGCGGCCCTTGTCGCGAAACGGCTGGCTGACGACAGCGACGATGCGCTTTGCCAGTTGTTCCGCATCGGTGGCACCTTTGGGATTGAACTGCAGGATGGCGAACTCGTCGCCGCCGAGACGGGCGACCACATCGGTCTCGCTGCGCAGGCTGTGCCGCAGCCGCTCGGCCACGCATTTCAGCAGCCAGTCGCCGGCGGGATGTCCCCAGGTGTCGTTGACGGCCTTGAAGCGATCAAGGTCGAGCGAGAAGATCGCCAGCGGAGTAGCCGGGGTTTCGCCAAGCGCCTGGTCGAGCCGCTCGCGGAACATCGAGCGGTTAGGCAGGTCGGTCAGCGTGTCGTAATGGGCAAGGTGGCTCATGCGCTCTTCGGCGCGCCGGCGCTCGGTGATGTCTTCGAACGTCGCCACCCAGCCGCCCCCGGCAAGCGGCCGGCGCGCAATCAGCAATGTCCGGCCATCGGCAAGGATTCGATTTGTCGAGCGCGTTTCGCCGGCCTGCAGGCTGGCCCTGGTCTTGGAGATCTCGCCGTCGATGTCGATCGACGGATAGATGCGCAGGCGCACCATCTGTTCGAGCAGGGCGCGATGGCTCATTCCGAGCGGGAAGTCGCTGGGTGTGACGTTGTAGAGGTCGAAGAAGCGCTGATTGCGCACGATCAGCGTGCCGTCGGCGTCATACATCAACAAGCCTTGCGACATGTTGGCGAGCGCCGCATCGAAGCGGCGGTGCTGCTCCTTCAGTTCCTGCTCGGCCCGCCTTTGCTCCGTGATGTCCTCATAGATCGACACCCAGCCGCCCGAGGCCAGCGGCCGGTGCGTGATGGAAATGATGCGTCCGTCCGACAGTATTTCCTCGTAGGTCGAGGCTTGCGCGCGCTCGATATAGGGCTTGCGGATGGCATAGAGGTCTGCGGCGCTCTGCGAGGCGACGCCGATGTCGACGCTGTGTTGGAGAATATCCAGGAACGCGATGCCGGGCCGCACGATCTTCGCATCGAGGGAGAAGATGCTGAGATAATTGCCGTTGCAGATGATCATCCGCTCGTCGGCATCGAACATGCACAGGCCATGCGACATGTTTTCGACGGCCGCCGAAAAGCGCTCGTTCTGGTGGCGCAATTCGTCTGCGATCTGCTGTGGGGCGGCGACGCCTCCGGCTCCCCGTCTGCGGACGGGCGAACCACCCTTGACGTGCGCAACGGACATGAGGCGTACCTGCTGACCGTGATCGAACCCGGTACTGTGGTTACCGCTGGTTAATTTAGCGTATGTTCACTCGGCCGAATGCACAGCAACCGCTGCCTGGCGCTGCTTTTCAAGCGTCGCATAACGCTTGAGGAACGCCGCCTGCGCCGAGGTCACCGAGCGCGGGTTGAAATCGAAACGGTCGGCATTGAAGCCGCGCGGCCGGCCGAAGAACTCGGTTGCCTCCGCAGTCGAAAAGCCGGCGAGCAGCGTCGCCTCATAGTAGGCAGCGATCTGGTCGGCGCGCTTGATCTCCTTGCGCAGGCCGGCGCCGAGTTCCGCCGGCAGCGAAAAGCGCTGGTGGATCGCGCGCTGCAGCCTCAACTCACAGTCCTTATAGGAGCCGCCCATCACCGATTTGAATGGCGAGATCATGTCGCCGATGACATATTCCGGCGCGTCGTGCAGCAGCGCCGCCAGCCGCGCATTGGCCGAGGCATCCGGCTGCAATTCGCCAAAAAGCGCCTCGACCAGCAGCGAATGCTGGGCAACCGAAAAGGCGTGATCGCCGCGTGTCTGACCATTCCAGCGGGCGACGCGGGCAAGCCCGTGGGCGATGTCGGAGATTTCGATGTCGAGCGGCGAGGGATCGAGCAGGTCTAGCCGCCGTCCCGACAGCATGCGCTGCCAGGCGCGCGGCGGCGCCCCGACACGGTCGGCGGCCATCAGGCGTCCTCCGCGCCGACCGCTTCCCTGGGAAAGCTGAACTTTGCCCAGGCCGGAATGGCGAGCGAAACAGCGACGTCACCCGCCAGGATCGGTTGGCCGGCGTCGAGCGCCGCCTTGACCCGGTCGATGCGGGCAATGGCTAGGCCGTTCGTGCCTTCGCTCGAGCCGAGCGTGCCGACCGGCCGCCCGGCCACGGTCAACTCCGTGCCCGGCGCGGGCAAAGCATGGTCAGCCGAAACGATCAGCACGCGCCGTCTGGCGGTGCCGCGATGCTGCATGCGCGAGACCACTTCCTGGCCGACATAGCAGCCCTTCTTGAAGCCGACCCCGCCGGTCTCGTCGAGCAGCACGTCATGCGGGAAGGCCTCGCCGAGCTGGTAGTCCGGCCCGCTTTCGGCAATGCCGTGGGCGATGCGCAGGGTTTGCCACGCAGCCGGATCGCCGCCTTCGGATGCGCCGCCATAGGAGCGGCTGACGGCTACGTCACGGAAGCGGGTATCGGCAAGTGTCGTTGAATCAGAATGTGAAGCGGTTGAATCATCGCCCCATGCAACCGTAACAAGCGATTGATCCTGCTTGGCAATCTCGGCCTTGGCGCGCAGCTTGTAAAGCATCAGCCGGCGCAGGAAATCGTCTGCGACGTCGGCCCGGCATTCCAGCTGGAAGCCGCTTTTGCCGGCGCGCGCGATCAGAAAATCGAACAGGATCTTGCCCTGCGGCGAAAGCAGTGCGCCGGGCTTTGCCTCTGCGGCGGCCAGCGTGTCGAGGTCGGTGGTGAGGATGTTTTGCAAAAAATGCTCGGCATCCGGGCCTGACACGGAAATGAGGGCGCGGTTGTCGAGAAGGGCAAAGGGCATGGGCGGCAAAGAACCTGATCTTGCAAAACAGACGGTCATTACGTAAGCCCCTGATACTCCCCCCGCAAGAGACCGAACGCCCATGGCCAGCACCTACGACCTCATCCTGACAGGCGGCACGGTGGTCAACCATGACGGCGAGGGCGCCCGCGATGTCGGCGTCAGGGACGGCCGCATCGCGGCCATTGGGGATCTTCGCCAAGCTTCGGCCGGCGAAACGATCGACTGTCGCGGCCTGCACATACTGCCGGGCGTCGTCGACAGCCAGGTGCATTTCCGCGAGCCGGGGCTGGAGCACAAGGAAGATCTGGAGACGGGCTCGCGCGCGGCGGTGCTGGGCGGCGTCACCGCCGTGTTCGAAATGCCCAATACCAACCCGCTGACCACCAGCGAAGCGGCGCTTGCCGACAAGGTGCGGCGCGCCACCGGCCGCATGCATTGCGACTTCGCCTTCTGGGTCGGCGGTACGCGCGAAAACGCCGGAGATGTCGGCGAACTCGAGCGGCTCCCCGGTGCGGCCGGCATCAAGGTGTTCATGGGTTCCTCCACCGGCGACTTGCTGGTCGAGGATGACGGGGGTGTCGCATCGATCCTAAGAAACACCCGCCGCCGCGCCGCCTTTCATTCGGAGGATGAGTTCCGTCTGCGCGAACGGCTTGGCGAACGAATTGAGGGCGATCCGTCATCGCACCCCGTCTGGCGCGACGAGATCGCCGCCTTGCGCTGTACCGAGCGGCTGGTGCGTATTGCGCGAAACACCCGCGCCCGCATCCATGTCCTGCACATCTCGACCGCGGAAGAAATCCTGTTCCTCGAACAGCACAAGGATGTTGCCACCTGCGAGGCGACGCCGCATCATTTGACGCTCGCGGCCGACGACTACGCGCGGCTGGGCACACTGATCCAGATGAACCCGCCGGTGCGGGCGGCACGCCATCGTGACGGCGTCTGGCACGGCATTGCGCAAGGAATCGTCGATGTGCTGGGCTCCGACCACGCCCCGCACACGCTGGCCGAGAAGGCAAAGCCCTATCCGGCCTCGCCGTCGGGGATGACCGGGGTGCAGACGCTGGTGCCGATCATGCTCGACCACGTCAATTCAGGCCGGCTGACCCTGCAGCGCTTCGTAGACCTGTCCAGCCACGGCCCGCAGCGCATCTTCGGGATGGCCCGGAAAGGCCGCATCGCCGCCGGCTACGACGCCGATTTCACCATCGTCGACATGAAGCGCCGCGAGACCATCACCAATGCGCAGGCCGGCTCCAAGGCCGGCTGGACGCCCTATGACGGCAAGCAGGTCACCGGCTGGCCGGTCGGCACCGTCGTGCGCGGCCGCCGCATCATGTGGGATGGCGAGATCGTCACGCCCGGGCAGGGCAGGCCGGTGGAGTTTTCCGAGGCTTTGCCGAAATAGCCTGACGGCAAAAACTCAATCCCCGGCGACGAAGAATGTCCATTGCCCGGCGGGCGTGATGCCGACGCGGTAGAAGATGTAGGCGCCGAACTGTTTCATGTCGTCATAGTCGCCGGCGGTGACGATCTTGAACAGTTCGACCCGCTGTTTGGCGTCGAGCTTGTCCAGGGGCATGGCGAAGAAGTATGGCCAGACATAGAGCTCCTGCGGCGTGCCGACATCGACATGGACATAGCCGGCATTGAGCACCTCTTCCATGATGGCGAGGATTTCCTGGCCTTCCTTGTCGCCCGAAAGCCCCTTCAGGAAGGCGATCGGGTCGCCCTCGATCTCGCCCAGCGACAATTGGGTCATGGTCTCGCCGGTGCCGATAAGGGGCCGCAGCTTCTCGATGTCGCCGCTGACGCAGGCTTCGACCATCAGGTCGTGCATGCGCCTGACCGGCTCCGGCAATTTGGAAAGGTCGTAGACGACTTCAGGCACCGGCGCATCGGGATCTGCACGCGGGTTGGCCACGCCGCCATCGTCGGTCGGCCCTTCCGGCTCGCTTTGTTCAGGCTCTGCGGGTGACTTCGGCTGGCTGGCCGCTGGCGGCGTCGTGCCGGGCAGATCTGGCATCGGCACGGAATTTTCGGATGGCGCCGTCTCACCATTGGTTGGCGGCGCGGCCGGCGCCGGAAGCTCCTCGCGCTTGATCTCGCTCAGCGCGTAGGCAGGGCTGCTTGTCAGGACAAGTGCCGGCGGAACCGCGGCGCAGGAAGCGGCAAGCCAGATGCTGAGGACCAGTCCGCGAGGCTGGCCTGACATCGAAAAATTCACCGCTTGCCTCTCCTTGGGCCTGGGCTCCTTCAGGTGCCAGGCATGATGCCCAAACGGCGCGCCGTCGTCAAAGAACCGATCAAGGCGCCGGAGCGCCGGTTTGCGCCCAGAGGGACGCAGGCAGATCTAGTGGCGCAGCCGCTCCGGCTCGAAAGCGCCGGCGATCACCTTTTCACGCATGCGGTCGAGCAGGGCAAGAGCTGAAGTCTCACCATTGGCGCGCAGCATCTCGCCGAACGCCATTTCAAGTGCTGCCTCGGCGATGATTTCCGGCTCGATGCCGGCCGACAGACCTTCCGCCCAGGCCTCGCTATGGCTTTCCACCGCGGTCAGGCGCTTTTCTTCCCTGACCAGCGCGTCGATGTCGTTGACGCCATGTTCCATTTGCGATGTCCACCCTTTTCAAGCGGCGATCCGACGGGTCGAATCCGGCTTGGGCTGTCCCTGTCTCCACACAGGCTAAGTAAGTATTTGTAAATACGACATTTTTTTGATCGTCTTTTACAAACTTCATCGCCTGCGTTCGGTCCAGGTTAAACTTAGCCGATTAGACCGGTGAGCGGGATGAAAACCTTCAGTTTGAGTTAATTCCACATCCACGCGCTAACGTTTCGTTAATACTGTTGCCAAAGTGCAACACCAACATTGCATCAACATGCCGTGGATACAAGGCGGAGGTACACGAAAAGGTGTGGCTATAACGCAGTCCGGCGCTCGTCAGTTGCCATAGCGCGAAGCAATGTCGCGGGTCAGCGTCTCGCCTTCCTTCATGTAGCGGCTGATGGCCGCGGTCGCTGATGGCGTGCACTGCGTGTAGGTGCCGCCGAAGGAACGGTAGCCGCGATTGAAGCTGGCGATGAAGCGGGCGCGCCGTTCCGGATCGGGATTTTCCGAATCGATCAGCTTTTCCATCTCCGTGCGCCACTGGTCGCCCTTTTCGCCGCATAGATTGCGCAGGAAATGCAGCGACCCCAGTACCTCGGCCAGCCGCATCAGCCCAGGCTCGAACGGCGACTCGGCGGCCAGCGCCGGCTGCACGGCAGCCGTGCTGGCGGCGAGGCATGCGGCAAGGAACAGCGCGGCGCGGGTCATAAGTCTTTCTGGCCAAACAATTTGTCGCCTGCAAGGCGATTCTCTATCTTCAGATACCGGGACCGCTTGAGCCCAGAAGCTCCTCAGCGACCTCAAACACATCGCCTGCGAGCGGCATGTCGGTCATTTCGTTCAGTGTATAGAAGGCGGCGGTCTCGGCGTCGTCGCTGGCTGTCGCTTCGCCGCCGGCATAGGCAGCGCCGAAGACCGTCAGGAGATAGTCGACCGGATGATTCTCGCCGCTGCCGTCGATGTGGATGGCCCGAAGCGGTCGATAGTTTCGGGCCTGCAGACCGGTTTCCTCCATCAATTCGCGCGCTGCCGCTTGCTCAAGCGTTTCGCCGGGCTCGACCTTGCCGCCGGGAAAGGCATAGACCCCTTGCGACGGCGGCCGCGCCCGCTTGACCAGCAGCACCGTCTTGCCGCGCACGACGGCGACGGAGACGGCGGGAAGTGTCTTGCGCTGCTCGTTCATCGATCGCGATTCGCCTATATGAGGTCAGACCCTTGTGGACGGCTGGCGGCATTGAGCTTTAGCGGTTGCGCAAGGCTGGTTCCATCGCCACTTTCGCGGTCGGATCATTTCATCGAGCTTGCTCTATGTGCGGACGCTTTGCCCTGACGGCCACTCCGGACCAGACCGCTGCCTTGCTCGGCCTGGCGGAGTTGGAGGATTTTCCGGCCCGCTACAACATCGCGCCGACGCAGCCGGTGCTGATGGCGCTCTCCGGACCGCCGCGCATGCCGGGCTCGAATTTCCCGGACCGCCAGGCGATGCTGGTGCGCTGGGGTCTTGTCCCGGCCTGGGTCAAGGACACCAGGGAATTTCCGCTGCTGTTCAATGCGCGCTCGGAAGGAGCGGCGGAGAAGGCCTCGTTCAAAGCCGCCATGCGCCACCGCCGCGCATTGGTTCCGGCCTCCGGCTTTTATGAGTGGCAGCAATCCGGCAACGGCAAGAAGGGCCAGCCCTACTGGATACGGCCGAGGAATGGCGGGCTCGTCGCCTTTGCCGGGCTGATCGAGACCTACGCCGAGCCGGGCGGTTCGGAAATGGATACCGGCGCCATTCTCACCGTCAACGCCAATGCCGGCATCGCCCATATCCATGACCGCATGCCGGTGGTGATCGCGCCTGAGGATTTCGCCCGCTGGCTGGACTGCCGCACGCTCGAGCCGCGCGACGTGGCCGACCTGCTCAGACCTGCACAGCCCGATTTCTTCGAGGCTGTGCCGGTCTCCGACCTCGTCAACAAGGTCGCAAACACCGGGCCCGAGATACAGGACAGGGGCATCGTCGGGCCGGAGCCCGAGAAGGTCAGGCGCCAGAAGCCCGGCGCGGACGACAGTCAAATGACGCTGTTTTAGAGCACGACCCAAGAAACCAGTCTTCGGGAAGAACCTGCTCAATTAGGAAGTGCTGTTGTTTCAGGCGCGCTTGGGCGCCTCAGCCTTCCGTGCCGGCGTACGCCTTGGCGGCGGCCGGTGCCCGAGCTTTGATCAGGCAGCGCGGGGTGAAGTGATTTTCGGTGCCGGCTTCTTCTTCTTGGCGGTGTGCAGAAGGGCGGCGACAATCGCGGCCGGGCCGATCGCGCGGTAGTGGTTGGCGAGCGCCGGTTGCTTGGCGCGGCTCGATTCCTGCTTGGTTCGTGACATCAATCTCTTCCCTGGTAACATTTCCGTGTCTGCGTTTGCCGGCTGAATCTGACCGAATCGTGACCCATGGTGAACTAGCCGGCGAATGTTTCATGACTGTGCCGACATGTTTAATAAAATGTTTCAGTGCCTCATGACCTGTGATCCAGCGACGCTTTTGCCGGAAGTTGCGACTTGACGGCAACACCGGCCAAGGCGATAAAGCCGCCCATGAAAACGTCTTTCGCCATTTGTGGCATTTGCATTATTGGCTAGCCTCGCGCTGGTCCGGACGTTTTCGCCTCATCTTTCCCCAGAGTGGACAAACGCCCCGGCCAGCAGGCTGGAGCCCGATTTGTGCCTCGGCGCAAGGACGGCTCTGCCCAGAGCATGATCCCGAAAAGTGGGTTTCGGATAAGATCATGCTCAACCAAAGAGTAACGGACCGGAAGGGCACGCATGTCTGACGCATCGAAGGGTCTCAGCCTCTACAACACGCTAACGCGGACGAAGGACGTGTTCGTCCCGATCGATCCTAGCAATGTGCGCATGTATGTCTGCGGCCCGACCGTCTACGACTTCGCCCATATCGGCAATGCGCGGCCGGCGATCGTCTTCGACGTGCTGTTTCGTTTGCTGCGTCACCTCTATGGCGAGGCTGGTGTCACGTATGTGCGCAACATCACAGATGTCGACGACAAGATTAACGCCCGCGCGCTGCGCGATTTCGGCGCCGAGATCGCGTCGGGAAAACTGACGCTCAACGAGGCGATCCGCCGCGTCACGGAAAAGACGGCCGACCAGTATCACAAGGATGTCGCGGCCCTCGGCTGCTTGCCGCCGACGGTCGAGCCGCGCGCCACCGAGTTCGTCGCGCGTCGCGCCGACGGCAAGGCCGACATGATCACCCTCATCGAGCGGCTGATCGAGCGCGGCCATGCCTATGTCGCCGCCGGCGAGGTACTGTTCGACACCGCCTCGATGCCGGATTACGGCGAACTGTCGAAGCGCAATCTCGATGAGCAGCAGGCCGGCGCCCGCATCGCCGTCGATGCGCACAAGAAGAACCCCGGCGATTTCGTTTTGTGGAAATTGTCGTCGCCGGAAGAGCCCGGCTGGGACAGCCCGTGGGGCAGGGGCCGTCCGGGCTGGCACATCGAGTGCTCGGCCATGTCGGCCGCCTATCTCGGCGACGTCTTCGACATCCATGGTGGCGGCCTCGACCTGATCTTCCCCCACCATGAGAACGAGATTGCCCAGTCGCGCTGCGCGCACGGCACCGACGTCATGGCCAATGTCTGGATGCACAATGGCTTCCTGCAGGTCGAGGGCCAGAAGATGTCGAAGAGCCTCGGCAATTTCTACGCCATCGCCGAACTGCTGGAGACCGACACATTCGGCGGCCGCAAATGGCCGGGCGAGGTGCTGCGGCTGGCGATGCTGATGACGCATTATCGCGAGCCGATCGATTTTTCGGTCCGCAAGCTGGAGGAGGCTGAGAACACGCTGCGCAAATGGAAACGCGCCGCGGACTTGGCGCCGGCCGCAGGGCAGGTGCCGGCGGAAGTCGTGGCAGCGCTGTCGGACGACCTCGCCACCTACGCCGCCTTCCAGCAGCTGACGCAGCTTGCCGGCGAGGCCGCGGACGGCAACGAAGCTGCCGCTTCGTTGAAGGCCTCACTACTGTTCCTCGGCTTCGATGTCGGTGCGGCCAAGGTCGATGAGGCCGCGGTCGCCAAAGCCATCGCCAAGCGCCTGGAACTGATCGCCGCGAAAAACTGGGCCGAAGCCGACCGCGTGCGTGATGAGCTGCTGGCGCAAGGCGTGCAGTTGAAGGACGGCAAGGACCCGGCGACCGGAGAGCGCGTGACGACCTGGGAGGTGAAGCGGTGAGGGTGACGCGAGGCACCGTTGCGAGGTTGGCGAAGGCGCCGATGACAGCTGATCTCCCCCCTTGCGGGGGAGATGTCCGGCAGGACAGAGGGGGGTGTGAAGGAACACCAACGTTCCTACTTGCTCGTTCTGGTTCCAGCTACTTCCCGAGAATGCAGCGATCGCCAGTTGAGATGCTGGCGGGACAGCACCCCCCTCTGTCCTGCCGGACATCTCCCCCGCAAGGGGGGAGATCAGCCGTCACCTCGGTTTTCTATAATGTCCAGTGTGGCGGTGCGTGATGGGCCACGACCGCGTTCCATCGCGTCAGCGCAAGAATGCAAAGTCCATGCGTCGCGTCATGACCGATGCCGAGCTGAAACTATGGAATGAGTTGCGGGCTCACCGGCTGATGGGGATGAGCTTTCGCCGACAGGTACCGATTGGACCTTACATTGTCGACTTCGCCTGTTCGGCCCACCATCTCATAGTCGAGGTTGATGGCAGCCAGCATTCCGATACTGAGCACGCAGAACGCGACAAGGCACGCAGCGTCTATTTGAAGGCAAGTGGCTGGACCATCCTGCGCTTCTGGAACGACGATGTCATCCGCGATATCGACAATGTCTGCCAGCATATCGTCATCGAGGCCGGCTTGGCTGGCGCTGATATGACGGCACACGAACCAGCAGCAAGGGGGGCAGTTTCATGATCGACCATCTCGGCATCAACGTCGCCGATTTCGACGCTTCGAAAGCCTTTTACGACCAGGCGATGGCGCCGCTAGGCGCCTCGCTGATCTACATGGTGCCGCTGGAATATACCGGCGGCGCCAAGGTCGGTGGCTATGGCCGCGACCGGCCGGTGTTCTGGTTGCAGGCCAGCAACGATGAGCCGAGGACCCATCAGCATGTCGCCTTCACCGCGCGCAGCCGCGCTGAGGTCGATGCGTTCCATGCCGCCGCCCTTGCCGCCGGCGGCAAGGACAATGGCGGGCCGGGCCTGCGGCCGCATTATCACCCGCACTATTACGGCGCCTTCGTCTTCGATCCCGACGGCAACAATGTCGAGGCTGTCTGCCATGCCCCGGAATGAATATGAAACGGAGTGAGACGCGATGAGCCTCGACAACCGGCCGATCTACACCGGCGGCTGCCAATGCGGCGCGGTGCGCTTCCGCGTCGAGGGCGCGCTGGGCGATGCCTCGATCTGCCATTGCCGCATGTGCCAGAAGGCGTTTGGCTCCTTCTACGCACCGCTGGTTTCGGTGCGTGGCGCCAAGCTCGACTGGACGCGCGGCGAACCGAAATATTTCGCCTCGTCCAGTCACGTCGACCGCGGCTTCTGCGCCAATTGCGGCACGCCGCTGACTTTTACCGCGCCTGATGGCGTCGGCCTCGCCATTGGGGCGTTCGACAATCCGGCCGAAATCGTGCCGCTGATCCAGTGGGGCACAGAGGCAAAGCTGCCCTATGTCGACACCATCCCGCAACTGCCCGGCGAGGACACGATGGCCGACATATCATCGGCGCCTTATCTCGCCGAACTCGTCTCCTACCAGCATCCCGACCACGACACCGAACAATGGCCGCCAGAGGAAAGACCATGACCGATGAAATTCGAACCGGCGGCTGCCAGTGCGGCGCCGTGCGCTTCCGCATCAGGGGCAAGCTCGGCCGCCCATCCATCTGCCATTGCCGCATGTGCCAGAAACAGTTCGGCTCTTTCTTCGGTGCGCTGGTGACGGTGCCCAAGGACGGTGTCGAATGGGTGCGCGAGGAGCCGAGCTACTTTCAGTCGTCGGTCAACATCGATCGCGGCTTTTGCGCCCGGTGCGGCACGCCGCTGACCTATCGCCAGCCGGGCGCGCTTGAGATCGCGATCGGCGCGTTCGACGACCGCTCGGATCTGGCGCCCCAGATCCAGGTCAACTACGCGGTGCGGCTGCCCTGGGTGGAGAAGATCTTCGAGGCGCCGATCCTCGACGATCCCGACTTCTATCGACGGCAGGAGCAGATCATCTCCTTCCAGCATCCCGACCACGAAACGGCCAACTGGCCGCAGCAGGGCTTGAAACTATGACGATCCACGGCAGTTCCTTGCGTACGCTTTATCCCGAGATCGAGGCCTTCGCTTCCGGCATGCTCGATGTCGGCGACGGCCACCAGATCTATTGGGAGCGCTCCGGCACCAAGGGCGCCAAGCCGGCGGTGTTCCTGCATGGCGGTCCCGGCGGCGGCATCTCGCCAAAACATCGGCGGTTATTCGACCCGAAGCTTTACGATGTCATCCTGTTCGACCAGCGCGGCTGCGGAAAATCGACGCCCAACGCCTCGCTCGACGCCAACACCACCTGGCATCTGGTCGCCGACATCGAACGCCTGCGCGTAATGTGCGGCTTCGATAAATGGCTCGTGTTCGGCGGCTCCTGGGGCTCGACGTTGGCGCTCGCCTATGCCGAGACGCACCCAGATCGCGTCAGCGAGCTTGTGGTGCGCGGCATCTACACGCTCACCCGCGCCGAACTCGAATGGTACTATCAGTTCGGCGTCTCCGAAATGTTTCCCGAGAAGTGGGAGCGTTTTCAGGCGCCGATCCCGGAAGCCGAGCGCGGCGACATGATGGCCGCCTACCGCAAGCGGCTGGTCGGCTCCGACCGCAAGGCGCAGCTCGAAGCCGCCCTTGCGTGGAGCCTGTGGGAAGGCGAGACGATCACGTTGCTGCCGGAACCGGAAACCAGCGACAAGTTCGGCGAGGACGATTTCGCCATCGCCTTTGCCCGCATCGAGAACCACTATTTCGTTCACGCCGGCTGGCTCGAGGAGGGACAGCTGCTGCGCGACGCGCACAAACTGAAGGACATTCCCGGCACCATCGTCCATGGTCGCTACGACATGCCATGTCCGGCGCGCTACGCCTGGGCGCTGCACAAGGCCTGGCCGAAGGCGGATTTCCATCTCATCGAAGGCGCTGGCCATGCCTATTCGGAACCGGGGATCCTCGATCAGCTGATCAGGGCAACGGACAAGTTCGCAGGAAAGAAATGACATCGGCCTTCGGGCCAGAGGAGGGTGCGTACGCACCCGCGCAGCCATGACAAAGCAACGCCTCTATCTCTTCGACACCACATTGCGCGACGGCCAGCAGACGCCGGGCATCGACTTTTCCGTCGAGGACAAGATTGCGATTGCCAAGCTGCTCGATGAGTTCGGCATGGACTATGTCGAAGGCGGGTATCCCGGCGCCAATCCGACCGACACCGCATTCTTCCAGCAGAAGCGCACGGCGAAGGCAAAATTCGTCGCCTTCGGCATGACCAAGCGGGCAGGCGTATCGGCGTCCAACGATCCGGGCCTGGCGGCGCTGGTACAGTCGAAATCCGACGCCATCTGTTTCGTGGCCAAGAGCTGGGACTATCATGTCCGCGTCGCGCTTGGCTGCACCAATGAGGAGAACCTCGACTCCATCAAGGCTTCGGTCGAAGCAGCTGTTGCCGCCGGCAAGGAAGCGATGGTCGATTGCGAGCATTTCTTCGATGGCTTCAAGGCCAATCCGGACTACGCGCTGGCCTGCGCCAAAACCGCCTACGATGCCGGCGCGCGCTGGGTGGTGTTGTGCGACACCAATGGCGGCACACAGCCTTCGGAAGTGCGCGCCATCGTCGGCAAGGTCATCGCATCTGGCATCTCCGGCGATCATCTCGGCATCCATGCCCATGACGACACGGGCCAGGCGGTGGCCAATTCGCTCGCCGCCGTCGAAGCCGGCGTGCGCCAGATCCAGGGCACGCTGAACGGCATCGGCGAACGCTGCGGCAACGCCAATCTGGTCTCGATCGTGCCGACGCTGGCACTGAAGCCGGCCTTCGCTGACCGCTTTGAGACCGGCATCTCGGCTGAGGCGCTGACCGGCATTTCGCGGCTATCCCGTGCCTTCGACGAACTCTTGAACCGCGCGCCGGAAGCGCAGGCGCCCTATGTCGGCGCCTCGGCCTTCGCCACCAAAGCCGGCATCCATGCCTCGGCACTGGCCAAGGAGCCGGCGACCTATGAGCACGTCGAGCCGCAAGCCGTCGGCAACCGCCGCCGCGTCATGGTCTCCGACCAGGGCGGCAAGGCCAATTTCCTCGCCGAACTGAAGCGGCGCGGCATCGACGTGCCAAAGGACGATCACCGTCTCGACGCGCTGATCTCGGTGGTCAAGGAACGCGAGGCCGAGGGCTACGCCTATGAGGGCGCCGATGCCTCCTTCGAGCTCTTGGCGCGCAAGATGCTCCACGGCCTGCCGGAGTTCTTCAACGTCACCTCGTTCCGCTGCATGGTCGAGCGCCGCTTCGATGCCAATGGCCAGCTGAAGACGGTCTCCGAGGCGATCGTCAAGGTGATGGTCGATGGCGAGGAGAAGATGTCGGTGGCCGAGGGCCACGGCCCGGTCAACGCGCTCGACATCGCGCTGCGCAAGGATCTCGGCAAGTTCCAGGGCGAGATCGCCGACATGGAACTGGCCGACTTCAAGGTGCGTATCCTCAATGGCGGCACCGAAGCCATCACCCGTGTCCTGATCGAATCGCATGACGGCACCGGCGCCCGCTGGTGGACGGTCGGTGTGTCCGAAAACATCATCGACGCCTCCTTCCAGGCGCTGATGGATTCCATCGTCTACAAGCTGATGAAGAACCGCGAGATGGCAGGGCTGGTGGCGGCCGAGTAGGCCTTTTCCTCGCCCCGCGAGAGCGGGGAGGTGGCCCGGCCCTTTGAACCATCAGCAAAAGTCCGTTGATCCATCACAACTTTGCGATGGTCTTGGCCGAGCCGTTGAGCCATAGCGTTGCGCCATGGCCACCGACGCACTCGCCCCCGATGCCGACTCCAAGGCCCGCAACGGCTTCCTGCTGGCGCTGGGCGCCTATCTCCTGTGGGGGCTGCTGCCCTTTTACATGAAGGCGGTCGCGCATCTGCCGCTGATCGAGGTGATCGCCCACCGCATCGTCTGGTCGGTTCCGATTGCCGCTGCGGTGCTGGTCTGGGCAGGCCGCACGGCAGATTTCAAGGCGGCGATCCGCTCGCCGCGCAGCATCGGCATGGCGGCGCTGACGGCGACGCTGATTTCGATCAACTGGGCCATCTATGTCTGGGCGATCTCGGTTGACCGCACGGTCGAGACCGCGCTCGGCTACTACATCAACCCGCTGGTGGTGGTCGTCGTCGGCGCGGTGCTGCTGGGCGAGCGGCTGGACCGGCTGCAGATCGCGGCGGTGATGCTCGCAGCAGTCGCGGTCACGGTCTTGACCATCGAAGGTGGCAAACTACCCTGGGTGTCGCTGGCGCTGGCGTTCTCCTTCGCCGCCTACGGTTTTTTCCGCAAGACGCTGCCGATCGGCCCGAGTCAGGGTTTTCTGCTCGAAGTGCTTTTGCTGTCGGTGCCGGCGCTTGCCTACATCGTCTTCCTGATCGCCAACGGCCAGGACCATTTCATTTCCAGCACCGGCACCGACACGGCGCTGCTGATCGGCTGCGGCCCGGTCACCTCCGTGCCGCTGCTTCTGTTCGCCTTCGGCGCCAAGCTTCTGCGCCTGTCGACCATCGGCATCATGCAGTACATCGCGCCGACCATGGTGTTCCTGATCGCCGTGCTTGCTTTCGACGAGCCGTTCGGCACCACGCAGGCGATAGCCTTCGCGCTGATCTGGGCGGCGCTGGCGATGTATTCCTGGTCGATGTTCCGCGGCCGTGAAACCCGCCCGGCGGCGCTGGCCGCGAAGTAGGGAACTTTTCGATGTACGTGCTGCACATTGCCAACAAGAATTATTCGTCATGGTCGCTGCGGCCATGGGTGCTGATGCGTACCCTCGACATTCCGTTCGAGGAGCGGCTGACGCCGTTCCCGACCGGATCGAGCTTCGACCTCTACCGGGCTTTCTCGCCCAGTGGCCGTGTGCCTTGCATGGTCGATGACGGCTGGGCTGTCTGGGATTCGCTGGCCATCGCCGAATATCTCGCCGAGCACCACCACGGTGTGTGGCCGATTGAGGCCAAAGCACGCGCCTGGGCGCGTTCGGCCGCCGCCGAAATACATTCGGGTTTCACCACTTTGCGCGGCGCATGTCCGATGAACTGCGGCGTGCGGGTAAAGCCATTTCCTATGTCTGACGCGCTGAAGCAGGATCTCTTCCGCCTCGGCGATGTCTGGAATGATGGCCTTGCCCGGTTCGGCGGGCCGTTTCTTGCCGGCGGCCATTTCACCGCCGTCGATGCCTTCTTCGCCCCGGTGGCATTTCGCGTGCAGTCCTATGGGCTCTCTTTCGAAGGGGCAGCTGCCGCCTATCCGGCGCAATTGCTCGGGCTACCGGCGATGCAGGAATGGTATGCGGCGGGCCTCGCAGAGACATGGCGTGAACCGGACCATGAAGCGGAAGTCGCTGCCGCCGGCACCGTCACGGAGGATCTGCGCGCCACGGCGTGAAATCAGCCGGGCTACATCCGCCCGAGCCGCCTGACGAACAGATAGGTCGCCGCGGCGATCACGATCGAAACCGCTGACACCACCCAGAAGCCCATCGGCGTGTTGACCAGCGGCAGGCCGCCGACATTCATGCCGAAGAGGCCCGAAATGATCGTCATCGGCAACAGCACCGCCGTCATGACCGACAGCACATAGAGCAGCTGGTTCGACTGCATCGTCAGCTTGGCCATCAATTCGTCCTGCAGCAGCCTGGTGCGCGCCTGCAACTGCTCGCCGTCGTGATAGAGCGTGTGCGCCCGGTGCGACAGCCTTGTCGCCATGTCGTTGATCGGGTCAGGCAGTTCGTTGCGATGTGAATGGTCGAGATGGCGGAAGAGGTTGGTCAGCGTCGCCATCTGCCGGTGGATGACCACCAGCTGACGGCGCGCCTCGACCAGTGACTGCCGCTCGCTGTGCCAGGCATCGCGCACGATACGGTCCTCGATGCCGTCCAGCGTATCGCCAAGGCCGTGGAGCTCGGCCGCCATGCCGTCGAGCGACTGGCCCATCACCGCCTCGATCAGGTCGGCCGGGGAGCGGAATTTGCGCGATCCGCTCTCGACCGCCTTGCGGACTAGATCGACCGATTCCAACGGCTGCTTGCGCGCGCCGATCAGCATTTTTTCGTTGAGGGCGAAGCGGAAATGGCCGAGCCCGCGCGCCTCCGCCGAATAGTCGTGCCGCAGATCCGGCAGATCGCCATAGAGCCAGTCATCCTCGAGATCGATATGGCAGCCCTGGCTGGCGCCAAGAAAGGCTTCGCGCACCGGCGCCGGCAGTGCCTGCTCGGCAGCGATCTCGCGGCGGGCGCGCAGGTCGGACAGTTGGTAGCTGCGCCATGTCCACGCAGCCTCGGCCGCGTCCTTGGTGCGCAGGCCGTCGGCGGTGAAATGATAGATGAAGAACAGCCCGTGCTCGTCGGGCAGGTAAGGCGACAGGGGAGTGCCTTCCGCGTTGAGAGCGATGTTCACGGCTCGCCTCGCCAGATACAGATTTCGACCACGCCGTGCGCGGATGCCGGCACGCCATTCGTAGCATGGGCTAACCGGGTTCTGTGTGACAGTTTCTTGACAGGGCGATCACAGTCCGTCGATCAGCGATGCCCGGCGTCAGAGATTCTTGCGAAACAGATGCAGGCGATGCAGCGGCCTGGCATTGGACTTCTGCTTCTGGGCGAGGCTGGCCGTGTTGGTGTCGCCTATCCAGGTGTTGCCCAGCGTCTCATAGCCGGCGGCTTTTAGCGCCAGCACGACGCGGCGCAGCACCACCGGATTCACGCCCTGGCCCTGCAGATCGGGCCTACAGGCAAACCTCCGGAGTGCTGCACCGTCAGGGATCGCGTTTCGTGACCTGCCCTGGTTCGAGCGCACCGTCTCGATCCATCTCGCCTGGCGGCGCCAGGACAAGCGAGCGGTGATTGCGGAGTTGAGGGAGACAGTAGGGCAGTAGGGCAGTAGGGCAGTAGGGCAGTAGGGCAGTAGGGCAGTAGGGCAGTAGGGCAGTAGGGCAGTAGGGCAGTAGGGCAGTAGGGCAGTAGGGCAGTAGGGCAGTAGGGCAGTAGAGAGAGGCTCGAGGCCTTCTAAACATACTGCCGTACTCCCTTATTCCCTACATCTTATCAATCACCGACTGCACGCCTTCCGTCGGCGCATCGACCGACGAGCCCGCCACCATGATGGCGGCGACGATGGCTTCGGGGTCTTCGATCACCAACGGTTTGACCCGCTGCGCGGTGTGAATGAAGCCTTCGCTCGACATATGGTCGAGCAGCGCCAGCATCGGATTCCAGAATCCTTTGACGTTGGCGAAGACGATCGGCTTGCGGTGATGGCCGAGCTGGCCCCACGTCATGACTTCGACGATCTCCTCGACCGTGCCGATGCCGCCCGGCAGCGCCACAAAGGCGTCGGATTTTTCGAACATCTTGTGCTTGCGCTCGTGCATGTTGTCGGTGATCAGCAACTCGTCGAGCCGGTCAAGCGCGGTTTCGGTCGCCTCCTTGTTGATGAGGAAGCGCGGAATGATGCCCGTTACCTTGCCGCCGGCCTTGAGCGCGCCTTCGGCAACGGCGCCCATAATGCCTTTGGTGCCGCCGCCGTAGACCAGTCGCAGGCCGGATTTGGCGAGCGAGCGGCCAAGCAGGTGTCCGGCCTTGGCGTAGATTTCATCGCGGCCCGGAGACGAGCCGCAGTAGACGCAGACGGATCGAATCGTGTTCATGCGTGATTGGTGATTGGGTCTGAATGCGGGGTCAAGCCCCAGAGGCTTCCAAGCCCGGGCTTTTTCTTGTCGGTTCCGGCAAAACGCGCTAGACCGGCGTTAGGTGGCTAAGGGGCAGGGGAAATATGGCTGTTAATCCATTGAAGGCGTTTCTGTTCGCGGCGGGTGGGACCGTCGCGGTCGTCGGAACGGCCTATGTATCGGGTGCACTCGACCCGTATCTCAATCCCACGCCGCCGGCGGAGATTGCGTCGCTGACGCCGCCGGCCGACTCCGGGACCGAGGGAAGGCTGCCGCCGGCGCCTGCCGCCCCAACCGATGCCAAGGCTGTGCCGGCACCGGCGCCTGCCGACGCAACAGCTCCCGCGACAGCCCCGGGAGCACCGGCTGCGGCCGGCTCGGTTGTGCCGAGCTTCGATGTCGTACGCGTCGAAAGCAACGGCTCGATCGTCGTTGCCGGCAATGCGGCGCCCAATTCAAAGGTCGAAATCCTCAACGGCTCGACGGTGCTCGGGTCGACCGTCGCCGGTCCGGACGGCGCCTTCGTCATCGTCCTCGACGATCCGCTCAAGCCCGGCGACTATACGATCGCACTGCGTTCGACGGCCGGAGATGTCGTAACGCCTTCGATGCAGACTGCCGTCGTTTCGGTTCCCAAGGATGCCGCCGGCCAGGTGCTGGCGATGGTTGAGGAACCGGGCAAGCCGGCCGAGCTGCTGACTGTTCCCACGCCTGAGACCAAGCCTGCGGCACCGGCTGCCGGCGATCAGGCCGCTGCTCCTGCTGCTGAGGCACCTGCCGCCCCGGCCGCTCCGGCTCCGGCGACACCGCCGGCTGCGGCAGCGGCTGAACCCAAGATCGTCGTCGAGGCGGTCGAGATCGACGGCAACAAGATCTTTGTTGCCGGTCTGGCTGACGCCGGCCGCAAGGTGCGCGCCTACGCCAACGATATCCTGCTCGGCGACGCGGTGACGTCGCGGGACGGCCATTTCCTGGTTGAGGCGACGCGCGACATCCCGGTTGGCAGCTACACCATCCATGTCGACGGTCTCGATGCTGACGGCGTGAAGGTGGTTGCCCGCGCCGCCGTGCCGTTCGAGCGCGAACCGGGCCAAGCGGTTGCCGCCGTGGCGCCTGCAGAGACCAAGCCGGCCGAGGCAAAGCCGGCCGCACCGGCTGCTGCCGAAGCGCCGGCCGCTCCCGCAGCGCCAGCCACGGTTGCGGCTGCGCCCGCCGAGCCCGCAGGGGCTCCTGCCGCTCCGGCGACCGAGGCGCCGGCACCGGCGGTGCCGGCAGCGCCCGCTACCGAGGCTCCGGCTGTCGGAGCGGCAGCAACGCCGGACGTGCCCGAGTCGGTGGCGCCGAAACTCGAACATGCCGACGGCGCCGTCATCATCCGCCGCAACGACACGCTGTGGCGGATTTCGCGGCGGGTCTATGGTCATGGCGTGCGCTACTCGACCATCTATCTCGCCAACCAGGACCAGATCAGCGATCCCGACCGCATCTGGCCAGGGCAGGTGTTCAAGGTCCCGGAAAAGTCGAAGGAAGGCGAAGCCGCCGACCTCAAGGCGATGGGCGAGCAAGCGACGACGGCGCCGATGAAGGCGCAGTAGCGGTCGAGCGCGTATCTCCCCCCTTGAGGGGGAGATGGCCGGCAGGCCAGAGGGGGTCGCTGCGCGTGGAGCGCTAGCCTTCTCTTCGCTGCTAACGACGTCGCGTCAGGACGCACCGACCCCCTCTGTCGCCTTCGGCGACATCTCCCCCTCAAGGGGGGAGATTAGGTCACTCTACCCATCGGATTAGCTTGCCCCACATCCGTTCATCGTCTATCGCCGATGAACGATGACCCTGTCCGAACCAGACCACGCAAACCGCGCACCGCCCGAAAGCCGCGCGGTTGCCGCTCGCTTTGCAGCACTCTCACACCCGGCGCGCATCGAGATCCTGAAACATTTGTCGGCCAGCAATTCCTGCTGCTGCCGCGAGGTGGTCGATCATCTCGACCTCGCGCAGTCCACCGTTTCCCAGCATCTGAAGATCCTGGTCGAGGCCGGTCTGGTCCGCTTCCAGCCCGACCGCCAGCGCTCCCGCTATGAGGTCGACCGCGCAGCGCTGGCAGACGTTTCCGCATCGCTGACCGCGCTCGTCAATTCCTGCTGCTCCGGCCGCTGAACTCCCACCCAAAAGGCAAGACAAGTGGCAGAAAAAACCGTTTCCGATAGCTCGACCTTCAGTACCTTGCGCAATCTGTGGCCGTATATGTGGCCCGCCGATCGCGCCGATCTCAGGGCACGCGTCACCTGGGCGACGCTGCTTCTGGTCGTGGCCAAGTTGACTCTGGTTGCGGGTCCGTACTTCTTCAAGTGGGCGACCGATGCACTGGCCGGCGACGCCAAATCGCCACCGCCGCTACCGTCCTTCCTGCTGGCGCCGGTCATGCTGGTCGTCGCCTACAATGTCGTGCGGCTGGTGCAGCTCGGCTTCAACCAGCTGCGCGACGCGCTGTTTGCCCGCGTCGGCCAGTATGCGGTGCGCCAGCTCGCTTTCCGCACCTTCGTCCACATGCATCAGCTGTCGTTGCGCTTTCACCTTGAGCGCCGCACCGGTGGCCTGTCGCGCATTATCGAGCGCGGCACCAAGGGCATCGAGACGATCGTGCGCTTCATCATGCTCAACACAGCGCCGACCATTCTCGAATTCGCGCTGACCACAGGCATCTTCGCCTACACCTATGGCTGGAAATATGTGGCCGTGGTGGCGCTCACCGTCTGGCTCTATGTCTGGTTTACGGTCCGCGCCAGCGACTGGCGCATCTCGATCCGCCGCGACATGAACGACAGCGATACCGACGCCAACACCAAGGCGATCGATTCGCTGCTCAACTACGAGACCGTCAAATACTTCAACAACGAGGGTATGGAGGCCGAGCGCTTTGACCGTTCGATGGCACGCTATGAAATGGCTGCGACCAGGATTTGGACGTCGCTCGGTTGGTTGAATTTCGGCCAGGGCATCATCTTCGGCCTCGGCACCGTCATCGTCATGTGCATGTCGGCGCTGGAGGTGCAAGCCGGTACGCAGAGCGTTGGCGATTTCGTCTTCATCAACGCCATGCTGGTGCAACTGTCGGTGCCGCTCAATTTCATTGGCTTCATCTACCGCGAAATCCGCCAGGGGCTGACCGACATCGAGCAGATGTTCGACCTGCTCGATGTGCCGCAGGAGATCACCGACAAGCCCGATGCCAGGCCGCTTGCCGTCTCGGCCGGCAAGGTCGAGTTCCGCGATGTGCACTTTGCCTATGATCCGAACCGCAAGATCCTGAAGGGCGTCTCCTTCGAAGTGCCGGCCGGCAAGACGGTGGCCATTGTCGGCCCGTCCGGCGCCGGCAAGTCGACCATTTCGCGGCTGTTGTTCCGCTTCTATGACGTCCAGGGCGGTCAGGTGCTGATCGACGGCCAGGATGTCCGTGATGTGACGCAGGAGAGCCTGCGTGCCGCCATCGGCATGGTGCCGCAGGACACCGTGCTGTTCAACGACACCATCGCCTACAACATCCGCTACGGCCGCGTCGGCGCCAGCGAGGCGGATGTCGAGAAGGCCGCCGAACTGGCCCAGATCGGGCCGTTCATCGCACGGTTGCCCGAGGGCTACCGCTCGATGGTCGGCGAGCGCGGGCTGAAACTGTCGGGTGGCGAAAAGCAGCGGGTCGCGATCGCCCGCACCATTTTGAAGGCGCCGCCGATCCTGATGCTCGACGAGGCGACCTCGGCGCTGGACAGCCACACCGAACAGGAGATCCAGGCGGCGCTCGACCTGGTCAGCAAGGGCCGCACCACCATCGTTATCGCCCACCGGCTGTCGACCGTGATCACTGCCGACGAGATCATCGTGCTCAAGGACGGCCAGATCGCCGAACGCGGCACCCATGCCGAGCTGATGCGCCAACACGGCCTCTACGCTTCGATGTGGGACCGCCAGCGCGAAGCGACAGAAGCCGAAGAGAGGCTGCGTATTGCGCGCGAGAGCGATGAGCTGGGGGTGATCGTGCGGAGGCGCACTTCGGAGGTGTCGTAGGCGGCGGAGCGCCCCCCCTTGAGGGGGAGATGTCGCCGAAGGCGACAGAGGGGGTCGTTGCGCGTGGAGCGCTAACCTTCATTGGCCGAAAAGAGGTCGCATGCGGTCGAACCAACCCCCTCTGGCCTGCCGGCCATCTCCCCCTCAAGGGGGGAGATTGCAGCGTCGCTGCCGCGCCACCCTTCACCAAAAATTCCCTCTTGACCTCAACCTAAGTTGAGATCGCAAACCCGTTCCTGAGCCACCGAACCCAAGTCGTTCAAGAACGGAGACAATTGAAATGGATCAACTCAATCAACAGTTTGGCAGTGAAGCCGTGTTCAGGGTCGACAAATTCGTCGTCCCCGCCGAGGCGCGCGAGGAAATCCTTCGCAAGGTCAAGGCGACGCATGAGCTGCTGCGCGTGCAACAAGGCTTCGTGCAGGACTTCGTGCTCGAGCAATTCTCGGGGCCGGGCGAATTCAACCTCGTCACCATTGTCGAATGGGAGAACCAGGCGGCCGTCGACAATGTCGTACCGATCGTCAAGGCGGCGCATGAGCGGGCGGGCTTCAACCCGCAGGAGACCATCGCCCGGCTTGGCGTGAAGGCCGATATCGCCAACTATCAGCGTCTGCCCGAACTATAAGAGGGCCAGCCGACGCCAGGTGCGGGCACTTCGACGCTCAGCACCTGGCCGGTGCGGGCATCGCTGACCATGTGCTCGAAGCCGCGCCATTCGGCGGCGACGATGAACAGGATCCTACCGTCGGGCCCGCCAAGCATGCAGGCAAAGCAGCCCCGATCGGCATTGACGGTCTGCAAGACCTCACCACCCTCGCGCACCCGCACGCAGCGTTTGTTGGGAACATCCGCATACCAGGCAGCACCTTCGGCATCGAGGCAGATGCCGTCGGGAAAGCCATCGAGATCGGCCCATATGCGCCGGTTGGAGAGACCGCCATCCTCCGCAATATCGAAAGCGGTCAACCGGTTGGCATGCGATTCCGCGACGATCAGCGTTTTGTCGTCCGGCGTCACCGCCATGCCGTTGGCAAAGGCAATGTTCTCGGCCACTTGCCGGACCTTGCCGTCGGTCGTGATCAGCACGATGGTGCCCGGCCCGAAATGCTCGCCCGCAGCCGGCGCCGGTCCGCCGCCATTGACATAGATGTTGCCGCGCCCGTCGACGACGATCTCGTTCCACGGGCTTTTCGACAGCTCTCTCAAATCGGCGTGGGTGGCGAGGGTGCCGTCCGCCTCCTGCCGCAGCAGCAGCCCCTCGCGCCCTGAGATGACCAGCAGCCGGCCATCCGGCAACCAGTCGATGGAATAGGGCAGGATCGCCGGCACGGTGAGCATCACCTCGCTCTTGCCGTCCTCATCCACCGCGACGATCTCGCCGGTGCCCCAATTGCAGAGCCACAGACGTCCGTCGTGCCAGCGCGGCGACTCCCCGAACGCGAGGCCGGCGGTAACGAGATGCGTTTGGTTCTGCATTTGGGGAAACTCCTTGTTGGAGCGCCATCATGGGGGACCATGATCCGGCGCCATCTCATCAAGGACGGGCGAGGGGGTGGTTCGCCGACAGCAGGTTTACGGCTTTTCGCTCAGGAAGAACGCGCCATCGGCATGGCCGTTGGCGCCGCATGATGGTGATTCGGATCTGTCATCCTTGCCGGCGCCGCTCTGTTCGACGACAAGCGCATCGCCGTTGCGGCGGAAGGTGAAGACGAAGCCGGTCGGCTTGTCGTTGTCGTCGGTGTCGATCAGCCGCAAAATCTTGCGCTTCTCGACGGTGCCGCCGATGTCGCACGCACCGCTTCCCGAGACAGGATTGATGACGATTTCTGCCGAAATCTCGAACTTGCCGGCGTCCGCTGCCATGATCTCGACCGAGCCACGGACACTGCTCCATGTGCCGATCAAACCTGCATCCGCCGGCTTGCGGATGCCGGCCAGGAAGATCGCGCGGTCGCGCAGGAATTCGCCGAGATCGAAAGTCTGCTGGTCCTTTGGTGTGTTCTCGTTGAAGCCGGCAATCTGATCGCGATACACGATGAAATCGCTCTGGTCGTTGCCAGCGGCAGCATCGAGCGTCTTCAGCAGCGCGGCATAGGCATTCGCCACCTCGGCATCGGCTTGCGCCAGAGCCGGATCGGCGCAGATTGCCTTTTCCGCGACACTGGCGGCCTTGGCGCAGTCGAAGGATGGCTTGCCTTGCGCCATTGCGTTGCCATCGGCAGCCAGCAATGCGCTCAGAACGCCGCCGATGACCGCCAATCGGAAGACTGTGAGGTGCGTTTTCCCTGATTTTGAGATCATGGGTGGTCGGCCTTTCGCCGCGCACTGAGCCAGCGGTGGCTGGAATTCTGGCGGCAAAGCCGCCTACAGGCAAGGACGTCGCCGCTCCTGCCGGCCGCGGCCAATGAGCCTTGCCCAATGTTGCGTTGCGACGACGGAGCCTTTCCGGTATTGAGGCCGGACCTGAAACAGGGACCGCCCCACCCCATGAGCCCCATCCGATGAGCCTCGTCGACTCGGTCAAGAATGCCTTCGTTCCGATCCATCGCGAGGGCTATCCGTTCATTGCCGCCTTCGGCGCGGGCACGCTGTTCCTCGGCTATTTCTCCTCGGTGCTGTTCTGGATCGGCCTGATCCTGACCGCCTGGTGCGTGTATTTCTTCCGCGATCCCGAGCGCGTCACGCCGGTCGACGACCGGCTGGTGGTCAGTCCCGCCGACGGCATCATCTCGGCGGTCGGGCCGGCGGTGCCACCACGCGAACTCGGCCTCGGCAACACCGAAATGACCCGCATCTCGGTGTTCATGAATGTCTTTTCCTGTCACGTGAACCGCGCGCCGGTGCGCGGGCGCATTTCCAAGATCGAGCACCGGCCAGGCAAATTCCTCAACGCCGAACTCGACAAGGCAAGCTCGGAGAATGAGCGCAACGGGTTGGTCATCGACAGCCCCAACGGCACCGTGGCCGCCGTGCAGATCGCCGGCCTGGTGGCGCGTCGCATCGTCTGTTGGGCCGAGACCGGCGGCTCGATCGCCATTGGCGAACGTTTTGGCCTGATCCGCTTCGGCTCGCGCGTCGACGTCTTCCTGCCATCGACCGCCGTGCCGCGCGTCGCCGTCGGCCAGACGGCGGTCGGCGGCGAAACCGTACTGGCCGAGTTCGGCGGTATCGCCGCAACACCGCTCGTCAGGATTTCGTAAGCGGTGGGCGCGCCGTTCAAAAAATTCGAGGCTCACGGCAGCGGCGGCCCGCGCATCCGCGAAATTCCGATGCGCATGGTGCTGCCCAATCTGGTCACCGTGCTTGCCATCTGTGCCGGCCTGTCCGGCATCCGCTTCGGCTTCGAGGGCCGTTTCGAGCCGGCTGTGGTGATGGTGCTGCTCGCCGCCTTCCTCGACGGCATAGATGGGCGCCTGGCGCGCATGCTGAAGGCGACGTCCAAATTCGGCGCGCAAATGGATTCGCTTGCCGACATCGTCAATTTCGGCGTGGCGCCCGCTTTGGTGCTCTATGCCTTCCTGCTCGACCGCGCAGGATCGCCTGGCTGGATTGCGGTGCTGCTGTTCGCCATCGCCTGCGGTTTGCGGCTCGCGCGCTTCAACGTGCTCGACGAGGACAATGATCGCCCGATCTGGCAGAGCGAATATTTCGTCGGCGTGCCGGCGCCGGCAGGCGCCGTGCTGGTGATGCTGCCGCTTTACCTGTCGTTCCTGCGCGTTGGCATTGAGCCCAGCCGCCCCGCCGCCTTCGTCGCCACCGGCTTCACCATCCTGGTCGCCTTCCTGCTGGTCAGCCGGCTGCCGGTCTACTCCGGCAAAAGCTTGAAAGTGCCGGGTGACAAGGTGCTGCCGATCATCCTTGCGGTCGTCCTCTATGTGCTGCTGTTGATGACCTATCCTTGGTACACGCTGACCGCCTCGGTCGCCGGCTATCTCATCTTCCTACCCTTCAGCGTGCGCGCCTATACAAAACGCGCCCTGCGCGAGGGTGAGAAGGTGCCGCCCTCGGATATCGGCTGACAGGCCCCTGTCGGAACCTGCCGGGCATCTTGACCGTTGTGTCTCAATGGGCGACCGGGAGAAGCCGTCGCGCTATATCGGTAGCCATGAGCAGCGAGGTGCGGCGCCGAAACGCTAATACCGCAAGCGACTTGCGTCAGGCAGGCCCTGGAGAAGAGCGAGGAGAAATGACTGTCATCCTCATTGGCGCGTTGCTCACTGTCGCTGGCGTTGTGTACATAGCGGGTGCGGTCCTCGGGCGCGGGCGGCTCAGCGATCCGAAGTCCTCTCGCGCTACCCCGGATCGCCCGGCGCCAAATTTCGCAACGACAGGCCCGACACTTGAGCCGCGGCGGCGCGGGCTCGGTTTCTTCGGCCTGTCGCAGAACTGGCCTGGCCTGCTAATGATGGGGGTCGGCCTTATCATGCTGTTGTCGGCGGCGGTCCTTTAGACAAGGGCCTCTCAGGCCGCAGCACTCAGCCCCAGCCGATCGATCGCCAATTTGCGGGTCAAGACGTAGTCGGTCTTGCCGGAGCCCAGCACCGGAATCTCCTCGACCTTGACGATGTCGTTGGGCACCATCAGCTCGGCCGCACCCGCCTGCTTGCCGAACTTGCGCAGCTCTTCCGGATCGGCGTCGTCGGCAGTGGTGACCAGCACGATGCGCTCGCCGCGCCTCTTGTCGGGCACTGCCACTGCGGCGTGGCGCTCTTCCGGCCACAGCGACTGCACCAGCATCTCGACCGCGCCGAGCGACACCATCTCGCCGGCTATCTTGGCGAAGCGTTTTGCCCGGCCGCGAATGGTGATGAAGCCCTCGCGGTCGACCGAGACGATGTCGCCGGTGTCATGCCAGCCGTCCAGCGGCTGCAATTCGCCGGGGCGGTCCGCCGTCATGTAGCCCATCATCAAATTCGGCCCGTCGAGCCACAGACGCCCGGCATCCTCGATGCCCTCGACCGGTTCCAGCTTCATGCGCATCGCCGGCAACGGCCGCCCGACCGTGCCGTCGCGTCCATGGATGGCGGTGTTGACGGCAACCACGGGAGCTGCCTCGGTCAGCCCGAACCCCTCGATGATCGAGGCATCGAAGCGCTCGCGGTAGACGCGCCGCGTCTCCGGCTTCACCGCTTCGGCGCCGGCAACGACGAAGCGCAGGCTGGAGAAATCGCCGTCCTTGGCGGTGCGGGCATAATTAGCGAGGAACGTGTCAGTGCCGAACATGATGGTCGGCTTCACCTTGCGCGCGATCTCCGGGATGATCTTGTAGTGCAGCGGCGAGGGGTAGAGGAACAGCTTTACTCCGGTCATCAGCGGCAGGATGGTGCCGCCGGTCAGGCCGAAAGAGTGAAACACCGGCAGAACGTTGAGCAGGATGTCGGACGGCGAGATGGTAATGCGCGCCTCAGCCTGCATGGCATTGGCGTGGAGATTGCGGTGCGACAGCACCACGGCCTTGGGCGTGCCTTCCGAGCCTGAGGTGAACAGGATCACCGCTGGTTTGGCGGCGTCCTGCCGTTGCAGCGGGAACCGCCACAGCACGGCGGCGCTGAGCTTTTCCAGCGCGGTGACGCTTGCGCGCACATCCTCCAGCCACAGCATTTTGGCGCCGCCGGCCTCGACCGCGGCAATGATGTCGGCAAGCCCGGCCTTCTCGACGAACGCGCGGGAGGAAATCACCGTTCGGATCACTGCCGTGCGCACCGCGGCGGTGACGCTCGCCGGCCCGGCGGTGTAGTTGATGAACGCCGCTACCCGGCCGGCTGATAGCAGGCCGACAAAGGACAGCACCACGCCATTGGCGTTGGGCAGCAACACCCCGACCGCTTCGCCGGGTGCTGTCACCGCCTCGAAACGGCGGCCGAGCACGCGCGCGCCGATGAACATTTTTCGGTAGCTGAGCGAGCCGCTGATCACATCCTCGATGATCGGATGCGAGGCGCCGGTGCGGTCCGCTGCATCGCGCATGGCCAGGAACAGGCCGCGATCGAGGTTGCTGCCGAAAAGCCTGGCCTCGGCGATGCGGTCGAACAGCGCATTGGTGTTGGAAGCCTGGTCGGGATTGCGCGCCACCAGTTCGGCAATCGTCATCGGCTCCAGCACGCTGATCGACAGTTGTGGGAACCAGTGGCGGGGCGCCCGGTCTTTTGGCGTCAAGGACACCGGCAGGTCGCGCGCGCCGGCGACGAAGATCGGCACGATGGCGGCGTCGGCCTGCATGGCAATGCGGGTGACGGCACGGAAGAGGCGAAATGACTTCACATCGGGCTCGACGTCGTCGGGCAGATAGACGGCAAGCCGGCCTTTGCCCTTCAGCACCCTGACCAGCCGGCGGCTGACAAAGAGATGCTCGGCGTTGAAGGCAATGGTGCGGCCAAGCTCGCGCCACGGCTCCAGCCAGGGCGAGCGCGCCGAGGCCTCGTCCAGGATGTGCAGTGTGTCGTCGGGCAGCAGCGACAGCATCAGTGCCGGCTCGAAGCGCGACTGGTGCGAGACCACATAGATCACCGGCGTCGGCGCGTTGCGGGCAATACGGATGCGCCTGTCCTCGATCTGGTAGGCAAGCTTGAACGGCACGTAGAGCAGCGCCTGGGTGAAGCGCAGGTCGAGGCGAAAGGTCTCGATCGCGGCAATCAGCAGCCAGGCCAGCACGAGGCCTGCAAGCAGCGCCAGTGTCAGGATCATGCCGCGTCTCTCCCAACGTTCCGGTATCGCGGCTCTTCGTCCGCTTCGCAGCAGAGGGTAACGCAATGGGGGGCAAGGTCAATGTCGAGCCTTTTTCCTTCTCCCCGTTCACGGGGAGAAGGTGCCCGAAGGGCGGATGAGGGGCGGGCGCTGCGCTCGTTGGCTTCCTCAAGCCGCCTTCAACCGCCCGCTGATGAACCGGAACTCCTGGCTCTTGCCGCCATAGCCGTAGGCAGCCGCTGGCACCTCGTGCACGAAAGCATAGCTCTCCTCATGCACGCCACCCAGCAACTGGCCAAAAGCGTCAAAGATCGCCTTCAGATAGGCCTCCAGCTCCAGCTTGGTGTTGGTGCCGTCAACCACCTTGATGTCGAGCCAGAAGGTGCTGGCGCCGTGCTCGGCCAGCGACTTGCCGCCGGCGAACCAGTGCCGCGGGTCGACATAGCTGACGGCGACGGCGGTGATCGTCGGATCCTTGCGCAGATGGGTTGCGGTCAGGCCAGTGATTTCCTTGGCAATTGCGGCGGACAGCTTGGCGTCTGGCTTGCCGGTGACGCTGATGTTGATGATCGGCATTTTTCTCTCCTTTGGTTGAGCGAGCGGCTTCTGTTTTGCCGTTGGAGAGACCATGCCATCATCCTAGAATCAAAAAAATCGAATTGTTTCGAACAAAAGGTTCTGTATTATCGAAGTATGCAAGCGCTCGATCCCGATCTGCTCAAAACCTTCCTTGCCTTTGTCGATAGCGGCTCGCTGGCCCAGGCTGCGTCCGCTGTCGACCGCTCGCCCTCGGCGGTGACGGCCCAGATGCAGCGGCTGGAGGAGGTCGTCGGCGAACCGTTGTTGGTGGCGCAGGGGCGTGGCCGTGGGCTGACGCCGGCCGGCGAGGATCTGGTCGGCCATGCCCGTCGCATCCTTGCCGTGCACAGCGAGGCCTGGCTGGCACTGAAAGGCGCGCGTGCCGCCGGCCGCGTCGCCATCGGCACCACGCAGGATTTCGCCGATAGCGGCCTGCCAGAGTTGCTGCGCGCCTTCGCCACCAGCCATCCGCGCGTCAGGATTGAACTGCGCGTCGGCCGCTCGGCTGAGCTTGGCGACGCGCTCCAGACCGGGCAGCTCGATCTGGCCATCATCATGCGCAAAACCCCGGCCAATGACGAAGTCGGGCTGTTCAGCGAGCCGATGCTGTGGCTGTGCTCGCAAAAGGGGCTTGCCGTACGGGAAGAGGAATTGCCGCTGGCGCTGCTCGACCCCTATTGCGGTTTTCGCGAAGCGGCACTCGCAGCCCTCGATGCAGCCGGCCGCCGCTATCGCATCGCCGCCGGCAGCGCCAGCCTTGCGGGCCTGCGAACCGCAGTCAACGCCGGCATAGCGCTGACCTTGCGCACCGCCCGCTTTGCCCATTCCGGCATCGTCGAAGCGCCGCGCGAGCTCGGCCTGCCGCCGGTGCCGATTGCGCAATTCGCCATAAGGCTCGGCCAGGGCGCCGAACGGCCGGCGCGCGACCTTGCCGCCTTGCTCAGCGACAATCTGGCTTTGCCCGGCCTTACCGGCTGATTTCCGCTTGCCGGCTGATGTCCAAAGAAAAAGCCGACCTTTACGGTCGGCTTTAAGGAGGACGGGTCGAGGGGTTTGGGGGGACTTGGGGGGTGACCCGTCGCACCAATAATGCCTGAGCCGAATGATGGTTCCATGACTCCGAAAATAATTATGGGGTTGCCGCACTTTTTCTCGCCACCTGCCAATCGCGCCCGGCATGGGCAAAAACCGCGCACAGCACGATGGCGCCGCCGGCGAGGCTGGCGGCTGGTGCGATCTCGCCCAGGAACAGGAAGGCGAACAGGATCGCGAACGGCACTTCGGCCGCACCGAGCAGGCCGGATTCAGGCGCCGGGATCAGCCGCGAACCCTCAGTCCACAGGATCGACGCCGCCGCAAACGATCCTCCGAAGGCGACGAGCAGCACGGCATCCCGAGCCGAAACCGCCAGCGGGTCGGTGACGAACCAGCCGAACAGGAACAGCAGGAAGGCCGATACCGCGCCCGCCCACACCACGGGCGTGTCGCGGAAGGCGCGCACCATGATCATGTATAGCGCGCTGCCCGTGGTCATCAGCAGTGCGAGCCCGTCGCCGAACAGATGGCCGCTGCCGAAGCCGGAACCGACCATGATCGCCACGCCGCATAGCGACACTGCTGCAGCAACAAGCGTCTGCGCCCGGAAAGGCTCGCGCACCAGCACGAAGGCGAGCAGCGCGGTGATGAAGGGCGCGGTGGCATAGATGACCGCCACATTGGCGACATAGGTGAACTTGAACGCCGAGATGAAGGCGATGCTGGCCGCCGCACCCTCGACCGCCAGCAGCCAGCCGCGCCAACCGAGTCGCAAGCTTTCCCGCCCGCCGGAGCGACGGCGACGCCAGAGCACATAGACGGCGATCAGGATCGACCCGACGAAACCGCGCCAGCAGGTGATGGTCAGTGGATCGGCATGGATCGATTTGGTGAGTACTCCGGTGAGGCCGAATGCGACGGCCGACGCCGAGACCAGGGCGATGCCGAGCGTGCGCTCGGCAGCGATGCTGGCCGCGCTGTTCATGAGCGTGTCGGGCTTGTCGAGGGAATCCGTCATGTCACCAGACTACGCTTGCTGTCCTGGCACCTGGCTGTCAGCAGCGGGCATCATCCCGTGGCACAGCTGGCGCGCCTCTGCGCCAGCTTCGGGCTTACGTTGGGGCAGGGGCCGGCGGCATTCGCTGATGCTGACAAAGGGCTTTTACGCGGACAAAAGCCACTTAACAGTGGTCGCTGACGCTATTGCGCGCGGCGGCGGACGCGCATGTTCGGCGTCTTGCAATGCTGGACGGCCCCAGCCCAATCAGGTAATTTTGAGGCTCGCGGATTGATCGGCGCGGCTCACCCCGGCAGCGGACTACGGAGAGGGCGCGCCAATGCGTGCGCTGCATAAGTCCGGGAGGTTCGATGACCGAAGTGATCGATCGACTGGTGACGGCGATGAACGCGCATCATCTCGACGCTGTCACCGCTCTCATCCACGAGAACTATCGGAGCGTACAGCCGGCGCACCCGGGCAGAGCCTTCGTTGGGCGTGACCAGATGCGCGCCAACTGGGAGGCCATGTTCACGGGAATACCTGACTTCCACGCGGCGGTCACGCGCTCGGTCCAAGACGGTGACACGACCTGGATCGAATGGCATTGGTCAGGGACTCGCAGCGACGGGCAACCCTTCGAGGTGCGCGGGGTCACGCTGTTCGAGATCATCGACGGTCAGATTGCGGCCGGGCGATTGTATCTGGAGGACGTCGAGCGCCAGGTTGTCGGCATCGAAGACGCGGTTGAAGCCCTCTCCGGGCGCCGTCCGCCAACGGCCAGCAGTGGAACCGGTTCGTGACCTCGCCACCTCACTGCGTTACCTGGTAGAGCTCCGCAACGGCCTCCTTCAGCGCGCGCCTTCCGTCCGGCCTGAAATACATCATGTGGCCGCCCTCTATGACGTCGAGGCGGATAGGCTTGGCGTTGGCGAGCGTCGGGACCTGGTTGACCAGATAGCGCGAGGCGAGATAGGGCGTGACCAGGTCGGTTTCGCCATTGACGATCACCACGCCGAGCGCCGGGTTCAGCGAACGTGCGCGCTGCAGATCGTCCATCACTCCGGCATAGCCTTGCCGCGAGCTGCCGTAGTCCCAATTGTGAGTGACGTCGCCATTGAGCAACCGGTAGCTGACGTCGGTGCGAAAATTCAGCTCGTCGCGTGCATAGGAGACGAAGGCCGAGGTCAATGCCGGCACGCTGCGGTCGAGCACCGGATCCGGGCCGGCGATGCGCGCGCTCTCGGGGGCGATATCGCTGGTGGCGATCGTGCCGTCGTAAGGGCTGAGCACCTTGCCACCAGCGCGCTGGAATTCGCGCGCGAAAAGGCCGGTCGGGATGCGGGCGAAATTGCGCTGCACGAGCTCGAGCGGCAGGCCGGTGATCTCGGCCACGCGCTGGCTGGCCAGCCGCCCGCCCTGTTCCAGCCCGCTGGTCAGAGCGGTGAGGTAGTCACCCAACGCATAGTGCTCGACCCCGGCGAGTTTCTCGCGCAGCGCCTCGCCGCTGACGCCTTCGCTGCGCAGCCGCACCGCCGCCAGCGAGGGCAGTTCCAGCGCCCAATGCAGCGGCTGAAACTCGTCCGGCAGCACCAGCGTGAATTCCAGCGCCGGCGAGATCAGCACGATGCCGTTCGGGCTCAGGCCGACATCTTCCTGCAGGGTTCTGGCCAGGAGTGCTGCCCGGAACCCGCCATAGCTTTCGCCGGCAAGGAAGAGTGGCGATCCGGTGCGGCCGTTCTGGGCGAGATAAAGCCGGATGAAGGCGCCGATCGAACTGGCATCCTGGCTGACGCCCCAGAAGTCCTTCGTGTCCTGGCCGGGCGCCTCGCGGCTGTAGCCGGTGCCGACCGGATCGACAAAGACGAGATCGGTCATATCGAGCCAGCTGTCGGGATTGTCGATCAGCTTTTGCGGCGGCGGCAGGAATTGCCCATCAGCCCCGGTCGCGATGACGCGCGGGCCGAGTGCGCCGAGATGCAGATAGGCGGACGCCGCGCCCGGGCCGCCATTGAAGACGAAGGTAATGGGACGAGCCTTCTCCGCACCCGCAGGTGGCGGCAGCGTGTAGGCGACATAGAAGATTTCCGCCGTGACCTCGCCCTTGCCCGAAAGCAGCGACAACGTGCCGGCCTTTGCCTGGTAGTCCAGCTTGTGCCCGGCAATGGTGATCGAATGGCTGGTCGCCTGCGGCGCCGGCAACAGCGACAGCACGCCGCCCGTGGGTGCGGGGCGCTCGGGCGTTTCGGCTAGGGTCGGGTGCGCGAAGGCGACAAGCACCAGGAGAATTGCGGGAATAAGCTTCAGCTTGGCACGCATGACACCTCCGGGAATGGCTCCCGCATAGGTAAGGTCTGGGCGGTCGAAGTCAAAGTAACGATTCGCGGTGTCGTGGCCCCTCTGTCCCGCCGGCATATCAGTGCTATCAAAGCGTGAAGGACTCGAAAGGAAAGACCATGGACGCCACCGCACTCAAAGCCATGCAGGCGCCGCTGAAGGAGGCCTATCGCGGCGATGCCGCGCAGGCGCTGATCACGCTTCGCGCCCGGGGTTCGATCGACGAGCAGTCGATCGCCTGCAAGGTCGAGACGGGCAGGGCGATTGCCGTGGCCGGGCTGCATCCGGCAACGGGCGGCTCCGGGCTCGAACTTTGTTCGGGCGATATGCTGCTCGAGGCGCTGGTCGCCTGCGCCGGCGTGACGCTGAAGGCCGTGGCGACGGCGCTGGAGTTCAAGCTCGGCGCGGCGACCGTCGAGGCCGAAGGCGATCTCGACTTTCGCGGCACGCTGGGTGTGGCCAAGGATGCCCCGGTCGGCTTCCGCGCCATCCGGCTGAATTTCAACCTCGACACGGATGAACCGCAGGAGCGCATCGATTCGCTCATCAAGCTGACGGAACGCTATTGCGTGGTATTTCAGACGATCAACAGTAAGCCGGAGCTGAGGGTTTCAGCGCAGCGCTGATCTCCCCCCTTGAGGGGGAGATGTCGCCGAAGGCGACAGAGGGGGTCGGGCCGACTGGACGCGACGCCCTTTGTGCAAAAGCAGGTTGGCACTCTACGCGAGACGACCCCCTCTGGCCTGCCGGCCATCTCCCCCTCGAGGGGGGAGATACCCAATTATTGCGCCGCCGGCTCTTCCGCATCGCCCTCATCCGTAAACGGCGAGGCGCTTGGCACGCAGTTCACCGCCCAGCCGGCCGGGGTCGGCTGCTTCTGGTACTCGGTGATGGCGTTGGTGCACTGTTCGCGGGTGTCGAAGGTGCTGGGCAGCACCACCATGCCGCCTTGCGGGCCGGCGATCACCAGGTACCAGACCAATGCTACGCTGGGAGCAGCCATGGGAATTCCTCGCTTTGCTGGATGTCGGATTCGGGTCGAACCCTAGCAACTCCCGGCTGATGGCGAAAGCAGGGCGAAGGGGGAGCGGCCCGCCGGAGCATCACAGACCCGTGAACGAACCGCTCCATTTGTTTTTACGCAATTCCGGACGGAAAACCGTTCACACTTTTCCTGGAATTGCTCGAGCTTGCGCTCAGTTCGTTACAAAACAGTAGAACAGGCCGTCGCCGCCGGTGCCTTTCAGCGCCTCCTGGCTGCAGCCGCCGCGCGAGGCGTGCGAGGAGTTCCAGGATTTGGCCGCTGCCGACTCGTCCAGCCCGGTGCGGTCGTGATGGCCCATCATTGCCGCACCTTCCGCCCCGCTCAAGGTCCAGTCGCCGCAGGTCTGGTCGGCGATCTTGGTGCCGTCGGGCTTCGAGCCGGTCAAAATGTCGTGCCGGTTCGGCTTGTCGCCGCGGCCGTTCACCACTCCGCCCTTCTCGTTCAGTGCCGTCTGCTTGGTGATGGCGTTCGCGTCGCCGTGCAGCGAGGCGACGTCATCGGCGATCCTTTCGCCCTTGGCATTGACCCACGGACCCTTGCCGATGCGGTCGCGCGCATCGACATCGGCGGTCGAGAGATAGGCGTGCCATTCCTTGCCGGTAACCCCGGCCGCTTCCGCCAGGGACGCGCAGTGGGCGTCCGCACCCTTGAGGCCGCCGAGGTCGGCGCCTTTGCCGGACCCGACACTGGTGACGAAGAAGCTCATCTTGGCGTCTTGGGCGAGGGCTGCGCCAGCTGTGGCTGCAAGCGCTGCGGCGGCAACGAGAACAAGTCTGCGCATGTCGGTCCTCCGGTTTCGAATGTCCTACATTCGAAGAAACGTAACTGGAGGCCTGTTTAATCCCGCTTCAGCCCAGCTTTTATTCCGGCTGCCGGTAGGCGACGAAGCGGTTGTGCCTGGCCTGGAAGATCAGCCCCGTCTCCTTCAGCTCGGGACTGGCCAGCGGCACAATGCGCTTCGCAATCTCCGATGGATGCGGCAGCGTCTCCGGATCTTCGCCGGGTGCCGCCTGCGCGCGCATGGCAGTGCGCGTGGCGCCGGGGTCGACGGCATTGATGCGCAGCGCCAGGCTTTGCGTCTCATGCGCCCAGGAGCGCATCATGGCTTCCACCGCCGCCTTCGATGCCGCATAGGGCGCCCAGAAGGCGCGCGCCGAATGCGCGGCCCCGGAGGACATGAGGATAGCGCGGCCGGCGTCGGAGAGCCTGAGCAGCGGGTCGACCGAACGGATCAGCCGCCAGGTCGAGGTGACGTTGATGGTCATCACCTTCTCGAAGGTTTTCGCCTCGACATGGCCGATCGGCGAGATGACGCCGAGCACGCCGGCATTGGCCACCAGTATGTCGAGCTTGCCCCAGCGCTCATGAATGGCGCCGCCCAGCCGGTCGATGCCGGCCATGTCGGCAAGATCGAGCGGCACCAGCGTTGCTTCGCCCTTGCCGGTCCTGGCGCGCTCGGCCTTGATCTGGTCGTCGAGCTCTTCCAGCCCTCCAACCGTGCGGGCGACCGCAATCACATGCGCGCCGGCGGCGGCAAGTTCTTTCGCGATGAAATAGCCAATGCCGCGCGAGGCGCCGGTAACGACCGCGACGCGGCCGGAGAGGTCGAGGGTCATGCGAGCGCTTTCAAGGATGGCAGTTGGGCTTTAGGCCCCGTTGTTTGCCAGCAGCGACAGCGTGCGCACATTGTCGTGGCCTTCGAAGTCGAGCAGGCGGGTCGGGTACTGACCGGTGAAGCAGGCATCGCAGAATTGTGGCTGCTCATTGTCACGGCCGGCCTCGCCAACGGCGCGGTAGAGCCCGTCAATGGTGAGGAAGCCGAGCGAATCGACGCGGATGAATTCGGCCATTTCCTCGATCGACATGCGCGACGCCAAAAGCTTCGACTTCTCCGGCGTGTCGACGCCGTAGAAGCACGACGCACTGGTCGGCGGCGAGGCGATGCGCATATGCACTTCCCGGGCGCCGGCGTCGCGCACCATCTGCACGATCTTCTGGCTGGTGGTGCCGCGCACGATGGAATCGTCGACCAACACCACGCGCTTGCCCTCGATCATGCGGCGGTTGGCGTTGTGCTTCAGCTTGACGCCCATGTGGCGGATGGAATCGCCGGGCTGGATGAAGGTGCGGCCGACATAGTGGTTGCGGATAATGCCGAGCTCGAAGGGGATGCCCGCAGCCTGGGAAAAGCCGATCGCCGCCGGCGTGCCGGAATCCGGCACCGGCACGACGATATCGGCCTCGACCGGGCTTTCCTGCGCCAGTTCGGCGCCGATGCGCTTGCGCACCTCATAGACGTTGCGGCCTTCGACCGAGGAGTCCGGACGGGCGAAATAGACATATTCGAAGATGCAGAAGCGGGTCTTCTGTGGCTCGAAGGGGAACAGGCTCTCGATGCCTTTCGAGGTCACGACGACCATCTCGCCCGGCTTCAGGTCGCGCACGAAGCGGGCGCCGATAATGTCGAGCGCGCAGGTTTCGGAGGCCAGGATCCAGGCGCCGTCGAGGTCGCCCAGCACAAGCGGGCGAATGCCGAGCGGATCACGACAGCCGATCATCTTCTTGGAGGTCATCGCCACCAGAGAGAAGGCGCCTTCGACCTGGCGCACGGCGTCGATGAAGCGCGAGTTGAGATCGCGCTCCTTGCTGGTCGCGACCAAATGCAAAAGCGTTTCGGTGTCGGAGGTCGACGAGAAGATCGCGCCCTGTTTCTGCAGCGCGCGCTGCACGGTCATGGCGTTGGTGAGGTTGCCGTTGTGAGCGACGGCAAAGCCGCCATCGGCGAGTTCGGCGAAGAAGGGCTGGATGTTGCGCATGCCGGCGCCGCCGGTGGTGGCGTAGCGCGTGTGGCCGATGGCGCGATTGCCTTGCAGGCTGTCGATGACGTGCTGCTTGGTGAAGGTGTCGCCGATCAGCCCGACATGGCGTTCGACATGGAACTGCGTGCCGTCATAGGAGACGATGCCGGCCGCTTCCTGGCCGCGATGCTGCAGTGCATGCAGGCCAAGTGTGACGATGGCTGCGGCGTCCTGCCGGCCGAAAATACCGAACACGCCGCATTCGTCGTGAAAATGATCGTCTGCTTCGGCGGAAAGCACGTCGTCTGCGTCTGCCTTCGAAACTGCCATTGGGCTCAAGCTCCGCTAAAATGGCCATATAAGGCGAGAGCGCCGCGAAAGCAACGCACGCCGTGCGCCGTTCACACCATAGTCAGCTCATAAATGGCGCCCGCCCAGTGGGCGCCATACCGTTCCAGGTCAGTTTGCCGGCGCGGCCGGGGCCGGAGCAGCGGGCTGTGCCGGTGCATTGTCGGCCGGGGCATCGGTCTCGTCGTCGGGCGCCGGCGCATCCTCGCCTGTTGCCGGCGCATCCGCGGCCGGTGCATCGGCTGCCGGGGGCGTTTCGGGTGCCGCCGGCTGATTCGGGTTGAGCTTCTTCAGGATGGCGTTTTCCGGATCCTCGGGCAGCAGGCTTTCCAGCTTGGCGCCGATGGTTTCGAGCAGCGGCCTCGACTTGGCGTTGGCGATCCAGGCCGGAGCTTTGGCGCCGGCCAGCCAGTTGAAGAACAAGAGCGCCACCGCGACGACGAGGATGCCGCGCGCCGCGCCGTAGAGGAAGCCGAGCGTACGGTCGAGCGCGCCGATCCTGGAATCGATGATCCAGTCGGCAAGCTTCATGGTGATGACGGAAACGACGATCAGCGCGATGACGAAGACGATGCCGGCGGACGCCGCCATGGCGATCTTGTCATTTTCGACATAGGGCTGAACGTAAGGCAGCACCGGCTTGTAGAAGAAGAACGCCGCCGCGGCGGCCGCGGCCCAGGAAACGACGGACAGGATCTCGCGTGACAGGCCGCGAACCATGGCGAGCATCGCCGAGACCAGGGTGAAGCCGACGAGGATTCCGTCAAGCAGCGTAATCGGCATGTTGTTCGCCCCACTCCGATTGTCTTTTCACGGCTCGGCCGAGCCGCGTTAGTCTTCCTCGTCGACACGGCTGCGCCGGGAGCCGGCTATGCGCGCCACGAGATCGGCAAGTTCGGTTGGCTGGAAAGCGCCGGCCCCGATCCCCCCGACAACCTCCTCGCTGCCCAAGGGCAGAACCGCACTTCCAAAACCCAGCTTTTCGGCCTCTTTAAGGCGCTGTTGCGCATGCGCAACCGGCCTCACTGCGCCCGACAGGCTGATTTCGCCGAAATAGACGCAATCGGCGGGAAGGGCAAGACCGGTGAGCGACGAAACCAGTGCAGCGGCGACCGCCAGATCGGCAGCCGGCTCGGAAATCCGGTAGCCGCCGGCGACGTTGAGATACACGTCATGGGTGCCGAAGCGCACCCCGCAATGGGCCTCGAGCACGGCCAAAATCATCGACAGCCGCGCGCCGTCCCAGCCGACGACGGCGCGGCGCGGTGTGCCCAGCGAGGACGGCGCCACCAGCGCCTGGATCTCTACCAGCACCGGCCGCGTGCCTTCCATCCCGGCGAAAACCGCCGCGCCCGGCGACTTTGCATGGCGCTCGCCGAGAAAAAGCTCCGACGGGTTGGCGACTTCGCGCAGGCCTTTGTCCGACATTTCGAAGACGCCGATCTCGTCGGTCGGTCCAAAGCGGTTCTTCACCGTGCGCAGGATGCGGTAGTGATGGCCGCCTTCGCCTTCGAAGTAGAGCACGGCGTCGACCATGTGCTCGACGACGCGCGGGCCGGCGATCTGGCCTTCCTTGGTGACATGTCCGACCAGCACGATGGCTGCACCCGTGGATTTGGCATAGCGGATCATCGCCTGGGCGGCGGCGCGCACCTGGGTGACGGTGCCGGGCGCCGAATCGGCCATGTCGGTCCACAACGTCTGGATGGAATCGAGGATGACGAGGTCCGGCCGCCTGCCATCGGCGATAGTTGCCAGGATATCCTCGACATTGGTCTCGGCGGCAAGTTCGACGGGTGTGTCGGCGACCCCAAGCCGTTGCGCGCGCAGCCTGATCTGGGCGACGGCCTCTTCGCCTGAGACATAGACGATGCGGTGGCCTTTTGAAGCCAGTGCTGCTGCGGCCTGGGTGAGCAGCGTCGATTTGCCGATGCCCGGATCGCCGCCGACCAGCAGCGCCGAGCCGCGCACGAACCCGCCGCCGGTGGCGCGGTCGAGCTCCCCAATGCCCGAGATGATGCGCGGCGCGTCCTCGATGTCGCCGGACAGGCTGGTCAGCACCACGGCGCGGCCCTTGCGGGCATTGCGCGTGTTGGCCGGCCCCGAACCAATGCCGCCCGACGTTCCTTCCTCGACGAGGGTATTCCACTCGCCGCAAGCATCGCATTTGCCGGCCCAGCGCTGATGCACCGATCCGCAATTCTGGCAGATGAACTGGACGCGGGATTTAGCCATCAGGCGCGGCCGGCGATCAAAGAAAGACAGGTTAGCGGGACAGCGCCCCCCTCTGTCCGGCAGGACAGAGGGGGGCGCCGTGGAGAGCTGCCCTTCCAGATATTTGATGCGACTTCTGACAAGCGGCTACTCAAACCTCTCCGCGATATGATGCTCTTCGGCGAGGTCGGAAAACCGGGTGAATTCGCCCTGGAAAGCGAGGCTGACCGAACCCGTCGGGCCGTGGCGCTGCTTGGCGACGATGACTTCGGCCTTGCCGCGCATCTCGTTCATCTCGTGTTCCCACTTGATGTATTCGTCGGTGCCGGGCTTGGGTTCGCGGTTCTTCAGATAATATTCCTCGCGATAGACGAAGATTACCACGTCGGCGTCCTGCTCGATCGAGCCGGATTCACGCAGGTCGGAGAGCTGCGGGCGCTTGTCTTCGCGGCTTTCCACCTGACGCGACAGCTGCGACAGCGCGATGATCGGCACGGAGAGTTCCTTGGCCAGCGCCTTGAGGCCGGTGGTGATCTCGGTGATTTCCTGCACGCGGTTCTGCGAGGCCTTGGCGCTGGAACCCTGCATCAGCTGGATATAGTCGATGACGATAAGGTCGAGGCCGCGCTGGCGCTTCAGCCGGCGTGCGCGCGCCGAAAGCTGCGCGATCGAGATACCGCCGGTCTGGTCGATGAACAGCGGGATCTTCTGCATGGTCTGCGAGCAGGCGACCAGCTTTTCGAAATCCATCTCGGAAATCTCGCCGCGGCGGATTTTTGACGATGGGATCTCGGTCTGCTCGGAAATGATACGGGTCGCCAGCTGTTCGGACGACATTTCCAGCGAGAAGAAGCCGACGACGCCGCCATTGGCGGCCTTGAACGAACCGTCGGCCTGCTGCGCCGGCACATAGGCCTCGGCGATGTTGAAGGCCATGTTGGTGGCGAGCGATGTCTTGCCCATGCCCGGACGGCCGGCGATGATGATCAGATCGGAGGGCTGCAACCCGCCCATGCGGCGGTCGAGATCGCGCAGGCCGGTGGCGATGCCCGAGAGATGGCCGTCGCGCATATAGGCGGCGTTGGCCATGTCGACGGCGGTCTTGACCGCGTCGGTGAAGCTCTCGAAGCCGCCATCGTAGCGGCCGGTTTCGGCCAGTTCGAACAGCCGCCGCTCGGCATCCTCGATCTGCTCGGACGGCGCCATGTCGACCGGCGCATCATAGGCGATGTTGACCATGTCCTCGCCGACGGTGATCAGCGCCCGGCGCGTGGCAAGGTCGTAGATGGCGCGGCCATAGTCTGTGGCGTTGACGACGGTGACGGCTTCGACCGCCAGACGCACCACATATTGCGCCACCGTCATGTCGCCCACCTTCTCGTCGGCCGGCAGGAAGGTCTTCAGCGTGATCGGCGTCGCCACCTTGCCCATGCGGATGAGTTCGGCCGCGACCTCGAAGATCTTCCTGTGCAGCGGCTCGTAGAAATGGCCGGCCTTGAGGAAGTCGGAGACGCGGTAGAAGGCATCGTTGTTGACGAGGATGGCGCCGAGCAGCGCCTGCTCGGCCTCGATGTTGTTTGGCGCCTCACGATAAAGCGGTTGCTCCGCCACGCCGAATTTTCGTGCTGCCTCTGCCATGATGTCCCCGATTTCGATCCCGGCTTCTCGATACCAGAACGCGAAAGATCCGATGCTGACTTATATGCATCAGTTGCGTCCAATCGGCGTTGATGCCCGCTGTCCACAGGGGACGGCAAACCGTCCACAGGACAGAATTCCCGTGCTCTGATTCCGATTGACTCGCAAATGGTGATTGTATTGGCTCGACAGGAACGAAGCAAGAACAATCTCGGCGGCTATCCGCTTCTCTCGTCCAATGTATCGCCCCAGTCCAACCGCCGCGCTGCCTTGAACAGCTCGCCGTCGCGCTTGGTGAAAAGCGTCTCGCCGGCGCTGCCGTCCGGCTGGCACAATTTGAGCAGCACCTTGCCGGAGCCCGATTTCGGCGGCGCGATGACGCGCGGCTGACGTGCAGGCGCCGGCTGCCGCGACGCCGCGACGTAGATGAACTTCTCGTCCTCCCACGGCACATCCGCATCTTTGGCCAGGCGATGCAGGCGCGAGCGGGCGACGCGGCGCGAAAAATGGCACCAGTCTGGCGGCTCAAGCGGGCAGGGGGCGTCGTGGGGGCAAGGGGCCAGCACATTCGCGCCAGCCTCAAGCAATTGCCGGCGCACCGCAAGAATGCGCTGCCAGCCGGCCGGCGTGCCCGGCTCGACAATCAGCAAAGTGTCGCCGGTCAACTGCCAGAGCCGGGCGACAAGCTTCGGCAGCGATGCCGGCGCGATCTCGTCCAGCACATAGGCGCAGGTGACCAGATCGGCGGACTTGAGATCTGCAAGGTCGATGGTGACGTCGCCGGCGCGCCAGTCGATGCTCGCGGCGATGGCGTCTAGAGCGAGCGCCTGGCCGACCTTGCGCACCGCGGCGCTGGCCTCAAACAGCACCGCCTGTTGGAGATCAGGCCACTGGTCCGTGGTGGCCCAAAGCACCGTGCCCGGGCCGGCGCCGACATCGAGCAGGGTTTTTGGCCGGAAATCGGGCCGTGCATCGGCGAGCGCATCGAGGCTGGCGCGCGCGGCCGCATAGGTCGCCGGCAGCCGTGTCGCCAGATAGGCTTTTACCGCCATCTCCTCGGCTATGTGCAGGCGGCCGTCGCGCAGTTCGGCGCGGTAGCGGTCGGACAGCGTCTTGGCCGCTTGGCGCAGTGCCGGCAGCGGTATCGTTTCGAGCAGGCGCTCGACGCCTTGTCTGAGCGGTGCCGGAAGTTCCACGCTCAGGCTCCCCGCGGTGCGAGCAGGATGACCGAGGCGCCGGCGATCCCGGCAGGGGCGGCTGCGATGGAGAGGAGGGTGGTCATCAAAAAAGGCCTCGCAAAAACGAGACCTTTTTCCGTGTCAGAACCGGCAATGGCAAGCGGCAATCCGCAATCGAGGCGTTATTCCCGATCCGCCACCTTGCGGCGGCGCGCCGGCTTGGGAGCCGCGGACCTTGTGGCAACCGACCTTGCAGCAACCGACCGGGCAACAGCAGGCTCGGCGGCCGCCGTTTCCTGGCGATGCCCCATGTCGCGCATCTCCAGCGCCTTTTCGCATTTGGCTATGTAGTCGCGCGTCATCGGCAGCGTGTCGTTCTTCTTGGTAATCTGGATCTGGAAGATCACCAGATCCTGCCAGCGGAAGGCGGCTTCCGAGGCGGCCAGATAGAACTCCCACATGCGGCAGAAGCGCTCGTCATAGATCGCCTTGGCCTTGTCGCGGTTGGCGGCAAAGCGCTGGCCCCAGTGCTTCAGCGTATCGGCATAGTGTAGGCGCAGCATCTCGACATCGGTAACGACAAGCCCCGACTTCTCGATCGCCGGCATCACCTCCGAGAGAGAGGGTATGTAGCCGCCCGGGAAAATGTACTTGCGGATGAAGGCGCTGGTCGCCCACGGCACGCCCGAGCGGCCGATCGTGTGCAGGAGCATGACGCCGTCCGGCTTCAACAGCGTCGCCGACTTGTCGAAGAAGGTGCGGTAGTGGTTGACGCCGACATGCTCGAACATGCCGACCGAGACGATACGGTCGAAACGTTCGTTGAGTTCGCGGTAGTCCTTCAGGTCGAAATGCACGCGGTCCTGCAGGCCCTGCGCATGCGCACGGTCGGTAGCGACACCGTGCTGTTCGGTCGACAGCGTCACGCCTTGCACGTCGACATCGAAGGCCTTGGCGAGGTAAAGGCCGAGCCCGCCCCAGCCGGAGCCGATGTCGAGCACGGTCTGGCCGGCCTTCAGCCTGAGCTTGGCGGCGATATGGCGCTTCTTGGCGGCTTGCGCCTCGTCGAGCGTCATGTCCGGCTGCTCGAAATAGGCGCAGGAATACTGCATGTCCTCGTCGAGGAAGAGCCGGTAGAGATCGCCCGACAGATCGTAGTGGCGCTGCACGTTGCGGCGCGCCCGCGAGGCGGTATTGATCTGTTGCAGGCGGCGGAAAGCATGGCGCAGGCCTTCGATCGCCTTGGACCAGGTGGCGTCGATGCCGCCGCTGCCCATGTTCTGGAAGGCGATGCGCATCACACCCAGCACGCCGCCCTCAAGGATGTCGAGTTCGCCGTCCATATAGGCTTCCGGCACCGCTAGCATCGGATCGAAGGAGATGGCGCGCTCGGCATGCCTGGTCTTGATGTGCATGTGCACCGGCTCGCCGCTGCCGTCGCCGAAAACCACGGTCGAGCCCTTCGGCCCGGTGACTTTGAGATTGCCCGTGCGCACCAGGCGGTCGAGAACGCGCTTCAGCAGAATATTCATAACCAAATGTCCCCTCACGGTCAGACTGGCTGCACAATTCTGCCTCAATATATAGGGGCTCGAAAAGTTCCATTTGGCACAAAAATGCCCGGGCGAGGCGCCCGGGCATTGGTCCACAAGGGATGGATGACGACAATGTGATTGGAGCGAGCGCTCCTTCGCTTGTCGTTAAGCGATCAGGCGTTGTCTTCGCCGCCTTCGAACTCGGTGTTCGGGTCGAAGAAGTTCTCCGGCCGCGCATTGTCGTTGATGTCGTCGCCATAGATGGCTTCGGCGGTGGTCAGCGTCTCGCCCTTGGCCTGACGCTCGGCTTCCTCGGCCGTGCGGGCGATGTTGAGGCTGATCGTGACCTCGACTTCCGGATGCAGCGCGATCGCCACATTGGTGACGCCGATGGTCTTGATCGGCTGGTTGAGCTGGATCTGGTTGCGGTTGACCGAGAAGCCTTCCGCCGTCAGCAGCTCGGCGATGTCGCGGGTCGACACCGAACCGTAGAGCTGGCCGGTCTCGCCGGCCGAACGCACGGCGATGAAGCTCTTGCCGTCGAGCTTTTCGGCCACCTGGCTGGCTTCCGACTTGCGCTCGAGGTTGCGGGCTTCGAGCTGGGCGCGCTGTCCTTCGAACTTCTTCTTGTTGGCTTCGTTGGCGCGCAGCGCCTTGCCCTGCGGCAAGAGGAAGTTGCGGGCAAAGCCGTCCTTGACCTTGACGGTATCGCCCATCTGGCCGAGGCGGGAAACGCGTTCGAGAAGAATGACTTCCATGGTTTTGTTCCTTCGTCTGGGCACCGATCACAAGGTCGGCGCCGAATTGAGTGGAACAGGTCAGGAAGCTCGGGCGCCTTGGCGCCGGTGTCGCTGTCCTGCCTGTCGCGGCAGTTAGAGGCTTTTCACCTCAACTCGGGATTTCAATGCATGTCGCGCAAAGGCCGGTTTTGGGACAACGACATGCATCATCAAAATACTCCCCGCGGCGCCCGTCGCCGTGGGAGAATAGAGCGGGCGGCGAACCGCCCGCTCGAAAGTCTTAGCGAACCACGTAGGGCAGCAGGCCGAGGAAGCGGGCGCGCTTGATCGCCTTGGCGAGTTCGCGCTGCTTCTTCTGGCTGACGGCGGTGATGCGCGACGGCACGATCTTGCCGCGCTCGGAAATGTAGCGCTGCAGCAGACGCACGTCCTTGTAGTCGATCTTGGGCGCGTTGGCGCCGGAGAACGGGCAGGTCTTGCGGCGGCGATGGAACGGGCGCCGGGTCGGGATCTGATTGATGTCGACCATTATTCTGCACCCCCTTCAACGCCTTCGCGCGGACGGCGCGGACCACGATCGCCACCGGCGTCGCCAAATGAGCGCGGCGGACGATCGCCACGGTCGCCGCGATCACGATCGCCAAACGAACGCGGACCACGATCGCCACGGTCGCGGTCGCCGAAGCCGCCGCGTTCCGACCGCTCTTCGCGCTTCTGCATCATGGCCGACGGGCCTTCCTCATGCGCCTCGACCTTGACGGTCAGGAAACGCAGCACGTCTTCGGACAGACCCATCTGGCGCTCCATCTCGTTGAGCGCTGCCGGCGGGCAGGTGAGGTCCATAAGCGTGTAGTAAGCCTTCCGGTTCTTGTTGACCCGGTAGGTGAGGGACTTCAGTCCCCAGTTCTCGACCCGGCCGACGGACCCGCCATTTGCGGAGATGACGCCCTTGTACTGTTCGACAAGCGCATCGACCTGCTGCTGCGAGAGGTCCTGCCGGGCAAGGAACACATGTTCGTATAGAGCCATAGTGGTTCAGTGCCTTTCTTCGTTTCTCTCCCGGATCCTCGCGGCAAAAGCCTCTGCAACTTCTCTGACCCGCTGGTCCCGAAGGGGCGGGGAAGAAAGGAGCATTTCGAGACGGTCGAGAGCGGAGACACGGGAGGCGGAAGCGCTTCTGGCTTCACACGCCGCTTTCCCCTAGGAAAACAACGGCCCTCCGTTCAGCCCCCAGCAAGGACCGGCAGATTGCGGGCGTCTATACAGCAATTTGGCGGGAAGGCAAGGGTGGGGCACCGTTCCAGACAGCATCCTTGGCGTCGCGGGATCGAAAAACGCCGGGCGTCAACTTGTATGGGCGAGCTTGTCCACCGTTTCGGGGAAGAAGTCGGGCGCGGCCTTACGCTTGCCGAACATCATGTCGTATTGCAGCAGGCGGAAATCGTTGATCGCCGGATCGATGTCCTTCTGCCGAGCCCAGTCGGGCGTCGCTTCGCCTGACGGTGTCAGCAGGAGATTGCGATCGACGACGCGGTAGCGTTCGCGCAGCGCGCCGAGGAAGCCGGTGTAGTAGGGGTGCGTGATCCCGGCGGTGGTCAGGATGTGGTAGGGCAGGAAGGCCGGGCTGACCGCGCCCATATCCTGCGCCGGGCCGGTGCGGTTCGACCAGATGATCAGCGGCGTCTGGTGGTGCTCAAGTGCTGCCTCCGGCGTCGGCTCCTTGCGCGGCGCGACATTGTCTTTGAGGAAGCCGGTCTCGACATAGACCGGGCCGAGCGGCGGCAGATGGTCGCCGAAGAAGGCGATGACCGTCGGCCGCTCGCGCTTCTTCGCCCATTCGATCAGCCGCTCGAGGCCACGGTCGGCATCGGCCGAACCCTCGGCGTAGCTGAGCAGCGATTCCCGCGCCCATGTGCTGATGGGAGCCGCGACCTTGTGGGTCGGGTTGTAATAGCGGTACGGCTCGTAGGGGCCGTGGTTCTGCAGGCTGACGGCGAAGAAGAACACCGGGCCCTCGCTGGCGTCGGCCTCTGCGATGATCTCGTCGGTCATTGCCGCGTCGGAGGCCAGCGGCCCGCGCTTTTCCAACGGTGGCAGCGTCTCTTCCGAGCGGAAATCGTTGAAGCCGAAATCGGCATAGACCGCGCCGCGATTCCAGAACCAGTTGGTGCCGGGGTGGATGGCGCGCGCCCGGTAGCCCTCGCTTTTCAGGAAGGTCGCCAGCGACGGCGTCGGCGTGCGCACATATTGCTGGTAAGGGATAGAGCCCGCCGGCAGGAAGGCATTGGAAAAGCCGGTCAGCGCCTCGAATTCGATGTTGGCGGTCATGCCGCCGAATTCCGGCGAGAACATATAGCCGGAGCGCAAAGCCCGCACATTGGGGATCGGGTCCGGCGTGATGGTGACGCCGGGCAGCTTGGTCGGATCCCAGAAGGATTCGCTCATCACCACGATAATGTCGGGTTTCTCATCCGGCACCGAGGCCGTCACATCAGGTCTGTCGATCGCATCGATCGCCTTGTCGGAATAGCCGGCCGGTGCAGAGACATGCGCCATCGGCACGTTGAGCGCGAAAGCCAGCGCAAACCCGTTGGAGGCGTAGTTCTCCTTCTGGTCCCACATGATCGGGATGATCTGCAGCCGGTCGCGGGTCCACGAGAAGGTGGCGTAATCCATGATCGAGACGAAGAAGGCGAGCAGCGGCACTGCCAGCGTCAACCGCGCCAGGCGCCCCTTGCGGCTGAGGATCGGCACCTTGCGGCGCCACCGCCGCCAGCCATAGACCAGCAGCGACAGCCCGGCGACGATGCCGACCGCCATGGCCACCGCCGTCCAGGGCCGCTCGCGCACCAGAAGCGGCATCAGCGCCATGATCTGACGCGAATAGAGGAAATCGGTCGGGTAGAGCGGATCACCGAGATAGTGCGACTTCTGGTGCCCGACAAAGGCCAGCGCCAGCGTCAGCGGCGCCACGATCATCAGGCTCTGGTGGCTGCGGCCAAGCACGGCGTCCAGTCCGATCAGCACCAGCGCAAAGACGATGATGGTGGTCCAGCCCGGCTTGAAGGGTTGCAGGAAGAAGTCGACCGTGCCGAAAAAGTCGCCGCGCACGATCCATTCGATGGCGAACACCAGGACGGCGGAAGCAAGCAGCGTGACCAGACCGTAGCGGATGACAGGCCATCGGCGCCCCGGCAGGTAGCCGGTGGACGGATCGTCTTCCAAGAACTGTGGCGCGGGTACTGCCGCGCCCTTCCTGATCCTTGCCACTTCTCTTCTTCCCCCGGCCCAAGCAACGCGTTTTTCCACTCGCGTCACCGTTCTGTCATAGAACTGTCATGCAAAAGCTAGCGCCTGTGGCGGAAATAAGAAGAGCCAGCAAACGATTCGTGAGCGGTTTTCATCAGGAGTGATCGGCAAAAAGCCTTTCAGAACAGGGACTCGAGGTCAGCTTCCGGGTGGAACGAGGGCCGAAATGCTGCTCGCGGGCTTGACTTGGCGGTCCGCCTTGCGTCACAGGCAGGAAAAATCAGCCGCTGGAGAGAGCCCAAATGGCCGTTGCATTCACCTTTCCGGGACAAGGCAGCCAGGCTGTCGGCATGGGCAAGGACCTCGCCGACGCCTTCCCGGAGGCGCGCAGGGTCTTCGAGGAAGTCGATGGCGCGCTGGGCGAAAAGCTGTCGACATTGATCTGGGAAGGCCCTGAAGAGACGCTGACCTTGACCGCCAATGCCCAGCCGGCGCTGATGGCGGTATCGCTGGCTGCGGTGCGGGCACTGGAAGCGCGCGGTTTTTCGCTGAAGGACAAGGTCGCCTACGTTGCCGGCCACTCGCTCGGCGAATATTCCGCCCTTGCCGCCGCCGGCTTCATCTCGGTCGCCGATGCCGCCCGGCTACTGCGCATTCGCGGCAATGCCATGCAGGAGGCGGTGCCGGCCGGAGAGGGCGCGATGGCGGCGATCATCGGACTGGAACAGCCTGACGTCGAAGCCGCTTGCACTGAAGCGGCAGCCGGCTCCGGCAAGGTCTGCCAGATCGCCAACGACAATGGCGGCGGCCAGCTGGTGATCTCCGGCGCCAAGGCGGCGGTGGAACTCGCCGCGAAACTGTGCACCGAGAAGGGCGCCAAGCGGGCGCTGATGCTGCAGGTCTCCGCCCCCTTCCACTCGGCGCTGATGGCGCCGGCCGCCAATGTGATGCGCGAGGCGCTGGCCGGGGTAACGAAGCATGCGCCGGTGGTTCCCGTCGTTTCCAACGTCACCGTGACCCCGACCAGCGATCCCGACGAGATCGCGCGGCGCCTGGTCGAGCAGATCACCGGCCGCGTGCGCTGGCGCGAAACGGTAGAGTGGTTCGGCGCCAACGGCGTCGCCACGCTCTACGAGATCGGCGCCGGCAAGGTGCTGTCGGGCCTCGCGCGGCGCATCAACCGCGACATCGCCACATCAGCCGTCGGCACCCCGGCCGACGTCGAGGCGGCGCTGGCCGCGCTTGCATAATCCTCTGGCGATTTGACCCCTCCCGTGGGAAGGGTGTTCTCTTAAGATCAGGAGACGAAAATGTTCGAACTGACCGGCCGCAAGGCGCTCGTCACCGGCGCATCGGGAGGCATTGGCGAGGCGATTGCCCGCGTGCTGCATGCGCAAGGCGCCATTGTCGGCCTGCACGGCACCCGCATCGAGAAACTCGAGACCCTGGCCGGCGAGCTCGGCGACCGGGTAAAGCTGTTTCCGGCCAATCTTGCCGACCGCGACGAGGTCAAGGCGCTTGGCCAGAAGGCGGAAACCGAACTCGAAGGCGTCGACATACTGGTCAACAATGCCGGCATCACCAAGGACGGCCTGTTCGTGCGCATGTCGGATGCCGATTGGGACAGTGTGCTTGAGGTCAACCTGACCGCCGTGTTTCGGCTGACCCGTGAACTCACCCATCCGATGATGCGCCGCCGGCATGGCCGCATCATCAACATCACCTCGGTGGTCGGCGTCACCGGCAATCCCGGCCAGACCAATTACTGCGCCTCCAAGGCCGGCATGATCGGCTTTTCCAAGTCGCTGGCGCAGGAGATCGCCACCCGCAACATCACCGTCAACTGCGTCGCCCCGGGCTTCATCGAATCGGCCATGACCGACAAGCTCAACGACAAGCAGAAAGACGCGATCATGGCGGCGATTCCGACACGCCGCATGGGCACGAGCGTTGAAGTGGCGTCGGCCGTCGCCTATCTCGCCTCCAACGAAGCCGCCTACGTCACCGGCCAGACCATCCATGTCAACGGCGGCATGGCGATGATTTGACGGGAGATGGCCGGGTTATAAGAAGACGTGGCCGGCTTGTGAAAAGAGACCATTTCGCCTTGGACCTTAGCCAATTTTCGTGTAATGCGGCCCGCAACCCGGCGGTTCGGGCAAAAACCGGTCCGGTGCCGTTGCGTTTCCGGCAGGACCATCTTTCAGCTTGATTAGCGGCATTCTGCCCGCTAACGAAGACAGACAAACAAAAGACGAGGATGCCCCAAATGAGTGACACCGCAGAGCGCGTCAAGAAGATCGTCATCGAACATCTTGGCGTCGATGCCGACAAGGTGACGGAGCAGGCGAGCTTCATCGATGATCTGGGCGCGGACAGCCTCGATACGGTCGAACTCGTCATGGCGTTCGAAGAAGAGTTTGGCGTCGAGATTCCGGACGATGCGGCCGAGACCATCCTGACCGTCGGCGATGCCGTGAAGTACATCGACAAGGCTTCGGCCTGACGCTATCCGCAGTCATCACCGGGGAGGACCTGCGATGAGGCGTGTCGTCGTCACGGGCCTTGGCCTGGTTTCGCCGTTCGGTATGGGCTTCGAGCACAGCTGGAAGGAATTGCTGACCGGCCGCAGCGCCGCCAAGCGCGTCACCGAGTTTGAAGTGGAAGATCTTGCCTGCAAGATCGCCCACGTCATTCCGCGCGGTGACGGCTCCAACGGCACGCTCAATCCCGAAGCCGTGCTTGAGCCGAAGGAACTGCGCAAGATCGGCGACTTCATCCTCTACGGGATTGCGGCCGCCGACGAAGCTTTGAAGGATTCCGGCTGGGAGCCCGGCACAGAAGCCGAGCGTTGCGCCACCGGCGTCATGATCGGCTCCGGCATTGGCGGCCTCGAAGGCATCGCCGAAAACGCGCTGATCCTGCACGAGCGCGGCCCGCGCCGCATCAGCCCGTTCTTCATTCCCGGCAACATCATCAATCTGGTGTCCGGTCAGGTGTCGATCCGGCACGGGCTGAAGGGTCCCAATCACGCCGTCGTCACCGCCTGCTCGACTGGCGCGCACGCCATTGGCGATGCCGCCCGGCTGATCATCTTCGGCGATGCCGACGTGATGCTGGCCGGCGGCGCCGAATCGCCGGTGACCAGGCTTTCGCTTGCCGGCTTCGCCGCTTGCCGGGCGCTGTCCACTGACCGCAACGACACGCCTGAAAAGGCCTCGCGCCCCTATGACCGCGACCGCGATGGCTTCGTCATGGGCGAGGGCGCCGGGGTCGTCGTGCTGGAAGAGCTCGAACACGCCAAGGCGCGCGGCGCCAAGATCTATGCCGAGGTCACCGGCTACGGCCTGACCGGCGACGCCTATCACATCACCGCACCTGCCGAAGACGGCGACGGCGCCTTCCGCTGCATGACGGCGGCGCTGAACCGGGCCAAGCTGACGCCCGCCGATATCGATTACATCAACGCGCACGGCACCTCGACCATGGCCGATACGATCGAGCTCGGTGCCGTCGAGCGGCTGGTCGGTAATGCCGCCTCGAAGATCTCGATGTCGTCGACCAAGTCGTCGATCGGCCATCTCCTGGGTGCCGCGGGGGCCGCCGAGGCGATCTTCTCGATCCTCGCCATCCGCGACAACATCGCTCCCGCCACCATCAATCTCGACAACCCGGAACGCGAAACCGCGATCGATCTGGTACCCAACACGCCACGGCATCGCCAGGTCGACGTGGCGCTGTCCAACTCCTTCGGTTTCGGCGGCACCAACGCTTCGCTGGTCTTCCAGCGCTATATAGGCTGATTGCGGTATCGACCGGCGCGCCAGCGGTCTGTCGTCAATTTTGCCATATTCGAGCCTACTCTGCCGCTGGGGATTCGTCGCATCGGCCTGAAACCGAAGGCGCTTTTTTTAAAAGCACGATGCGTAGGCTTGAAATGTTAGGGCACGCTGTGCGTCCAACCGGACGTGTGGTCGCTCTAAGAGATCAGATGGTAGGGCGCTTATGAACACCAATCCGGGCGGCAGCGGACAATTCGGACAAAACCAGCAGACCGGCCCGATCGTGCCGAAGACTGCGGCCGAGGCCTTGCGGCCGGAAGCCGGCACGCCGCCGCCGAAGCGCTCGCGCGCCTCGCGCAGCCAGGTCGTAGTGTTCATGAACTTCGTCATCTCCGCGGTGATGTTGATGATCCTCGCCGCCGGCGTCTCGCTTTATTTCGGCAAACAGGCCTTCAACGAACCTGGTCCGTCCGCCAATGGCGACACCTTCCTGGTCAAGCCGAACACCGGCGTACAGGATATTGCCGACCAGCTCGAACGGCGTGGATTGATCAGCGACGCCCGCATCTTCCGCATTGGCGTGCGCGTCTATGGCAATGATTCAGCGCTGAAGGCCGGCGAATACGAAGTCAAGCCGCGCGCCTCCATGCGCGACATCATGGAGCTTCTGAAGAGCGGCAAGTCGGTGATGTATTCGCTGACCATTCCCGAGGGCCTGACGGTCGAGCAGGCGCTGCAGCGCATTGCCGAACAGGATGCGCTGACCGGCGACATGCCTGCGACCACGCCGGCCGAGGGCAGCCTTGCCACCGATACGTTGCGCTTCACCCGCGGCGCCACGCGCCAGCAGATGGTCGACAAGCTGCTCGCCGACCAGAAAAAGCTGGTCGACGAAGTCTGGCAGCGGCGCGCGCCCGACCTGCCTCTGGCCAATGTCGACGACTTCGTCACCTTGGCCTCGATCGTCGAAAAGGAAACCGGTCGGGGTGACGAGCGCTCGCGCGTTGCCGCCGTCTTCCTCAACCGTCTGGCCAAGGGCATGCGGCTGCAATCGGATCCGACCATCATTTACGGGCTGTTCGGCGGCAAGGGCAAACCCGCTGACCGGCCGATCTACCAGTCGGACATTGAGAAGCAGACGCCTTACAACACCTATCTGATCAACGGCCTGCCGCCGACGCCGATCGCCAATCCCGGCCGCGCCGCACTCGAAGCCGTCGCCAACCCGTCGAAGACCGATGATCTCTATTTCGTCGCCGACGGCACCGGCGGCCACGTCTTTGCCACCACGCTTGCCGAGCACAATGAGAACGTGGCTCGCTACCGGGCGCTGCAGAAGAAGCAGGCTGAAGACGCCGCCAAAGGTGCCAAGACCCCGGGCCAGACCGATGCGCCGGCGGATGGCGACAACAGCGGTGACGCCAGTGGCGATACCGGCGGCGACAGTGGGGATGCCGGCGGCGATGCGGGTGCCGCCCAGTAGCAGGCCGGCGCTTTTTGGCGGAGTGACCTTGCGCCTTGCGAACATGGGCGACGCGCTGGTGCTTTGAGCGCCCAGCGCGGTTCGAAGCGTCTTTGGCTTTGCTCCGATGGCTCTGCAGATTTCAGCACTGCGAGATCAAAACGATACCGGAAATCAACACCTTGCCGGTATTCCGATTCTGACATTCGCGCTCCCCGTGATATCGAACGCGAGCGGGATTTCAGAATTGGAACATCAGGAGACACGAGCCGCATCATGAATTTGCAGAGCATGACCGGATTTGCACGCGCCGTCGCCGAGCACGACGGCGCTTCGATCGCCTGGGAGGTCAAGTCGGTCAACGGCAAGAGCGTCGAGGTGAGGCTGCGGCTGCCGCAAGGTTTCGAGCGGCTGGAGCCGGCGGTCCGGCAGACGCTGCAAAAGCGGTTTTCGCGCGGCAATTTCCAGGCGACGCTGACCGTCGGCCGCGCCGCCGGCCAGCAGGTGCAGCCGGTGGTCAACGAAGTCTTCCTCCGGGATCTGGCCGGGTTGGCCAAGCGGCTGCAGGAGCAGTTCGGTGTTGCCCCGGCGACTGCCGACGGCCTGCTTTCCCTGCGCGGCGTGCTCGATGTCCCCGAAACCAGCGAAACCGAGGAGGTTCGGGCAGCGCTCGACACGGCGATCCTGTCGGCGCTGGAGGCGACGCTTACCGGTCTCGAGCAGGCGCGCCAAAGCGAAGGCGAAGCGCTGCGCTCGCTGCTTTCCGGCCATATCGACGCCATCGAGACGCTGACGCTCAAGGCCGAAGCCGATCCGTCGCGCGAACCGGCGGCGATCCGCGAACGGATCGCCGAACAGGTGCGGCTGCTGATGGATGCGTCGGCCAATCTCGATGCCGGCCGGCTGCACATGGAAGCGGCGTTTCTGGCCACCAAGGCTGATATCCGCGAAGAAATAGACCGGCTGAAGACACATGTGGCGTCGGGCCGGGCGCTGCTGGCAAATGGCGGCGCCATCGGCCGCAAGCTCGATTTTCTGGCGCAGGAATTCAACCGCGAATCGAATACGCTGTGTTCGAAGTCGAACGCCGCCACTGTCACCGCCATCGGGCTGGAGCTCAAGGCGGTGGTCGACCAATTTCGCGAACAGGTCCAGAATCTGGAGTAGCCCAAAATGGGTGCCAAGGAGCCGATGGTTGCCAGGGATCTGGGGTCCCGCATTCGCCGACGCGGGCTGATGCTGGTCCTGTCGTCGCCGTCCGGCGCCGGCAAGTCGACGATCGCGCGCAACCTGCTGGAAAGCGACGGCAGCCTGGAACTGTCGGTCTCGGTCACCACCAGGCCACGCCGCGGCTCGGAGATCGAGGGCGTCCACTACCACTTCCGCACCATGCGCGAGTTCGAGCGGCTGCGCGATTCCGACGCGCTGCTGGAATGGGCCGAGGTGCACGGCAATTGCTATGCGACGCCGCGCGAGCCGGCCGAACTGGCGTTGGCGCAAGGGCGCGACATGCTGTTCGACATCGACTGGCAAGGCGCCCAGCAGCTCAAGGAAAAGATGCGCGCCGACATCGTCTCGATCTTCATCCTGCCGCCGTCGATGAAGGAATTGAAGGCGCGGCTGAAGCGCCGCGCCGAGGACCAGGAGCAGGTGATCGAGACCAGGCTGAAGAACGCCCGCAACGAGATCGAGCACTGGAAGGAATACGACTTTGTCATCGTCAACGACGATCTCGACCGCGCCTTCGCCGAAGTGCGCGGCATCGTGACGGCAGAACGGCTTCGGCGCGACCGCCGGCCGGGTTTGTTTGATTTCGTATCGGGGCTGTTGGACGAGAAGACGGAGTAAGTAGCTCCTCCACCGTTGGGTAATCTAGTCACCTCAGCTGTCTGGCAGATCGTCCGGCCAACGCTGCGCTCCGTGAAGCACGCGCAGGATTCGAATTGTGCTGTCGGTCGGCTGATAGGCTGCGACGTATGGCGTGCCGACGATGACAAGCTCTCGCGTCCCAACGAGGCGGCCGGTCCGGCCGCTTTGGGGAAAATCTCGAAGACGGCTGATCGCGGCGACGATCCGTTCATCGACGGCGATCGCGGCCGCAGGATTGTCAGCCTCGATATGCGTGAAGATGCCGTCGCGATCTGAAAGCGCGAATGGCGACCAGACGCTTCAAGATTTAGGTTCACCAGCCGAGCGCCGCGCCGCGGCGCGTCTCTCGGCAAAATGCGCTTCGACTTGATCGTCGGGAATGTCGGATCGGGTATCGTCGAGCGCTTCGCGCACCTTGGCGCGAAACCACGCGTCATACGCCTCGTTGTTTGTGACGAGATCGATAGGCAGCGCACCCTCGTTGGCGGTTCGGGTGAGCAATATCCGCACCGCATCCGAGACCGTCAGCCCCATGCTTTCGAGCACCGCCGAAGCCCGATCCCGGATGTCGGCGTCGATACGCGTCTGGACCAGTGCATTTGCTGGCATGGCAATCTCCTTCGACATCAATGTAATGCGTTTGAATGACGATTGCTAGGCCGGCACCGGCGGTCAAACAGCGTTCGTCAGCCGCACGAATTCCTCGACGCTGAGCGTCTCCGCCCGCCGGGTCGGATCGATGTTGGCGCGCATAAGCAGTGCCTCGCCCCCAAGGCTCTTCACGCTCTGCCGCAGCATCTTCCGGCGCTGGCCGAAGGCGGCTTCGGTGACGCGGCCGAGTTTTTTCACGTCGGCAGCCAGCGGACTGGCACGCGGCACCAGATGCACCACCGAGGAGGTCACCTTGGGCGGTGGCGTGAACGCTTGCGGTGGCACGTCGAAGGCAATCCTCGCTTCGGTCCGCCAGCCCGCCAGCACGCCGAGCCGGCCATAGGCATCGCTGCCGGCGCCGGCGACAATGCGCTCGGCCACCTCGCGCTGGAACATCAGCGTCATCGATTGATAGAAGGGCGGCCAGTCGGTGACGGTCAGCCAACGGATCAACAGCTCGGTGCCGATATTGTAGGGCAGGTTGGCGGCAATCCTCACCGGGCCGCCGCCTTGCGACGCGGCACTGGCAAGAGTGGCAAAATCCGTCTTCAGCGCGTCGCCGCTGATCACCTCAAGCCGGCCCGGATAGTGGTTGGAGATCTCGGCAAGCGCCGCCAGGCAGCGTTCGTCGCGTTCGATGGCGATGACACGCCGGGCACCGGCAGAGAGCAGCGCCCTGGTCAGCCCGCCGGGGCCGGGGCCGACCTCGATCACCGTGCTGTCGCCAAGGTTGCCGGCGGCGCGCGCGATCTTGCCGGTCAGATTGAGGTCGAGCAGGAAATTCTGGCCAAGCGCCTTCTTCGCCTGCAGCCCATGGCGCTCGATCACCTCGCGCAGTGGCGGCAGCCCATCAATGCTCATGCGGCTGCGACCTTTGTGCCGGTATCGGCCAGCCGGCGGGCCAGCTTCAGCGCCGCGATCAGGCTGTCGGGACGTGCGATGCCTTTGCCGGCGATGTCGAAGGCTGTGCCGTGATCGGGCGAAGTGCGGATGAACGGCAGGCCAAGCGTGACGTTGACCGCCTCGTCGAAGGCCAGCGCCTTGGCCGGGATCAACGCCTGGTCGTGATACATGCAGATCGCCACGTCGTAGCCGGCTCGAGCGCGCGCATGAAACATCGTATCGGCCGGCAGCGGCCCGAAGGCGTCGATGCCTTGCGCGCGCAGAATCTCGACCGCCGGACGGATGATGCGCTCATCCTCCGTTCCCATGGCGCCGCTTTCGCCTGCATGCGGATTGAGGCCGGCAAGCGCGAGCCTCGGCCTGGCGATGCCGAAGCGGCTTGCAAGATCGGCGGCGGTGATGCGCGAAATCGCAACGATCAGCTCCGTCGTCAGCACCTTCGGCACCTCGGCAAGCGCAATGTGGATGGTGACCGGAACGGTGCGCAATTCGGGGCCGGCGAGCAGCATCACCGGCGTCACCGCGCCACCGGTGTGCAGAGAGGCCAGATGCGCCAGATATTCGGTGTGACCGGGAAAGCCGAAGCCGGCATCGTAAAGCGGCTTCTTGGCGATCGGACAGGTGACGACCGCGGCCGCGTGGCCGGCAAGGCAGTCGGCGACGGCGCGGTCGATGGCTTCGATGGTGCCGGCGGCATTGGTCGGGTCAGGCCGGCCGGGATCGTCGGTGAAGCGGGCCGCCAGCGGCACCACGGGCAAAGCGTGTTGAAAGACATCAGCTGCTTGCGCCGGCACCGTCTCCGCGATTGCCACTTCGGCGCCGATCCGGCGCGCCCGCGCGGCGATCAGCGCCGGGTCGGCGAGAAGATAGAAGGGTGCCGCACCCGAATCGCGGGCGCTCTGCCACGCGGCAATGGCGATTTCCGGCCCGACGCCGGACGGATCGCCGACGCTCAGTGCCAGCGGAAGCTCTGTCTCACGCACGGCCAGGCCGGTTTCAGCGCGTGACGATCTTGGCTTTCGCCTTCAGCTCCTCGACATATTTGGCCGAGAGGTCGTCGGCGTTCTTGTCGCCGGTGCTTTCGCTCTGGAACACCATCTGGGCAGCCTTGTCGTCAGAGACCTCGCGCGACGAGCAGATACCGATGAATTCGATGCCGCGATCGGTCTCGCGCACAGTCGTGGCGCCGCCCAGTTTGGTGGCCTTGATCTGCTCAGCCCAGTCCGGCGGCAGTTGCGGCGCCAGCACCCTGGGGAGATCGCGAACGGTGACGTCGACCAGGCCCTTGGCGAATTCGCGCGTGGTGGCGCAGCCGTTGAAGCGGGCGCGCATGGCCTCGGCCTCACGCTTCCGCTTGGCGAGTGTGGCGCTGCGCTCGGCCTTCGGCACCACGAAGATCACCTGCTGCAGCATGTACTCGGTGGCGCTCGGCTTGGCGCCGCCTTTTTCGAGCATGTGCTTGACCAGGTCCTGTTCGCTCATCTGTCCGCCGCCGCCGCTATAGCGTGCGCTCAGCGCCTGGTTCCACGCCATCTGGGCGCGGATGAATTCCTTGAAATGCTCCTTGGTCACGCCGGACTGCGTCATGACGCCGTCCAATTGCTTGAGCTGCATCTTGTTGGTCGAGGCAAAGCGCTGATAGGCGGCCTCGACCTGGGCGTCGGTGATGCGGATGCCGAGGCGCTTGGCCTCGGCCATGCGCAGCGTCTGGTCGATCATCTCCTGGCCTGCATCGCCCTTCTTGCGCTGAAGTTTCAGGAAGGCAGCCCGGTGCGCAATGTCGCCGCTGGTGATCGGTATGTTGTTGACGACATACTTGATTTCACTGGCGAAGGCCGGCGGCGCCATCATGGTGACTGAGATCGAGGTCGCCGCTATCAGGAGCGCGAATCCTGCCGAAAACAGGTATTTCCTCATCGAAAGCATCCCAATTCTAAGCCCGGTTTTGGATGACCGAAACCCGTGCCCGCTTTATGCGGCAAAACGATGTCGTCAGCCGGCTCTACTGGATGGTGTCGATCGAGCTTTGTGACGAGCCGAAATCGCCGAGCGTGCGGAACGACAGGTTGAAGCCGACATTCTGCGACACTTCCCTGGTGTTGATGTCGCGCGATTCCGAGAACGTCATCAGATAGGTGAAGCAGGAATCGTTGTAGGCAAAGCCGACGCCGTCCTTGACCAGCACGCTTTGCTGCAGGTCGTAGGTGCCTGTGCCGAAGACGCGCCAGTTTTCGGCCAGGTGCGTCGAGGCGCCGAGCGTGACTTCGTGGCGATCGGTGGTGAAACCGTAGAGCGGCTGCGCCTGGATGAAGGCGTATTTGGCGCTCAGCGAAACCGGCAGGCCGGAATAGGCGGCCTTCACTTCGGCGCGGCGAACTTCGAAGCTTTGCTCGTCGAAGCGGCCGCTGAACGAGCCTGAGAAGCCGCTCGGGCTGCTGAAGCCGACAAGGCCGACATAATCGGAGGTCGAAGTCTCCAGGCCGGAATCGGCACCCGCATTGACCAGATCCGGTGAATCGAACGAATTGCGTCCGCCCAGCTGGTAGGATTGGCCAAAGATGGCGTTGGTGCCCCAGCCATTGTCATAGGCGCCCGAATAGCGGAACCCGACATTGGCGCGGCTGCCGCCTTCGACGCGGTCGTAGCCGGAGAACTTGTCGCGCTCGAACAGCGTCGTGGCGTCGAAGACGAAGCTCTGTGCATCCTCGTTGGGAACGGCCAGGCCGCCGACATACTGTTCGTTTGGGCGCATGAAGACCTGCGCCATCGGCTCGACGATATGGCTGGAGCCGGTCATCGAAAACAGCACCGGCCAGCGCATTTCTAGTCCTGCGGTCGCCATGTAACGGGCAAAGGAAGACCGCATGTCGGCGGTGGTGTCTATTCGAGGATCGGCGGCCATCGCATTAATGGCAGCGAGCGAACCTGAGGATGCATTGAGATAGTCGACGTCACCCTGCAGAGCCAAGAGAGGCGTCAGTTGCAATCCGCCGTCCGTGGTGAAGGTGCGCTTCCACTCGGCCTCGGCGGTGAAGCGGCCGGACTCGCCCTCGATGCCGCGCACGCGCTGGACGCCCGAGGCCGGCACGTAGGGGGTAAAATAGGCCTGATCGAGATCGTCACGGCGGATCACCCGCGCATTGACGTTGAACGACAGTTGGCCACCGGCCACCGACATGTCGGGGATATAGGCATAGTCGAGCGACGGCAGCACCCAGGGCTGCTTGTCGCTGCGCGACGAGATGTTGCTGTCCAGTGCGTTTTCCTGAACCTGGAAGCGCATGGCGCGCACATCGAAATAATTGCGACCGTTGAGGCCGGTCAGGTAGACCGACGATTGATGCACGGCGTCATTGTAGCCGTCGATCGTATAGGTACGCGAGAAATTCTTGTCGGTCTGCAGCAGGATGTCCCAACCGAAGTCCCAGCGCGGATTGATGGCGAATTGGCCTTTGGTGCCCATCATGCCGCGGAACTTGTTGGGATCGCCGACTTCGCCCGAATTGACATTGTGGCCAGCGCTAGTGGGGAAAGCGGAGCCATCGATGAAGGCGTTGGGGTCTTCCTGACGGATGCCGGCGATCTTCAGCGTGTACTGGCCATTGTTGAAGCGCTGGCGCCACTCGGCCTCGCCGAGGAAACCCTGCTTGGTATAGCCGCTGCCGGTGACGGTGAGATCGTAGGTCGGCGACAATGCGAAATAGTAGGGGACTTTGACGCCGACGCCGAGTTCGTTGTTGAAGGCGATGCTGGGGATCAGGAAGCCGCTTTTGCGCTTGACCGTCGGGTCGGCGATCTCAAATGCCGGCAGATAGGCCAGCGGGAAGCCGAAGAATTCGAAATTCGCGTTCTCGAAGCGAACCGTCTTCTTTTCGCCGTTCCAGATGATCTTCCTGGCTTTGACCCGCCAGGTCGGCGCCTTGTCCGGTTTGTCCTCGCAAGGCTCGCAGGCGGTATAGACGCCGTTATGGAACGTCGTCAGCACGCCGCCCATGCGTTCAGCGCTTTCGGCGGCGAAATAGGCCTTTTCGGGGGTTTCGACGCGCAGCGCGTTGACGAAACCGTCGGCGAAATCGTCGGTAATATCGATGTGCTGCGAGTTGATCTTAGTGCCGTCGCTGTTGACGATCTCGACATTGCCGCTGGCGACGAGCCGCTTGGTGTTGCGATCATACACGACACGCTGGGCGACGAGCTTGTTGCCGCCATAGTCGATCTGCACGCCGCCGATGGCGGTGACCGTCTGGTTGTCGTTGTTATAGACGAGCGTGTCGGCCGCCAACAGCATCTGGGTGCCGGAGGGAACCTTCGTTGCCACGTCGGTGACATCCTGCGCCAGCGCAGGAGCCATCGGCACGCCGCAAGCGAGCAGGCATACCAAGGCGCTCGCCGAATAAAGGCGCGCCAAACCAGCCTGCCTATGGCTGCGCAAAGCCGCCTCCCTCACTAGCCGTCTTCCTTGTATAGCAGGAATGTCACCCCAAAGAACATAGCCACGACAACCGGAACCCATGCAGCCACGGCTGTGGGCACGAATCCCGCCACGCCGAATGCCTTGACCAATACCGAAACGACATAAAGCAGAAACCCGGCGAGGACGCCACCCAGAATCATCGTTGCCGACTGCCCCATCCTCGCAAATCGCATTGAAACTGTTGCCGCAATCAGCGTCATGGCCACAAGCAGGAACGGTAACGCCACCAGCGAATCGAACTGCATGGCGAAGGCATTTGCCTTGAGGCCGAAGGAGCGGGCAACCTCAATCTTGCCGGGAAGCTCGTAAAACGGAATGGTTTCGGGGCGCGCCAGCCTTTCCTGCACGAACTCCGGCTTGAGGTTGGTCGGCAACTGGTCCGTCGTTTCCGAGCGGATGTTGCCGTCTTTGAACACCTTGACGTCCTGCAATTCCCAGTAGCCGTCGCGCAGGAAAGCCCGCGCCGCGTCCTTGCGCTCGACGATATTGCCTCGCGGATCGAGAACGAAGAACACCGCGTCGGCCATTTCCAGGCCCTGGTTGAGGATGGCGCGGGCGCCGATGATGGTGTCACCGGTGGCGGTTTTCTGGCGAATCCACGGCGTGGCATCGGCCGCCACCGCGTTCGAATTGCCGGACCGCAGCTGGTTTTCCATCTGCTCCGACCAGGAAAAGCCGTGCGCGGCGATCGGATTGAGCACGCCGACCGACAGCGCGCCGAATAACAACGCACCGATGCAGCAGGGCAACAGGAACTGCCAGGCCGACACGCCGGCCGAACGCGCAATCACCAGCTCATATTTGCGGTTGAGCGACACCAGCGTCGCCATCGCCGAAAACAGGCCGACAAACGGCACCGTCTGCAGCATGATCATCGGCATCCGCAGCGCCGAGATGGCGACCGCCGTGCCGTAGGTGAAGCCCGGCAGGCCGGTGATGCGGCCGGACAATTCGGTGAAGTCGATCAGGAACACCAGCGCCAGAAGGCCGATGAAGAACCAGATCGTGATCGACACGTAGCGAAAGAAGAAGTAGCGGCCCAAGGTCCAGCCCATCGTCAGGCTCCCTGGCCGGATGTGTAGCGCCGGGTGAGGCGCAGCTTCAGCGCCGTCCAGCCATCACTGACGCGGCCGGCGAAATTCGTCAGCCAGTCGGCCCAGCTGCCGGGCAGTTCCATGCTTCGTGAGGTGACGATGAACCAGATGGCGATCGCCGAGGCGACGATCGGCACGCCATAGACCATGTAGGTATATTGCGGGATCTTGTCGGCTTTCCCGGCGGCAAAAAAGCCCAGCCAGCGCACGAACAGCGCAATGGCAATGGCTGTGATCAGCGGATGGATGCGCGCCTCGCGGTGTGAGCGCGCATCGCCTGCCACGGCCAACGCGATCAGCGCGAACACCAGCGCGTACGACCATTCGGAAAAGCGCTGGTCGAGCTCGGCCTTGTAGGCGCCGGGCCTGCGCTGGAAGATCTTGTCGTTGGGGTCCGGGTTGAGCAGATACTGCGTCGTTCGGTCCTTGGGCAGGAGCAGGATATCGTTGGCCGCCGACATGAAGGCGGACAGATCGAAGGCGTAGGAGGTGAAGCGGATGACCGACAGGTCGCCGGTCAGCGTCTTGCGATGAATGACGCCGTCATTCATCATCAGCACCTTCTCGTCACCCTTTTCGACGACGCTGCCGCTCTTGGCATAGTAGATCAGATTGGCGCCTTCCTCGCGCGAATCGGCGACGAAGATGCCGCCAAGCCGGTTGTCCGGCAGCCGCTCGCCGACCTGCAGGAACAGCCCGTCGTCGATCTTGCGGAATGTGCCTTCCTGGATGATCAGCGACAAAAGATCGGCGCGCGAGGATGCGATCAGCTGGCGGTTCTTCTGCCTGGCATAGGGTTCGACGCCATTGTCGACGGCGAAGGAAAAAACGCTGGCCGCCAGAGCGATCAGCAAGACCGGCCGCACGATCGTCCAGCGCGAGGCGCCGGCGGCGTTGATGACGGCCAGCTCGGAATCGGAATTCATGACGCTGAGCGTCTGGGCCACCGCCACCACCAGGGCGAACGGCACCACGATCGGGATAATCGTGGGGATGATGAGGGCCGCGACCTCGAAGAAGGTCAGCGCCGACTGGCCGCTGTCGGTAACGAGATCGATGCGGGCGAGCACCTGCGTCGTCCAGACAATGGCCAGCGTCCAGATCAGCGCAGCGAGAAACACCGCCAGCGCGCGACGCATGATGTAGCGTTCAACGACCTTCATGTAAGGCTTTTCTCGATTTGCCGAACGGCATCATGCCCGCAGACAAGGTAGTCGTCCGACTGCGCCTGTACAACTGGGTGTGTTTGGCCATTTCCTTCAGGCGGATCGATCCGTTTCCCGTCCCACATCGCCCGTCCCGCGGGCCGGAGTGTCGGCGGCAATGGATAAGAAAGGGAGAACATCGATGGTTAACAACAGGTTGCGGCGGGAGAGCGGGGCCGTGCCGCGACGAATCGTCATCGATTCCACAGCGCATATGGGGCCCGATTCCGGCAAAGTCTTGCCAAATGAAGGAAAACGACCAAATGTCGCGCATCTTCCCTGAAAACGCATTCTCCCTGAAAATCTGAGCCGTTTCCGAAAGCAGGACCTGATGACTTTGAGACCATTGATCGCCTTCGCCAAATTTGCCGCGCCTAAAAAGGGCAGCGTCTTCGTGCTGGCGGCCGACGATGGCGGTCTTGGCGAGCCGGCAAAGGCCTGCGATCCGGATGGAACGCTGGCGCGGGCGTTTCCGGTGGCGGACTTTTCCGGAAAATTTGCCGGTGTCGTCGAAGTGCTGGCGCCGCAGGGGACATCGCTCGACCGGCTGGTGGCGATCGGCGCCGGCAAGGTTGCCGGTGTCGATGACTTTGCCTGGCTGAAGCTTGGCGGCACCATTGCGGCGTCCCTGCGCAAGGCGACCGAAGTGGCCATCATTCTCGATGTGCCGGGCGCAAAAATTGGCGGTAAGCAAGCGGCGAACCTGGCTGCCGGCATCGTCCTGCGCAGCTACGCCTTCGACAAATACAAGACTAGGAAGGACAAGGACGAGGCCGAGCCGAAGAAACGGGTCAAGGTCACCATCCACACCGCCGATCCGGCCGCCGCGAAAAAGGCCTTCGCCGACGAAGTGGCGGTGATCGACGGCGTGCTTCTCGCGCGCGACCTAGTCAACGAACCCGCCAATGCGCTCGGCCCGGTAGAATTCGCCGCCCGCGCCAAGGAACTGGAAGCCCTCGGCGTCGAGGTCGAAATCCTCACCGAGAAGGAAATGAAGAAGCTCGGCATGGGCTCGCTGCTCGGTGTCGCGCAAGGCTCGCCGCGCGGCGCCCGCATGGCTGTCATGCAATGGAAAGGCGGCAAGGCCAAGGATGCACCGGTCGCCTTCGTCGGCAAGGGCGTCACCTTCGACACCGGCGGCAATTCCATGAAGCCGGCTTCCGGCATGGAAGACATGAAAGGCGATATGGGCGGTGCTGCCGCAGTCACAGGGCTCATGCAGGCGTTGGCGGCGCGCAAGGCAAAGGCCAATGTCGTCGGCATCATCGGGCTGGTGGAGAATGCCGTCGACGGCCACGCCCAGCGCCCGGGCGACATCGTCACCTCGATGTCGGGCCAGACCATCGAGGTGCTCAACACCGATGCCGAAGGCCGCCTCGTGCTGGCCGATGCGCTATGGTACTGCAACGACCGCTTCCAGCCGAAATTCATGGTCAATCTGGCGACGCTGACGGGCGCCATCATGGTCGCGCTTGGCCAGCACTATGCCGGCCTGTTCTCCAACAATGACGAACTGTCGGACAGGTTGACGACGGCCGGCCAGGCGACGCAGGAGCGGCTGTGGCGCATGCCGCTTGGGCCCGAATACGACAAGCTGATCGATTCCAAGAGCGCTGACATGAAGAACATTGGCGGCCGCTATGGCGGCGCCATCATCGCCGCGCAGTTCCTGCAGCGCTTCGTCAAGGAAACGCCGTGGGCGCATCTCGACATCGCCGGCACCGCGATGGGCTCGCCTCCGAGCGAGATCAACCAGTCCTGGGGCTCGGGTTTCGGCGTCAGGCTGCTCGACCGCCTGGTGCGCGACAATTACGAGGGATAGGGCCGGATATGGCCGACGTCCTTTTCTACCACCTGACCGAATCGACGCTGGAGGATGCGCTGCCCGGCCTGCTCGAGCGCAGCGTCGATCGCGGTTGGCGCGCCGTGGTGCAGACCGGCACCGAGGAGCGGCGCGACGCGCTCGACCAGCATCTGTGGACATTCCGGGACGATTCGTTCCTGGCCCATGCGACCGACCGCGAGGCCTATCCGGCCGAGCAGCCTATCCTCCTGACCACGAGCGAAGCCAATCCGAACCAGGCGCAGATCCGCTTCCTCGTCGATGGCGCAGCACCCGCCGATCTCGCCGGCTACGAGCGCGCCGTGTTCCTGTTCGACGGCCATGACGCAGCCCAGGTCGAAGGCGCCCGCACGCATTGGAAGACGTTGAAAGAGGCCGGCCACGCGGTCACCTATTGGCAGCAGACGCCCGACCGGCGCTGGGAGCGCAAAGCTTAGAGGGTTGCGCCGGCCCGTCTTGAAAACGACGCTGTTATCTCCGAACGATCCGATCTAAGGATTGCGAACAGCGCAACTCACGCGGCGGGCTGAGAATGCGGGTCAAGATCATCGGAACCGGGCGAGCCGTGCCGGCTCAATGCGTGACGTCGCGCAGTCTCGACGCGCGGCTGGGGCTTGGCGATGGCCATCTCGAAGCTGCCACCGGCGTCATTGAGCGCTATGTCTGCGAGGCCGAATCGCAGGTCGATCTCGCCTGTGCGGCGGCGCGCCTCGCACTCACCGATGCCGGCATCGATGCCAGCAGCGTTGATCTGGTGATCGGCGGTTGCGGCGTGCCTTACCAGCCGCTGCCGTCGACCGCGCCGTTGGTCATGCAGCGTCTCGGCCTGGCGGATGGATCGGCCGCCGCCTTCGACGTCAACAGCACCTGCCTCGGCTTCCTCACCGCTTTCGAGACGGCGTCGCGGCTGATCGAGGCCGGGCAATGCCGCACCGCGCTGGTGTTTTCGTCCGAGATCGCCTCGCGCGCTCTGCCGTGGCAGGATCAGCCGGAAATCGCGGCCTTGTTTGGTGATGGCGCGGCGGCCGCGGTGCTGCAGCAGGCAGCGCCCGGCGAGGGCAGGGTGGCGGCCAATCTGATGCGCACCTATCCCTCAGTCTATGAAGCCTGCAGCATCGGCTCCGGCGGCACGCGTTTCGACTTTCACCGTCAGCCGGAGGAATTCGCCCACCACAGCCTCTTCCACATGGACGGCAAGGAACTGTTCCGCGTCACGTCGCGCCATTTCAACGGCTTCGTTGCCGAATTGCTCGATCGTGCCGGCTGGCGGCGGGACGATGTCGATGTCGTCGTGCCGCATCAGGCGAGCCCGTTCGCGCTCGCCCACATGGCGCGTCAGACCGGCTTTGTGCCGGAGAAGCTGATCGATATCGCGGCGCGCTACGGCAACCAGATCGCCGCTTCGATCCCCTTTGCGCTCGATGTCGCACGCCGCGAACGCCGCGTCGCGCCGGGCGCTAAATTGCTGTTCCTCGGCACCTCAGCCGGCGTGTCGTTCGGCGGCATGGCGCTGGAAGCTTGACCATGGGGCGCGTGCTCGTCACCGGCGCCAGCGGTTTCCTCGGCTCGCATGTCCTGGCGCGGCTGGCGGCAATGGGCACACCGGCGCTCGGCCTTGGCCGCGATGCCGAGCGTTGTGCGGCGCTCGAAGCCGCCGGTCACGAGATCATTCGCCTTGATCTGTCCAAACCGTTCGATGCCGCTGCCGAACACGATCTCGGAGCCCTCGATGCGATCGTCCATTGCGCTGCCCTTTCGGCGCCCTTCGGCAGGCTGGCGGATTTCGAGACGGCCAATGTCGTGGCAACCCACAACCTCGTCGATTTTGCCCGCCGGCAAGGCGTACGCCGCCTCGTCCATATCTCCAGCCCTACGGTCTGTTTTGCCTATCGCGACCAGCTCGGCGTCCGCGAGGACGCCGGCCTGCCCCCTCCGGTCAACCACTATGCCCGCACCAAGCGACAGGCTGAGGAAATCGTTCTGGCCGCGCCTGAAATCGGCCCGGTGCTGCTGCGTCCTCGCGGCCTCTACGGCCCGGGCGACCGCACGCTGCTGCCCCGCCTGCTGCAGGTGGCGCGGCAGCGCCCGCTGCCGCTGTTTCGCGACGGCAAGGCGCGTATCGATCTCACTTATATCGAGGACGTGGTCGATGCGGTGCTTGCCGCCCTGTCCGTTGGCAGCACTGCCGAGGGGCAGATCTTCAACGTTTCCGGCGGCGAGGTGGTGCCGGTGCGGCGCATTGCCGAGGTGGCCTGCGCCCGCGCCGGTGTACAGCCACGCTGGCGCAAAATGCCGCTTTTGCCCGCAATGCTGGCAGCCGGGTTGGCGGAGACGGTGGCTGAACTTCTGCCCGGCCGGCCCGAGCCGCCGGTGACGTGCTACGGTCTTGGCCTGTTCGCCTACGCCCAGAGCCTCGACATTGCCAAGGCCCGCCGCATCCTCGGCTGGGCGCCGAAAGTGTCCTTCGAGGAAGGGCTCGATCGCACCTTCGGCAAGGTGGCGGAAAATCGGGGGTCGGCGTGAAGATCGTCTTCGCCAACAGCGCCTCTGTCAGCGCGGCCGAGCGCCTGATTTTGCGCGGCGGCAGCTGGGCGAAGGTCAGGCTGCGTGTCCGCTACGGGCTGATCCTGCATCCGCAGTCGGGTCCGGTGCTGATCGACACCGGTTACACGCCGCATGTGACTCAAGGGAGCGAGCGCAGCACCGCGCTGCGTCTTTACAGTGCGATCCTCCGGCCCGAGCTCAACGAGGCCGAGCAGCCGCTGCCGCTGCTGACGCGCTTCGGCCTGTCTTTGCAGGACGTGCGCACCGTCATTGTTACGCATTTCCATGCCGACCACATGTCGGGCCTGTCGCTGTTTCCCCATGCCCGCCTCATCGCCAATGACGCCGCCTGGGTGCGGGCTAAGGCCAAGACAGCTCGGCAGAATCTGCGGCATGGCGTGTTCAAGGAACTGTTTCCGCCGGATTTCGAGGCACGGCTCGACGGGCTGTCGTCGAAGCGGCAAATCGAGCCGCACGGCGGCGTGCCCGGCGGTGCCGACCTGTTCGGCGACGGCAGCGTTGTCGCCGTCGATCTGCCCGGCCATGCCGATGGCCAGTTCGGACTGCTGTTTCCCAACATGGAGCGGCCGCTGCTCTACGCCGTCGATGCGCAATGGTTGATCAGAGCGCTGGTCGAAAACCGGACGCCCGGTCTGCCGGCAACCCTGCTGGCCGAGGACGCCGCCGCGCTCGAGCCGACCAGCGTGACGTTGCGACGGTTTCTGGCAACCGGCGGCGAGGTCATGCTTTGCCATGATCCGGCGTTGACGTCCCACGATCTTGCCGGAGAAGGCGCATGAACGGGCGGGCCGAGGCGGTTCGTGCGTTTGTGTTGACGCAATGGCTCTCGCGCAAGTGCCGCGAGAATTTCGAACGCTGGCAGGCGCATGCCCTGCGCCGCTTTCTCGACCGCGACCTGCCGGGCGCGCGGTTCTACGGCAAGGCGCCGTACCATCTCGGCGACTTGCCGGTGACCGACAAGGCGATGGTGATGGGCAGTTTCGAGCGCTTCAACATCCATGGCGTCTCGGCCGCCGAAGCCTGGAAGGCGCAGGCCGGCGATGGCCGGATCGGCGAACTGACGGTCGGCGCCAGCACCGGCACGTCGGGCAATCGCGGTCTATTCGTCATTTCGGAAGCGGAAAAATATCGGTGGCTGGGCACGATCCTGGCCAAGGCCGTGCCCGATCTCATCTGGCGGCGCCAGCGCGTGGCGGTGATCCTGCCGCAAAACACCGGGCTCTACGACAGCGCGCGCAAATCGCGGCGCATCGATCTCGGCTTCTTCGACCTGACGCGCGGGCCGGAGAGCTGGCGTGCGGCACTCGAGGATTTCGCGCCGACGGTGATCATTGCGCCGCCGAAAATGTTGCGGCACTTCGCTGCCGAGAAATTTCGGCTAAAGCCGCAACGCGTCTTTTGCGCAGCAGAAACGCTCGACCCGGTCGACCGCCCGGTCATCGAAACATTCTTCCGGCTGCCACTGGACCAGATCTACATGGCGACGGAAGGGCTGTTCGCCGTCACGTGCCGAGAGGGCGGGCTGCATCTGGCCGAGGATTCGGTGTTCTTCGAGTTCGAACCGGCGGGCGACGGGCTGGTCATGCCGCTGGTCACCGCCTTTCGCCGCCGGACCCAGATCATGGCGCGCTACCGGATGAACGATCTGTTGCGGCTCTCCGAAACTCCATGCCGCTGCGGCTCGCCGCTGCGCACGGTGGATGAGATCGTCGGACGCATGGATGATGCCTTCCGGCTGGCATCGCCGCACGGGCAGATCCTGGTCACCCCCGACATATTGCGCAATGCGGTGCTCGACGCGGATCGGCGCATCGACGATTTCCGCCTGATCCAGACGGCTGCCGATGCGATCGAACTCAGCCTTGCGCCCGAGCTTGCCGACGAAGCCGCCGCCGCCGCGCATCAGGCCGTGCGCACGCTGCTGGCGGCGCGACAGGCGACGGCTTCGGTCGGCCTTGTGCGTAAGGACCTGCCGCTGGAGACAGGCCGCAAGCTGCGCCGGGTTGAATGCCGGCTGGGAGCTGGGCCGTGAACCGGCCTGGCGCATTCCCGCTCGATGAGTCGGACCGGGTGGAGAACAATCCGCGCGAGGTCGAAGCCTTCGTGCGGCTTTTCAACGACGTGCCGGTGCGCGACCTCGTCCGCAATTTGACGGTGGCCGTCGAGGCTTTCGAGATCGCCGGCCGCTCCTTTCCGCTGACGCTGAACGACAGAAGCGAAGCGCCGAATTGCTACATCTGCTGCCCGTCGAGCGCCTATATCGACTATGCTATCGACGAGACCCGCAATTTCGTCTCATCGCCCTTGTTGCAAAAGGCGATCCGGATGCTGATCGGCCTATGCGCACCGCTGGTCAGGGCCAGCGGCCTCGACCATCAGGTGCAGGTCAACAACTGGCTCTATTCCACCAATCCGGTGCCGTTGCTCGACCGCAAGACGGTCGCTGCGATCCGCGACGATCTCAAGGTGCGTTTTCCCGACCGCGCTGTTCTCATCCGCTCGCTGAACGAGATCGCCGATCGCTCGACCATCGCGGCGCTGAAGGCGGAAGGGTTTCGCCTGCTGGCGGCGCGGCAGATCTATATCTTCGCCGACCGTGGTTCCGCCACGACCAATGACATGAAGCGCGACCGCAAGCGACTGCGCACGACGCCGTTCGAGATGGTCGGCGATGCCGACTTTGCCGAAGCTGACTATGCGCGCAGCGAAGCGCTTTATCGCATGCTCTATCTCGACAAATACACGCCGCTCAACCCGCATTACACCGCTCGCTATATCAGCGAGATGCACCGTCGCGGCATCCTCAAGCTGGCGGGTCTGCGCCGTCCCGGCGGTGAACTGGTCGCCGTTGCCGCGCTGTCGAAAAACGGCAGGACACTGACGCAGCCGATCGTCGGCTACGACACCGGCCTGCCGGTGAGTGAGGGGCTCTACCGCATGATGATGGCGCTGGCGCAGGATGATGCCACGGCGCATGGCCTGTTCTTCAACATGAGCGCCGGTGCCGCCGCCTTCAAACGCTTGCGCGGCGCCGTGGCGACGTTGGAATACAACGCCGTCTATGCCGGCCATCTGCCGCGCAGCCAACGCATGGCAGTGCGGATCATGGAATTTGTGCTCGCGCAGATCGGCATTCCCCTGCTCAGGAGATTTGAACTTTGAGCGAGGCACGGCAGCAAAAAGACAAAGACCATTGGCAGGCGGTGATGCGGTCTGCCGATATCAAAGCCAAGCCGAAGCGCATCCTGGTTGATGGCGCGCCGCTGGTGCTGTTCCGCTCGGCGCAAGGGATCACTGCCCTGTTCGACCGCTGTGCTCACCGGCTGGTCGAACTGTCGACCGGCAAGGTCATTGGCGGTGAGATCGAATGCCCCTACCATGGCTGGCGCTACAATGGGGAAGGGCGATGCACCGCCATTCCCGGCCATGTCGGTGATATCCCGCACTATCGCGTCCGCCGCTACGCCGCGATCGAACGCGACGGCGTCGTCTTCGTCTCGTCAGGCACGCCCGAAGTCGAGCCCTATCTCCACTGCATGCAGGGCAAGGATGTCGTGGTGAAGCGGGTGCGCAGTTCGGCGCAATCGACGGTGCTCGACGCGGCCGAGAACATTCTCGACGCCACCCACACCCACTTCACCCACAAGGGCGTACTGCGTGGTCTCACCGCAAAGCGCCATCTCGTGCGCGTCGAGGTGACCGGCGGCGAGGGCTGGGTCGAAAGCTGTTACACCGGCGAGGACCGCCAGCAGGGGCTGGTCAGCCGGCTGCTGGAAGGCGAGCGCGCCAGGACCATCGGCCGTTATCGCCATCCGGGCATCGTCGAACTGGAATATTGGGGCAAGGGCGGTCTAGCGCTGGCGACCACCTTCCATCTGCGTCAGGCGGACGAACGGACCGTCGAAGGCGTCGGCTGGCTCATCGGCCCACGTCAGGGCCTGTTCGGCGAGCTCAAGGCGCTGGCCTTCCGGCCGCTCTTTGCCTTCGCGCTCCAGCAGGATCGCCGGGTGCTGAAATCGGCCAGCGACAACGCCCGCATCCCGCCACAAGTCCAGCCGGCGATCGGCCCGCTCGACTTCCTGCGCCGCGACATAGCGGCGATCATGGACGGCAAGATGCCGCCGGCGGCAGCGGAGCCGCGGGTGTATCAGATCGAGCTGTAATCTAAAGTTCACAGCGCTTGATTTTGTCTGCTTCGTGAATTATAGTTCACGAATGATCGAAGTCAGGCTGACGGCCGATTTCACCAGATGGCTCGACGGCCTTCGCGACGCTGCAGCGCGGTTACGGGTCGTTGCTCGCATCCGCCGGGTCGAGATCGGCAACATCGGTGACGCCAAGTATTTTGACGGCATTGGCGAACTTCGTATCGATCACGGCCCCGGCTACCGGCTCTACTTCGTGAAGGCTGGGAGCTCCGTGATCATACTTCTTTGCGGCGGCGACAAGTCCACCCAGAAGCGCGACATCGCCAAAGCGAAACAGATGGCAAAGGAGATATGACAATGCCCCTCAAAACCACCCGCTTCGATGTTCTTGATCACCTCAAGACGCCGGCGGACCGCTTTGCCTATATCGAAGCCGCTTTTGAGGATGGTGATCCGGCACTCATAACGCACGCTCTCGGCGATGTAGCGCGTTCTGTCGGCATGACAGCCGTTGCCAAGGAAGCCGGCGTTACCCGGGAGGCGCTGTACAAGGCGCTGAGCGAAAAGGGTGATCCACGCCTCAGCACGCTGCTGGGCGTCACCAGGGCACTGGGCCTGCAACTCTCCGCCAGGCCAGTTCATCCCGTCGAGGCGCCTTGACCAGCGGTTGCACGCTCGGAAGGCAGGAACCGGAAAGACCTTGATTCAACGCGGCTGCTCCTGAAGCGGCCCGTTCCACTCGATGTCTCGCGTCGACGCGGCTTGCAGGCTGATGCGCTGGCGCAGTGCGGTGCCGGCGATCTCGGCTAGTGCGCGCCATTGCGCTTTTCTGGGCGCGGGGTCGCCCGGCCAATCGAGCAGCTCATCGGCCTCGCGCATAGTTTGGCGGAAGCGGCCAAGACCGCCGGAGCGCAGCGCCGCCGGCAGACCGTAGATCCACATCGCCAGCCGCACCGTCTGCAGCTTGGCGACATCAGGCTTCACCTCCGGACCGTCGTCCAGCACAGCGTCGGCAAAGCGCTGCGGATCGCGGAAGAGATGCAAGCCGCTCACGGCGCGCGGATTGCACTCCAGCGGCAGCACCGTGCCGTCCTTCTCGCGCATCAGGTCGAAGGAGATCTGGCCTGTCCAAGCGGTGCCGGCGACGAAGATTTCGACAAAGCGCCGGGCAGCCGCATCCTCGACCGGCTCGAAGCAGATACCGGCGCCTTTGCCGGCGCGATAGAGTGACCGGTAGAACGCCAGTGCCTTGAGCTTGCCCTCAATCGCTACTGCATAGGCACTGATCTCGTCGCCGGCGATGAAGCGCTGCGCCACCCATGGGGCGGCGGGCGAGGGGCGGACGGCGTCGAGTTCGCCCGGCGATGGCCGCAGCAGCACGTCACGGGCGAAACGCGACCACACCGGCTTGAACACCTGCTCGCGCGAATGGCCGCGCACGCTTTCGAGATCGGCATCGCTTTGCAGCAGCGTCGTCTCCGGCGCGTCGAGGCCGAGGCTTTGCGCCAGCCGGATGAACGCATGCTTGTCGTGGACGCGGGAAAGCATCGCCATGTCGGGCGCGAACAGGCGGACCGGCATGGCGCGATCCTGCCACAGGCGGCCGAGATAGAAGACCTCCTCGCAGGTCGGGATGACCAGTTCCACACCTTCGGTACGGACGAGAGATGCGACGGCCCCTGCATAGGCATCAGCGGCAAAGCGTGGCGGCGGCAGGCGATGGTAGGCGGCGCATGCCGTGCTCGCCGCGGCGATCGGCCGGGCCGGACTGTCGGCCAGGATCACCCGCCGCCCGGCGCCGTGCAGCAGCCGCGCCAGATGCAGCGCCACCGGCGCCCGCGCCCCGGTGACCAGCACGGTGCTACCTGCCATCGAAGACCTGCATCAACCCCGCACGCCCATAGCGATTCTCTCAATTAGGCTTGCGCGAAATCGGCGGTGTTGACAACGTCCCGATGCACTTGGCGCGAGGCGAAGCACGCCGTCATCGAAGCCGCCGGCATGGCACGTTGCTTACGCGCATGCCGGCTGTGTGCTGGCCAGATCGGCGCTACTCCCCACCCATCTCTTTCTTGAACGTATCGAAATCGACCTGCATGCCGTTGAAGATGGTGCTCCAGTGGCGGGTCAGAGCCGCCATCGCCACGGCCTCCTGAATCTCCTCGTCAGTCGCGCCGGCGCGCCTGGCGTCCTGGGTGTCCGACCAGACGCAGTAAGTGCACGGAATCTGGGCTGCCACCGCCAGCGAGATCAGCGACTTGACCTTAGGCGGCAGCGCCGTCTTGTCGCTGAGCTCGATCGCCTTGACCTCGGCCCACGCGCCGGGCAGACCAGCCCTAGGGAATTGCTTCACGAAGCTCGGCACGCCGCCCATGGTCGACTGGATGTCCTGGATGGTTGCGTCATAGTCGTCGGCTTGGGCCGGTGCGGCGGCCAGGGTCAAGGTCAGCGTACAAGCGGCGGCCGCGAGCAGGGAGCGAACGAGGGAATGGGTCGATGAAAGCGTGCGATAAGCGGACATGTTTTTCTCCTCTGGTGTTTGTTAGCCTTACGATGTAAGGTGATATGGAACGTGAACCTTACAGTGTAAGTTGTCAAGCGACGCCATGGACTCACCGATCAAAAAAAAGCGAGCACGCGGCCGGCTGTCCCGTGAAATAATCGAGGACGCCGCCTTCGAAGTGATCGAGCGGGAGGGCCTGACCGGCTTTTCGATGCGCAAGCTCGCTGCCGAGCTCGGTTGCGAGGCGATGAGCATCTATCATCACTTCCCCTCGCTGGCGCATCTGCACGAAGCCCTGGTCGACCGGCTGATCGGCGCGCTCGAAATGCCTGACGCCGGCCTGCCGTGGCGGCAAAGGATGCGCATGGCCATGCAGGATTTCCGCCGCGTCGGCCGCGAGCATCCGGCCTTCGCGCCGTTCCTTGTCACCTACCGGATGAATTCGCCAACCTGCCTTGCCTGGCTAAACAGCGTCATCGGTCTGTTCGAAGCCGGCGGCTTTGGCACCGAGTTGGGAGCGCGGTTGTTCCGCACTACCGGATACTACCTTATGGGCGCCATCCTCGACGAGACATCAGGCTATGCCCGGGGGCCGTCGGCGGTCAGCACGGTCAGCGATGAGCAACTGGCGCGCGATTTTCCCAATGTCATGGCCGCGGGCCGTTATTTCGGCACCGCCGAATTCGACGCGACATTCGAGCTTGGTCTCGACATGCTGCTGGATGAGATGGAGCGGCTGCGCGACAGCGCCAACACAAGGTAGTGTCAAGCATCCGAAAGGCGCCGGCCAATCCAGATTTCGCGGGCCGTTACATCAGGGACGCCGTTGCCTGACGACTATTGTCCAGCACGACAACGTCGTATCCATCCAGCAAAAGACGCTCGCACAGATGCGAACCGAGAAATCCTGCCCCGCCGGCAACCAGGGCGCGGCCCCGATTGATGTTGGCGCGCCTTCGGCTGTTCCCGGACTCGACTTTCAGAACGTTGACAGTTCTACCCATGTTCCACCCCTTCGCCTTACGCACTGCGCACGCTACCGCCTGGACATAGCGTTGCCCGGCCACGCCCCTGCGGACGTCGCAAAGCCTCCGCTTCGGCGGAATCGTCACTCCTGATGTCTGTTGATTGCTTTCTGAGTTCGCTGGGCGACGCCATGCGGCTATTGGTTGCCGTTCAGCATTCGATACGCCCCGATGCGGTTCGACGGCGGGCAGCTCGCCTTGGCCAAATCCGCACAAACATTCATTTGGCTATCATCTTTGTCTTGGACGGACGAGGCTCGCTGCGTAGGCCATCGCCTTTTGATCCTTGGAGCGCTATTGGCAAGCTGGTCGAACACTCGGGTTATTCTCAATGCGCTTTCTCTTCTTCCTGATCCTGCTCGCCGGTATCGCCATCGGCGTCGTCTATCCCTGGGCGATGACGAATTTCTCCGGCCATGAGATCGGCAGCTACAGGGTCTACGAGCAGGGCCGCTTCAAACCGGAGACGGTGACGCTCTCGGCAGGCGACGCGCCGGTCAGGGTGCTGGTCGACCTGACGGCGCGGGCCGAGCGCATCGTCTCGCAGCAGCGCACTATCTTGACGTTGACCGCGGCTACCGGTGGCAAGACTGTGCTGGCCTCGACGCTGCAGTTCAACCACTCAGACAATCCGCGCCAGGTCAGCCCGCAACTGCCTGACAAGATCTTTCGCGACGAGGCCGGCGTGATCGCGCCCGTCAGCCCCGGCTCCTATCTCTTCACCGTCGGCCCGGGCGATGCCGATGATATCCCGATGCGGGCGGTGGACCTGGTGCTGCGCGCCGGTACCGGCGAGATCGACGGCCGCGCCCGGCCGGTGGGCTATGGGTTGATTGCCGTCGGCCTGATCGGCTTCCTGCTATCGTTGCGTTTCGGCGGCAGCCGGCCGGAGAACCCCAACTCGAAGCCGCCGCCGCCGCGCTGGGGCAGAGGCTCCTCGAAATGAGCGCGGCATGAATTACCGTCACGCCTATCACGCCGGAAATTTCGCCGATGTCGTCAAGCATGTCGTGCTCAGCCTTCTGCTCGAATATTTGAAGCAGAAGGACAAGGCGTTCCGTGTCATCGACACTCATGCCGGCATTGGCCGTTATGATCTGTCGTCGACGGAAGCGCAAAAGACCGGCGAATGGCAGGGCGGCATCGGCCGCCTGATCGACGCCCCGTTGGACAAATCGGCGGCTGCGCTGCTTGCCCCCTATCTCGAAGCCGTGCGTTCGCTCAATCCCGATGGTGGCGTGGGGAAATATCCAGGCTCACCACTCATCGCCCGCCATCTCATGCGCAAGCAGGATCGGCTGTCGGCGATCGAACTGCATGGCGATGATGCCGCCAGGCTGAAGACCCTGTTTGCCGGCGATTTCCAGACAAGGGTGATCGAACTCGATGGCTGGCTGGCCCTCGGCGCGCATCTGCCGCCGAAGGAAAAGCGTGGGCTGGTTCTTATCGATCCGCCCTTCGAGGAAGCCGGCGAATTCGACCGCCTCGTCGACGGGATGCAAAGAGCGCACAAGCGCTGGCCGGGTGGCATCTATGCGCTGTGGTATCCGATCAAGGACCGCAAGGCGATTATCGCCTTCCGCAAGGCGCTCAAGCAATCCGGCGTCGCGAAGCTGCTCGACATCGAGTTCGAGATCCGGCCTGCGTCGCGGGAGCCGAGCCTCGACGGCAGCGGCATGGTGGTGGTCAACCCACCCTTCACGCTGGAGCGCGACCTGCGCATCGTGCTGCCGGCTCTGCACAGACTGCTGGCGGTCGAAAAGCCGGCGCACTGGTCGCTGGAATGGCTGGCCGGGGAATAGCAACGCTTCGCTGCGGGCGCCGCAACCTCCAGCGAAGTCATGCTTGCCGTGTCCTGCGACAGCCGCGCGGCGGTCGTGCGATGAACGAGGCGGCGGCGAAACATGGCTGCACGGCCGACATCAATGCCCAGCAGGATTATGGCTTCGTGTACAATCGCCGCCTGGCCGATCCTGACGGCCACATCTAGGAAGCGATGTGGATGGACCCGGCCGCTGCCGGAAACCATCGTCCGCGCAACCGCTTGACCGCGCGCCGCCGAATCCGCAGAGTGCGCGCAATCGACCTTTGAGAGGCTGCCATGACTCGCTTTGCCAAATCCGCTCTTGCTGCCCTGATTTCGCTTTGCACGCCGCTGGCCGCACCCCTTGGCATCACCCAGGCGGCGCAGGCCGCCGATCTTTCCGTCTATTCCGACGAGGACAGCGGCGTCTGCGGGCAGGCCTGGGTGCTGAACAAGATCTCCAGCCGCTTCTCCTACCAGGTGCATCACGTGCCGCATCTGCCTGATGTCTCGATCACCGATTTCCAGCGCATTCACCAGCATCGCTACCTGCCGGCAAGCGAGGAATGGCCGATCGGCCGCCGCTATTGCGGCGCCACCGTCAGCCTCTCCGATGGCCGTGCCCGCACCATCTGGTACCTGATCGAGGAAGGCCAGGGTTTCGCCTCGATCGGCGACAATGTCGAATTCTGCGTTTCGGGCTTCGACCGCTGGATGGTCTACAACGGTCGCTGCCGCGTCCTGCGCTGAGAGCAATACCATTCTTCGCCTTTAACGCCTGCGGCGAGACCCGCAGGCGTTTTCGTTTGGCGTGTTGACAGCCGGCTTGATCGGTCTCATAAATACGAGACAGACCTGTCTCACTACTGGTGGAAGACCATGACGCCATCGCCTGCGATCGACAAACGCCAGCACGTCGTAGAAACCGCCTACACTCTCTTTAAGCGCGCAGGCTTCCATGCCACCGGCATCGACCGCATCATTGCCGAGGCCGATGTGGCGAAGATGACGATGTATCGCCACTTTCCGAGCAAGGACGAACTGATCGTCCAGGTGCTCGACTATCGCGCCCGCCGTTTCGAGCGTCAGCTCGACCAGCTTGCGCAAGAGGTCGCCACGCCGGAGCGCAAGATCGGAAAAATCTTCGACTGGCACGAGCGCTGGTTCGGCAGTCCTGATTTCCACGGCTGCCTGTTCGCGCATGCACTGGCCGAGTTCGGCGATCCCACCCATCCGGTGTTCCAGGCCGTCATCAGGCAGAAGAACGGCCTCAAGCGGCGCATGCAGGCGATCCTCGAGGCGGTGATGCCGCCGAAGCAGGCTGAGGGTGCTGCGGCGGCGCTGCTGATGCTGATCGAGGGCGCGACACTGATGGCGCAGATGGGTGAGGCCGAAGCCGCCATCGATAGCGCCCGCAAGGCGGCCGATGCCGTCATCGCCAGCGCGCGTACAGCGCAATGAGCGCGACGGTCATTGCGCTCGCGCTGTTCGCGGCCATTCTGCACGCCGGCTGGAACGCCTTCCTGCGAACGGGAGCCGACAGGCTGTGGACTGTCACTGTCATGAGCTTTTCGAGCACGCTCATCGCCATTCCAATGGCGCTTTTCCATGCGCTTCCGGCGACCGGCGCCTGGCCCTATGTCGCGCTCTCGGCCGGCCTCCAGGTCGGCTACAGCGTGTTCCTGGTCGCCGCCTACCGTTATGGCGAACTGGGGCAGGTCTATCCGATCGTGCGCGGCAGCGTGCCGCTGCTGGTTACACTCGGCGGTTTCGTGCTGGCCGGCCAGCAGCTCACAATGCCCGAGATCGTCGGCGTCACGCTGGTCGCCTGCGGCATCATGGGCCTGTCGCTCGGCAGGGGCAGGGCATCGACGACCTCGATCTTTTACGCGCTGGCGACCGGCGCGATCATCGCGGCCTACGCGACGGTCGACGCCATCGGCGTGCGCGTGGCGGGCGACAGCGGCGCCTACACCGCCTGGGTGCTGCTGATCTACGGCGCCTTGCTGCCGGCGACCTTCATCGTCCTGCGCGGCAGGCTCGTCGTCAACTTCAGCGCGCCCGAAACCCGTAAGGCTCTCGCCGGTGGCTTGTTCGCGCTGCTTGCTTATGCCGTCGTGGTCGCCGCTTTCGCACTCGGCCCGGCCGGCCCCATCACCGCCATCCGCGAAACCAGCGTTGTCTTTGCCGCCTTCATCGGTCGGCTCTTCCTCGGCGAGCAACTGACGCCGCGGCGCGTCGGCGCCTGCGCCGTCGTCGCGCTTGGCGCCGTCTGCCTTGGCTATCAGCCGTGAGCGGTGAGGGATCTCGATCGCGCTATTCTGTTCATGCGCTGCGGCCGGAACCCGACACATAAGCGCAGATCAGCTCGACGAGTTGCTTCTGCAACTCCGGCGCATCGAGCATGTCGCGCCGCCCGGCATTGTGGATGACGCCCTCGACCGCCGAGGAGAGTACGCGGGCCACAGTCTCATTGTCCTTCCTGCGCCGGCGATACTGCGCTACCGCCGCCGTATAGTGGTCGAGATAGCGCGACTGAAACGAGGCATGAGCGGCGCGCGAGCCGCGATCACCTGGCGCCTCGTCGAGCAGCACCTGATGCAGGGTCGGATGGATGCTGTGCGCATCGATCATGCCGCGCACCAGCTCCTGCGCGAATCGCTTGAGCGGCTTGTCGCCTTCTGCTGATTCGGCGATCACCGACAACACCTGATCGAAATGTCGCCGACGGATTGCCTCGACCAGCGACAGCTTGTCGGGAAAATATTGATAGAGCGAGCCGATGCTGACACCGGCGGCGTCGGCCACCTTGTTGGTGGTGAAGCCGGCCCAGCCGAGCGTGCTCAGAACATGAGCGCCGGCTTCGATGATCGCCTCGACGGTAGCGCGCGAACGCGCCTGGCGCGGCTGCTTGCGCATGCGCGAGCGCGGCTTTGCAATGCGAGTAGACATGCTTGCTCCATCAGCCGAGAATATAGACAACATACTCACATTTTTCGGAAAGGATACAGACCATGAGCGCGCGGGATCTGCTTCGCAGTCTCTTCGTCTATCAAGCCTGGGCCAATGGCGAATTGCTGGAGAAGCTCGCGGGTCTCGACCAGCGGGCGCATCCGCAGGAGCGTCACGCAGCCATCCGTCTGCTCAACCACAACCTCATCGTGTCGAGGATATTCGCGGCGCATCTTTCCGGCACGCGTCACGCCTACGCGTCAGACAACACCGAGGACACGCCGGCGCTCGATGAACTCGGCGCCGATGTCGCGGCGATGGATCGTTGGTATCTCGACTATCTCGAAGCCGTGTCGCCTAAACTTCTGTCACAGCCTGTGCCCTTGATCTTCACCGACGGTGACAAGGCAATGATGTCGCGCCAGGAAATGCTGATCCATGTCGTCACCCACGGCGGCTACCATCGCGGTGAGATCGGGCGGATCCTGGTGCAGATTGGCGTCACTCCGCCATGGGATACGTTTGCCGTGCATCTCCACCAGACCGAGCCTGCGCGTCGGCTGCAGATGATACGTGAGCCCGTTGGGGTGTAGAGCTGCAAGCCTTGGATTCCAAGGGGTGCGAGGCTTCGCAGGATAAGGATCGCCGCGATCCTTGGGGCCCCTTTGCCCGCCGGGGAAACTCCCCGCACCGAGGCTGGGCAGGTCCCTTCTCCTGGCGGAGATGTTAGGCAGAACAGAGCGGGCGCCGCTCCTTCAAATATTGCCTTTCATCATGTCGGGCCAATCTCAAATTATATACGAGCAAAAAACTCGCGTTCACTTTGGCGCCGTTTTTGTCGTCGTCTGAATGAAGCAAGATCAGTCTATGCGATACGATGGTTTTTTGTGATCTGCCAAGCCACCGATGACCACGCGCGATCGGCGCCGCCGCAAGAGATTGTGAGCTTGACGAGAAGATCGCATGAGTCGCGACGCTCAGAAATTCTGCTGCAAAAGTTCGCTGTGACGCGCGAAGATTCTTTGCCGATTTCGCTATCGATCATCGCGAACATGCTCTCGGTGTAACCGAAATTTAATCTGCAAAATTCAGTGTAATGCTTCGCTGGCTAGACACGCGCGAGTCAGATATGAATAGGCTCGCCGGGTCACTAACGGCCAACGGCACAAACGCAAGGGGCATCGCATGGCTAAGCAGTCATCCAAAGCGCCGGCATCCAAGGCACCGGCAAAGAAAGCACCAGTAAAGGCAGTGGCGGCGAAAGCGGCAACTGCAGTAAAGAAGGCAGCACCTGCTGCCAAGCCGAAGGCGGCAGCGCCCAAGGCAAAGGCAGCACCGGCTAAGAAGCCGGTTGCGAAGGCCGCTGCCAAGCCGGCAGTGAAGAAAGCAGTACCGGCCAAGGCCAAGGCTGCGCCGGCAAAGAAGGCGGCGCCTGCCAAGAAGCCTGCTGCCAAGGCTGCGGCGAAACCCGCCGCGAAGAAGGCGGCACCTGCCAAGGCTCCGGCCAAGGCCGCCGCTGCGAAATCTACCGCAGCCGTGAAGAAAGCAGCGCCTGCCAAGAAGGCAGCGCCTGCGAAGGCCGCGAAAAAGTAATCGCGTTTCTCGCGCGCCGGGGACGATGCCGGGACATGAGGGCGGGCGCCTTGGATACGCCGCGCTCTCCGCCTCGGCGTTATGGCGCACGAAAAGAGGGGCGAACGTAATCTATCTTTCGCAGCTCCCAGGACTTCGCCTCACGGCGAAGTCCGGTGGGGCTTTTTTGTTGCCCTGAGCAGACCGCCTGGCTCTCAATATACCGGTTCCTCTGGCGGTCAGTTTTTCTTCTGCTGGCATTTGCCTGTAGACATCGATCGGTAGAAACTCACTGTCTGCGAAAACAGGGAACCGATCATGCCGAAGCTGCTCTACGCGTCCTCATCCCCTTACAGCTCCAAGGTGCGCATGGCGGCACTCTATGCCGGCATCGCTGTTGACCTGGTGCCGATCAAGACCGAGGACAAGCCGGCCGAATTGATATCGGCCAATCCGCTCGGCAAGATCCCGGTGCTGGTGCTCGACGACGGCCGCTCGATCCACGACAGCCGCGCCATCACCCAGCACCTCAACCGCGCATCGAAGAATCTGTTGTTGCCGCGCAATGCCGACAAGCGGCTCGAAGCCGAAGTGCTGGAGGCGCTGGCCGACGGCATCTGCGATTGCGCGCTGTCGATGGTTTATGAGCGGCGCACGCGGCCCGACGAGATGGTCTATCAGCCCTGGCTCGATCGCCAGTGGACGAAGATCACCGCCGCGCTCGATCTCCTCAACGCCAATCCGCCGAAACTGCCGAAGAAGATCACGCTTGGCCAGTTGGCGCTGCGCGCCTGCCTTGGCTATCTCTCGCTGCGCTTCGCCGGCAAATGGGAAAAGGGCCGCGGCCGGCTGACCCGCTGGGCAGCGCGCTTCGACGAGAAGTTTCCGGAGCTGAGGGTGGCTGTGCCGGCGTGACGGGCGAAACAAAAAAAGCCGGGCGCGAGGCCCGGCTTTCTTGTGTCGTGGCTTGAACGACAGTTAGAACTTCATACCGACGCCGAAGGTGACGCGGTTGTCGCTTTCCTTGACCTTGGTGCCAACACTGTCGAAGCTCTTGGAACCGAAGTCGGTGTAGCGGTACTCGACACGGCCGAACACATTGTCGGTGATCTTGATGTCGGTGCCGACGCCGGCCGTCCAGCCGAGCATGGTGTTGCTGTCGCTGTCGCCCGGAACCGAGATCTTCTGGTTCTTCAGGGCGCCACCGCCGGTGCCATAGAGCAGGATTTCCGGGGTCACAGCGTAGCCGAGACGGGCGCGCAGCGAGCCTTCGAAGCCGCCCTTGGAATCGACGCCGCCGCTGTCACCCTTGACGCCGTTGTAGCCGAGATCGGCTTCAGCACCGTATACGAAGTTTTCCTGCTGCCACTGGTAGCCGCCGAAAACGCCGCCGACGAAGCCCTTGGTCTTGATGTCGGGGCCGCCGTCATGGACTTTGGCATGACCGCTGAAACCGTAGCCGACGCTGACACCGGCATAGGGGCCGGCCCAGGAAGCGACGGGGAGTTCGGCGATCGGGGCAGGTGCCGGGGGCTCTTCCGAGACGACGTCAGCGGCAAAAGCAGTACCGCTGAGGGCGAAGAGCCCGAGCGCGACCGCGATTGGCGCGAATTTGAGATTGGCTTGCATTGTTGTTTACTCCTTAAGCCACAAGACACGTAGGCTTGTTTGTCTTGAACGCCATCAACCCGTCCGGGGGATGAAACGGATCTGGCACTCAACGGTTCCGAATGTCGTGTCAAAATGCGGCGGCAGCGAACCTGAAACTGGGTCATTCCCCGGCGCGAATGAGGCCGAAGCTTGACGTTGCATCTTCGCAACAGCGAAATGTCAGCACGCTTGCGATGCTGCACTGCACTCGGCTTGGTGCAAGGAGTCCAGCGTCCTATATTGCGGTCCTGCCGGCCCGAATCCGGACGGGTCCAGGCGCTGAAAAAGCCGTTTCGCCACATTGCTGCCCCAGGTGGAAACGGCATTTAACCCCTGGACGCGTCACAATGTGCCGGCTAGCGGAATTGGGGCGTAGATTGAGGATTGACAGATGATCGAAGCCACAGGCGTGGCGCTGGTGACGGGTGGGGCAAAGCGGATCGGCAAGGCGATCGTCGAGGATCTGGCCGCGCATGGCTTTGCCGTCGCCATCCATGCCAATCGCTCGGGCGCCGAGGCTGACGCGCTGGCCGCGCGCATCAGGGGCGCGGGCGGGCGCGCCGCCGTGGTTGCCGCCGACCTGACCGACATGGCCGCCGTCGGCGATCTCGTCGGCCGCGCCGAGGCCGCGCTCGGTCCGGTCACGCTTCTGGTCAACAATGCCTCGCTGTTCGTCGACGACAGCGTCGAGGATTTCGATTGGGTGGCATGGGACCGCCACTTCGCCATCCATGTGAAGACGCCGGCGCTGTTGGCGCAGAACTTCGCCCGTGCCTTGCCGCAGGGGCAGGAGGGGCTGATCGTCAACATCATCGATCAGCGCGTCTGGCGGCCGACGCCGCGCTATTTCTCCTACGCGCTGTCGAAGTCGGCTCTGTGGACGCAGACTGAGATGCTGGCGCAGGCGCTCGGTCCGCGCATCCGCGTCAACGCCATCGGCCCCGGTCCGACGCTGAGGAATGCGCGCCAGGAAGATCACGATTTCGACAAGCAGGTCGACGGCCTGATCCTGAAGCGCGGCCCGCAACTGGCCGAATTCGGCGCCACCATCCGCTATCTCTGGGAGGCGCGCTCGGTGACCGGCCAGATGATCGCGCTCGACGGCGGCCAGCATCTTGCATGGCAGACGCCGGATGTGACAGGCATGGTGGAATGAGTCCCGCAGACCAGAAACACAAGACGCGCGCCGGCGCCGCTGACGATATGCCGCCGGACATCGACCTCGAGGACGAGGCCGCCGAGGAGATCGTCGAGCCCGAGGCCGCTGGACCCGATGTCGCCTTCACCGCGATAGACTGGGCGCCGCATGCCGGCGACGCCGACGGCATGGTCGGCGCCGAGGTCATCCAGACGCTGGTCAAGCGGCTGCCCAATGCGCCCGGCGTCTACCGCATGATGAACGCCGCCGGCGATGTGCTTTATGTCGGCAAGGCGCGCAGCCTGAAGAAGCGGGTGACCAACTACGCGCAAGGCCGGTTCCACACCGCCCGCATCGGCCGCATGGTGCGCGAAACGGCGACGATGGAGTTCGTCGTCACCCGCACCGAGATCGAAGCGCTGCTGCTCGAAGCCAATCTTATCAAGCGCTTGCGGCCACGATTCAATGTGTTGATGCGGGACGACAAATCGTTCCCTTACATCCTGTTGACCGGCGATCATGTCTCGCCCGGTATCTACAAACATCGCGGTGCGCGCTCGCGCAAGGGCGACTATTTCGGCCCGTTTGCCTCGGCCGGCGCCGTCGGGCGAACCATCAATTCGCTGCAGCGCGCCTTCCTGCTCAGGAGCTGCACCAACTCGTTCTACGAGAACCGCACGCGGCCGTGCCTGCTCTACCAGATCAAGCGCTGCGCCGGTCCTTGCACAGGCGAGATCTCGCACAGTGACTATGCCGAGCTGGTCGCCGAGGCGAAGGATTTTCTGTCCGGCCGCAGCCAGAAGGTGAAGACCGAGATCTCTGAAGCCATGCAACAGGCGTCGCAGGAGCTCGATTTCGAGCGCGCCGCCATCTATCGCGACCGGCTAGCGGCGCTGTCGCATGTGCAGAGCCATCAGGGCATCAACCCCGCCACGGTCGACGAGGCCGATGTCTTCGCCATCCACCAGGAGGGCGGCCAGGTCTGCATCCAGGTGTTCTTCTTCCGCACCGGTCAGAACTGGGGCAATCGCGCCTATTTCCCCAAGGCCGATCCGGCGCTGGAGGGGGCGGAAGTGCTGGGCTCGTTCCTGGCGCAGTTCTATGACGACAAGCCGACGCCGCGGAACATTCTTCTGTCGCGAGCCGTCCAGGACCAGGAACTGCTGGCCGAGGCGCTGTCCACCCGCGCCGGCCGCAAAGTGTCGATCTCGGTGCCGCAGCGCGGCGAGAAGAGGGATTTGACCGACAACGCGCTGCAGAATGCGCGCGAGGCGCTCGGCCGCCGCTTGGCCGAAACCTCGACGCAAGGGCGTCTGCTCGCCGGCTTTGCCGAGACCTTCGGCCTGCCGAAGCCGCCCGTGCGCATCGAGGTCTACGACAACTCGCACATTATGGGCACCAACGCCGTCGGCGCCATGGTCGTCGCCGGGCCGGAAGGGTTTGTGAAGAACCAGTACCGGAAATTCAACATCCGCTCGACCGAGATCACCCCCGGCGACGACTTCGGCATGATGCGCGAGGTGATGGAGCGGCGTTTTTCAAGGCTGCTGAAGGAGCATGGCGATGTCGCCGTGGCCGACGATGCGGCCGCAGGCGAGGCAGCCGATGATATCGAGGACGACATTTCCGGCAGTTTCCCGGCCTGGCCCGACGTCATCCTGATCGATGGCGGCCAGGGCCAGATGAGTGCGGTGCGTAAGATCCTCGCCGATCTTGGCATCGAGGACCGCGTCGTGGCGATCGGCATCGCCAAGGGCCAGGACCGCGATGCCGGCCGCGAACGCTTCTTCGTCAAGGGCAGGGACTCGTTTTCGCTCCCGGTGCGTGACCCCGTGCTCTATTTCGTCCAGCGGCTGCGCGACGAGGTCCACCGCTTTGCCATCGGTTCTCACCGCGCGCGGCGCAAGAAGGAATTGGTCAAGAGCCCGCTCGACGAGATCGCCGGTATCGGTCCCGGCCGCAAGCGCGCCTTGCTGCTGGCCTTCGGCACCGCCAAGGCGGTCAGCCGTGCGGCGGTCGAGGATCTGGTCAAGGTCGACGGCATTTCCGAGCAGGTGGCGAAACTGGTCTACAACCATTTCCACGAAAGCTGACGCATATCGCCCAAAAGTGTGAAGCGGTTTTGGGATAACGATATGCGTCCACTTTGGAAGACGGGGTGCTATTTTCGTCTGGCCAATCGAATCTCGGCTGTTGACCCCCTACATCCGGTTCTGATTTGAGTACGCAGGCAGAAAGAGTCCCCCCGATATGGCCCAGCGCGCGTTCAACCTGCCCAATATGCTCACCTACGCCCGCATTGTCGCGGTGCCGCTGGTGGTGCTGTGCTTTTTTCTCGAAGGGCATCTGAAATCGAGCGACTTCGCCCGCTGGTCGGCGCTGATCATCTTCCTGCTGGCCTCGATCACCGATTATCTCGACGGCTATCTGGCGCGCGCCTGGCAGCAGACCTCCAACATCGGCAAGATGCTCGATCCGATAGCCGACAAACTGCTGGTCGCCACCTGCCTGCTGCTCTTGGCCGCCGACACCGACCGGCACGCCGGCATCGCCGGCTGGTCGCTGTGGGCGGCGATCATCATCCTGTGCCGCGAGATCCTGGTCTCGGGCCTGCGCGAATATCTGGCGGCGCTGAAGGTCTCGGTGCCGGTGACCCAGCTCGCCAAATGGAAGACCGCCATCCAGATGGTCGCCATCGCCTTCCTGCTTGCCGGCCCTGCCGGCGACAAGATCTTCCCGCTGACCACGCAGACCGGGTTGGTGCTGTTGTGGATCGCCGCACTGGTCACGCTGTACACCGGCTACGACTATTTCCGCGCCGGCCTCAAGCACATCATGGACGAGTAAGATGACCACGCGACTCATCTATTTTGCCTGGGTGCGCGAACGGATCGGCAAGCCTGAGGAAGACGTCGAATTGCCGGCCGGTATCGAGACGGTGGCCGACCTCTTGCGCTGGCTGAAATCGCGCGGCGAGGAGTATGAGCACGCGCTGCAATATCCCGACGTGATCCGCGTCGCCATCAACCAGGAACATGTAGAGCATCGGGAAAAAGTCGCCGGCGCGCGCGAGATCGCGCTGTTTCCGCCGATGACCGGGGGCTGACGCCATGCCCGGCGTGCCGATGGTGCGCATCCAGCGTGAGGATTTCGACGTTGCCGCCGAGATCGCCAGGCTGACGCAGGGCCGCGCCGACATCGGCGCCGTGGTGTCTTTCCAAGGCCTCTGCCGTGACGAGGAAGGTCAGCTGTCGGCACTCGAGCTCGAACATTATCCCGGCATGGCCGAAGCCGAGATCGGCCGCATCGCCGCCGAAGCCATAGCACGCTGGCCGTTGCAAGGGCTCACGGTCATCCATCGCCACGGCAAGATCGCACCCGGCGAAAACATCGTGCTGGTGGTGGCGGCCTCCGCGCACCGGCAGGCGGCGTTCGAAGCGGCGAATTTCCTGATGGATTTCCTGAAATCGCGCGCGCCGTTCTGGAAGAAGGAACATCGCCTAGACGGCACCGACGGCGGCTGGGTCGAGGCCAAGGACGCCGACGACCAGGCTGCGGCGCGCTGGAAGGCGCGGCCTGAATAAATCTCGGCGTAGCCATGTATTGACCGCATTCCCTTGGCCAAATCGCATCTGGCAAAAGGGAGCAAGGGCATGCTGGACAGGATCGCTGAATTCTTCGTCTTCGGTTTTGTGCCGCTGGTCGTCGGCATGCTGGCCGTTCCCGAAATGTCTGTCGCGGCCGAGAAAACCCTGAAGGGCGAGGTGATGTATCGCGAGCGCATCGCGCTGCCGCCCAACGCCGTACTTTCGGTACAGCTGGCCGACGTGTCTTTGGCCGATGCGCCGGCCGCCATTGTCGGCGAACGCAAGGTGGCGCCGGCCGGCCAGGTGCCGATCAAGTTCGAGATCAGCTTCGATCCAACGGTGATCCGGCCCAACATGACCTACGCGCTGCAGGCGCGCATCACCGCCGACGACAAGCTGCTGTTCATCACGGACACACGCTATCAGGTCGATCCGCTGAGCGATGCGCCGCAGACGATCGTGTTGAAAATGGTGGCGCCGAGCGACAAGCCGACCTCGGCCTCGCTGTTCGATCAGAGCTGGCTGGTCGAATATATCGACGGCATCGGTGTGATCGCGCAACCGAAAGCGACGTTCAGGGTCAGTGAAGCCGGCAAGGCCGGCGGCAGCGGCCCTTGCAACGCCTATTTCGCCACCGCCAAGGTCGAGGGCTCGACGATCGCCGTCAGCGACATCGGCTCGACCTACAAGGCCTGCGCGCCGGAGGTGATGGCCGAGGAAAAGGCGCTGTTCGAGGCGTTGGTCAAGGCGGCGTCGTACCATATCGATGCTGGCAAGCTCACCATCACCAACAAGGACGGCCGCGACATTTTGCGGTTCAACGCGGCAAGCTGACGTCGACGGACCTGGCGTGGCGGCGGCGCGGGAATCGTCTTCGCGACTTTTCCGACCCGGACTACGCGACAGCCGGGAATAGTCCGGCCGCGCGAAGCGTTAACTTCCCATATGGCGGGTAGGCAAAAGGGACATGTCCCTTCACTGAAGCCGCCAGACCGAATGCGGCTCGATCTGGCCACTCAAAAGGAGTCCAGACATGAAAAAGCACGCGCTTATCCTTGCCACCACAGGCGTATCGCTGATTACCTTCGCCGGCTTTGCCAGGGCCGACGACCATTTGTTCAATGCACTTCAGCATGGTCTCAGTCCTGACAGCCAACCCTTCCAGACCAACAAGGCCGGCCATAGTGGCGACCTGGCGCCTGGGCAGGGCAGTCCGTTTGTCGGCGACGACACCCAGACACCGGCCACCGACACCGAAGCGGCGAACGATCATGCAAATGTGAAAGAGCGCCAAGCGAAGTGACAGAAAACCCGCCGCTACGGGCGGCGGGAACTCTTGTTCGTCCGATACGCCGCGCCGCCAGTTGACCACTTGGGAGAGCGTCACGTCTGCGGTGGCGGCGGCGCCGGCGTCAGGGCGAACCGGCGCATCAGGTCCATGAGCCTGGCGCGGTCGGGCGGGCCGCCGGCGCTGAAGATGGCGAAGGCCTCGCGAAAATAGTCCGGACCGATCGCCGCCGGCGTCACCACGCAAAGCACCTTGGCGTTCTCGGCGGTGTCGTTGTCGAAGCGGTGGACCGCGCCGCGCGGAATGCACAGCGCCTGGCCGGGTCCGATATCGTGCCGGTGTCCGTCGACGGTCAGCGTCAGCACGCCCTCGATCCCGTACATCGTCTCTTCATAGTGGTCATGGCTGTGTGCCGGGGCGGGCAGGCGCTGCGAACCGGCGACCGTCAGTTCGAAGGCGGCGATGCTGCCGTTCGATTGGTCGCCGGTCAGCAGGAAGTGCACGGCAAGGCCGCCATGGCTGATTGTCTCCTCCGCAGGATTGACGCGAACCTGGCCGGCTTTGTCTAGCATTCCATCCTCCTATGTGGTAAATCGAATTTACCAAAACAAGTAAACTCAATTTACTCGAGTGTCAATGCCGTCATCCACGGAAGATCCACCAAGGAAGCCACCGTTGATCGGTGCGCTGCTGCGCGTGCCGGCCATGGCCATTCACCGCAAACTGATCCGGGATCTGAAGGCGTCGGGTTTCGAGGATCTGAGCCCGCCGCATATGGCGGTGATCCAATATCCCGGCCCTGATGGCCTTCGGCCGAGCGCGCTTGCCGAGCGCGCCGGGATGAGCAAGCAGGCCATGAACCAGCTGCTGAAGACACTGGAAGCGATGGGTTACATCATCCGCTCGGCGGCACCCGACGAAAGCGGCGGGACCATTGTCCATTTCACCGACCGCGGGCGCGCCGCCTACCAGAAAATGGCCGACATCTTGCTGGACGTCGAGCGCGAATGGGCCAAGGAGCTTGGGCAGAAGCGTTTCACGGAACTGAAAACGCTGCTCGGCGACCTCTGGGACACGCCGCTCATTCGTTGAGCTCAGACCGGCTTCGCCTTCTCGAACCGCGCCCCATAGTGATAGGGCGGCACCTCGACCAGTTTAACAAGCTTCAGGCCGCCGGCTTCGACATCCGCGATGGTCTGTTGCGGTGACAGCCTGAGTTCGGTTCGCGGGCCGCGCGGCTCGCCCAGCACTGTCGTCGTCTCGCGCGGGTGCTGGTGCCAGTTGACGATGACAAAATGTCCGCCGGGGGCGAGCGCTTCGTGCACGGCACGCGCCAGGCGCGGCCGGTCGGGCACGCCGTGGAAGGCGTTGGCCATGAAGACGAAGTCGACTGGCCGGGACACCAGGCTCGCGAGTTCGTAGGCGTCGCCGGCGACGAATTCGCAATTGGTCACGCCGGCGCCGGTCAGCCGTCGTTGCGCGGCTTCCAGCAGGTCGGCATCGATATCGATGGCGATGACACGGCGGGCGACGGCGGTGATCGGCAGCGTAAACCAGCCGTCGCCGCAGCAGAGGTCGACCACCTCCATGCCCGGCTTCAGCCCGGTTGCCGCAAGCACGCCGGCGGGATCCGGCCACAGCGCCTCCCACCAGCCGCTCGACGGCATCTCGGTGCCCTGGAAGAAACCGGGGATGGCACTGGTCATGGTCGGGTCGGATCCGCTGGTGCGTGATCCGACCTTAGCGCAGGCCGATCTTCGGGGGGAGTGCAGCGAGGTCCGACGCCAAAGAAAAAGGCCGGCGAAACGCCAGCCTTTTGCATGCATTCCGTTCGCGTCGGCTCAGCCGACGATCTCGGTGTCGGAGAACCAGTACTTGATCTCCTGCGCGGCTGTCTCCGGCGCGTCGGAGCCGTGCACCGAATTCTCGCCGATCGACAGCGCATGCACCTTGCGGATGGTGCCCTCGGCGGCGTTGGCCGGGTTGGTAGCGCCCATCACTTCGCGGTTCCTGGCAATGGCATTTTCGCCTTCGAGCACCTGGACGATGGTCGGCGCCGACGACATGAATTCCACCAGCTCGCCAAAGAACGGGCGATCCTTGTGGACGGCGTAGAAGCCTTCTGCCTCACGGCGGCTCATCCACACACGGCGCGAGGCGATGACGCGCAGGCCGGCCTCTTCCAGCATCCTGGTGATGGCGCCGGTGAGGTTGCGCCGGGTCGCATCCGGCTTGATCATGGAAAAGGTGCGTTCGATCGCCATTGGTCGTCCTTGTGATGAAGAGTGGAATTGGGAGTGGCGGGCTCTATACAAGCCGCCCGACCCATTGCCAAGGGGAGGCGCTCGACCCGCGCTATTGCGCCGCGACCGGCGCCCTGGCGGCGCCGACGTCGCGCAGCGGCGGCAGGCCGTAGAGCCGGCTGTCTTCGCGGCTGAACTGATAGGGTCGCCCCATGTCCTGGTACGGTGTCGCCGTCGAAGGGCGACAGATCGGCCGGGGCGAAGATGGACGGGTCGCAGGGGCGGGGGTATCATCTCCAGGGAAATCAGTTGGATGGGAAGCCGGATACCGGAGGACCTTCGGCGAGATGAACTGGCACGATCTGAGACCCGGGGATATCAAGGGGATCCTGCTGATGGTTGCCCTCTTCGGCGGTCTGGTCGTTGCCATGCTGCTCGGGCTCGGGAAGAATACCAACTTCGGTTTCGGCCCGGAATGGCAATGTACGCCGATGCCGAAGGGCGACCCGATCTGCGTCAGGCTCATCGCCAAGGATGAGGCGAAGTGACCGGAATTATCGCCTGATCACCAGGGGCGACCGTCGGCTTTCCCAGCCCTCGCGTTCCAGCGTCGGCACGTCGTGCTCCTCGCTGGGATAGCCGAGGCAGAAATAGCCGATCAGCGTCCATTCGGGCGGTGTATCGAGGATCTTGGCCATCTCGGCCGCGTCGAGGATCGACACCCAGCCCATGCCGATGCCTTCTGCCCGCGCCGCCAGCCACAGAGTATGCACCGCCATGACGGCCGAATAGTCGATGGTCGCCGGCATGGTCATGCGGCCAAGCCCGTGACCTTGTTCCGTCGTACGGTCGGCGAAAACCGCGAACTGGCAAGGTGCTTCGTTGAGACCGGCAAGCTTCAGCCGGGCATAGAGCGCTGCGCGCTCGCCGGAAAAGCATGTGAGCTCCTCGGCATTGCAGCGCTCGAAAGAGCCTCTCACGGCCGCGCGCCGTTCGGCGCTGTCGACCACAACGAAGCGCCACGGCTGGCTGAGCCCGACGGACGGCGCAATGCTGGCAAGCTCCAGCAGCCGTTCCAGTGTCCCCTCGGGCAAGGCCGTCCGCTCGAAGCGCCGCACATCCCGGCGCCAGCGCAGCAGCGTAACGAGCCCGGCGCGAAAATCGGCGGTGAAATCGGGAGGTGACGGCATGGCGGTCTCGCTAGGGGAGTAAGGCAGTAGGGCAGTAGGGCAGTAGGGCAGTAGGGGAAGGTTTAGTTGAGGCAGTCCGAGCACCGTAACCTACTGCCCTACTGCCTTATTGCCCTATTGCCTTATTGTGCCGCCTCCACCGTACGGCCGAGGCCGTCATGAAGGTCGAGGCAGCGTTCGAACCATTGCGCAACGACGTCGCTTTCGTCGAGCAAGCGATAGGGCGAGGTGATGCGCGCCCATTGCAGCGCGCCGAAGACGATGTAATCGGCAAAGAGCGGCAAGGCGCCGCCGATGAACGGCTGATAGCCGAGCATCGAACGCAGCGGCTCCAGAGCGGCACGGAAGCCGGCGAGCCCGGCATCGCGGGCGGCCGTCACCGCTTCCAGCGGCTTGCCGAAACGCTGCTCGCGGCTGGAGCGGAAATAGGCGGCGTTCTCGTCGTCCTGCATGGCGTGGATGTCGAGCAGCGCGGCCGTGGTGACATAGGGATGGATGGTGAGTTGCGACCAGCGTTCGATGAAACGCGCCATCGCCTTGCCGCCGTCGCCGGCAAACAGCGTCGGCCGCTCGGGGTAGGTCTCGTCCAGATAAAGCGCGATGGCGAAGGAATCGGCCACCACGCGCTCGCCGTCGCGAATCACCGGCACGGTCTTCGAGACACCGCCCTCGACCTTGGGCACGTCGAGAAAGCGGGTCGGCAGGCTGGATCTGTCCAGACCTTTATGTGCAAGCGCCATGGCAACCTTCCAGCAATGCGGGCTGAACGGACGGGTCGTGTCGCGTCCGACGAGTTCATAGAACAGAATGGTCATTGGCGGCTGCGTCCTCGCGGTCTAATTAGGCGCCTGCGGCTGAAGCGGAACTCGTCGGCGGGAAAGAAAAGATGAAACAGCATTTCATGATGTTTGCGGCCTACAATCAATGGGCCAATGGCCGCATCTACAATGCTGCCGCCGATCTCGTGGACGAAGAATTCGAAAGGGACGTCGGCGCCTTCTTCGGCTCGATGGCCGGCACGCTCAATCATCTGCTGGCCGCGGACCGCGTCTGGATGAAGCGCTTCACCGGCACGGGCGACGCACCGTCGCGAACCGACGCCATCCTCCACCGTGCTTTGCCTGTCCTGTGGCAGGCGCGCGAGGCGGAGGACAAGAGGATCATCGGCTGGATCGACGGCATGAGCGACAAGGCGCTTGCCGGCCGCTTCTCCTACATGACGCTTTCCGATATGCGCACCGTTTCGCAGCGACTGGCGCCGGCGCTCAGCCACTTCTTCAACCATCAGACCCATCATCGCGGCCATGCCCACATGATCCTGACCGTGCTTGGCCGGCCCTCCGTGCCGCTCGATCTGGTGCTGTTCCAGCGCAGCGAGGAAGGCCGCGCCTACGCCTGATGCACCTTCCAGCAATCCGAGTGGTAGATTCCTCAAATTTAAAAATTTGAGCAAGTTCGTCTAAATTCTTCTTGCCGCAGCGTAGAGATTAAAAACCACGACTCTTCATATGCACAAAAGCTAAAGAAACCAAAACACCGCTCTCCGCGTATCTCCTCGAAAAAGGACGAGTGCGTTTAAATCTGTGAGTGCTGAAATGCGAAAATAAAAAACCACACAGGAGAGTGTTATGGCCAGTATCGTAAAGAGAATCGCCAGTACATTGGCGAGTGGTGCAATCATCGTTATTCTCGCCATGCCTGCGAACGCCCAAAGCGTCGGGCTTGGTGGACTTGGCGGCGTATCCGTCGGCGGAAACAGAGCCGACGCCAATGCGGGCGGGCCAAATGGAGCTGACGCAAATGCATCTTTCGGCGGTAGCAGAACCAGTGCCAACGTTTCGATCGGCGGCACAAATGGCGCCGACGGGACTGCCACCATCGGCGGCAGCAGTTCCACAGCTACCGCATCCATCGGTGGCACCAACGGCGCTGGAGCAAATGCGACTTTGGGCAACGGCACCAACAGCGCGGTCGGCGTGACACTCGGCGGCACGAGCGCCGATGTCGGAGTTGGAACGCCAGGGGTTCCTGGCACCCTCGGCACTGCGGCAACTGCCACCACGCCGGCTATGCCGGGCGTCGTCGCCAGCATGTCGAGCAGCCAGCTGACACGCATGAAGAAGCGCTGCATCGATGTGCTCAGCAGCGAGGGCACCTACGACAGCGACCTGCGGCAGCTCTGCCTGATGATCTCCCGTCGCTGAGACGGGGTTCGCCGGAGTGTCGAACCAGCCGTGAGGCTTTACGGCACTCTCCTACTGCATGCCCCGGACTTCCCGAGGACATGCGCTGACGAGAAGCCTCCGGCCAGTCGGAAAGCCCGCCACGCGAGTGGCGGGCTTTTTGTGACCGCCGGCATCTTCACGGCGATGGCCGTGCTTTCGACGGGCTGTTAACCACATTACAATTGAAGGCAAGGTTTTAGGGTTTCATTTGTGTTCCTACTGCAAAATGGCGGACACGGTGGAGAATGGCATGCGGATCGATCTGTCGCCCACGAGTTGGGGCAGGGTCATAGTGGTCACAGTTGTCGGCACGGCGATCTGTATCGCGGCTGCCTTCTTCGTCGATTCCTACAATTTTCCGTCGCTGTCGCCTGATGCGTTGCGCTGGGCGCAACTCACCGACCTGTTGCTGCCGCTTGTGCTGGGTGGATCGTTCTTCTCTTTCCTGATGTACAAGATGCGTCAGCTGGCCATCGCCCAGAAAGAGCTGAGCATCGTCGCGGCGACCGACAGCCTGACGGCGGTGTTCAACCGCGGCGCGTTTTCAATGCTGGTTGAAGCCTATCTCGACCAGGCGCGCAGCCAGGCCGTCGTCAATGCCGGCGCTTTGCTGATCGTCGACGCCGACCATTTCAAGACCATCAACGATCGACTGGGTCACGATTGCGGCGATCAGGCGCTGAAGCTGATTGCCGAGACGATCAAGGCCCAGCTGCGCGGCGCCGACATTGTCGGACGCATCGGCGGCGAGGAGTTCGCCGTTTTCCTGCCCGGCGCCGACCCGTCGCAGTCCTGGCTGGTCGCCGAGGGGATCCGGCGGCGCATCCGCGAGGTCGAATTTGCCCCGGGTGGACGACCTTGTCCGCTCTCGGTGAGCATCGGCGGCGTCGCCTTCAGCGGGCCTACCACCTATGCCGACATGTTCCTGACGGCCGACCGGCATCTCTACAAGGCCAAGTCGAACGGGCGCGACCAGGTCAGTTTTGAGACAACCGGGCCGCGCGGCCTGCTGACTGGCGACCCGGCAACGTTCCATTGAGACTGAGCGATAGGGTCGGAGCAGGCCTAATCAGGCGGATCGCTGCGACGCCGACCTGACAAAGCGCAGTGGAGCTGTTGCCGTCCACGATGTCGACTGCAGCAGGGCCTCATTCCTTGTCGTGAGCGTCTGAATCTGCCGGTTCACGGCGCGGCCCGTCAACAATCCGTTCATCCCTTGTGGCGCTTCCATTCGATCCACCACAGCATCGAGGAGATGGATTGGCTGGCCGCGCACCGCGTCCATCCTGTCGACCAGATTCTGACCAAATCGGCCTCGTTCGTGCCGGTTTTCGCGCTCGATTTTTCGAGCACTGCCATACTGATCTTCACACTGATCTATCAGTGGCAGTCGCTGTTCATCCATTCCAACACGCGTATCAAGGTCGGACCATTGAAATGGCTTCTGGCGTCACCGCAGTTTCATCATTGGCATCATGCCAATGAGCGTGAAGCCTGGGACAAGAATTTCGCCGGGCAGCTGCCTTTGCTCGACATGCTGGGAGGCACGTTGTTCATGCCCTACAGGATGCCGCAGAAATACGGCACCGATGATCCGGTCCCGCCGCTCTATCATCAGCAGCTTGCCTATCTGTTTGTCGGCAGCACCGGACAGCTCGCGCAAGCTGCAAGGCTGGCCGAAGCCGCACCTACGCCGGCCGGCAAGTCCGATTGATCTTTTCGCCGGCCAGGTTTGATCCGCCGTCTCAGGCGGCGTAGCCGCCATAGCCGCGCGCGACCGGCTTGACCGAGATGATCGGCTGGACTGGTGGCCAGAGGATGCCGGCCGTCACCGCAAAGGTGATCAGCGCATCGCGCGCGGCCTCAGTCGAGATTTCGCCGGCGCGTGCCGCCTCGCAGGCCTTCACCGCGGCGCCATAGCTCACGCGTCGGCGCGACGGCGGAAATTCGGTCAGGAAATCATGCATTTCGAACAGCGAGGCGAGCATGCGTTTGTGGCCGGCGCCAACGGTGACGGCAACCGGGGTGAAGAACATCGCGTCGTGCATTCTGGCCTCTCTGGATTGGCGGAGGGGAGGCGGTCGCCGCTCTCCGATCAGGGTTGGACGCCAGAAAACGCGGCGCGGGGCCCGAGGTTCCATGACAGAGAATTTTGCTTTTTGACGTCGCTCCCCCGGTCGGCATCCGCGGTTGCGGCCGGCGGCTATTTCCACATGCCGCGCATGCGGGCGCCGAGGTCGACCCGAACGTCAGGTCTGTGGCGAGGATCGTCCTTTGCGTGGACGCTCGCCCACGAGGTCTGCTCGAAGGCGCCGAGGATGGAGGCCGGTATGAAGCGGCTGCGTGAGGCATAAACGTTGCGGTCGCCGCGCGCCGGCTGGTTGTGCGGATAAAAGCGCTGCGGCGTCACCAGGTGCAGGCCGTCCTTGGCCCGCGTCATCGCGACGTAGAGCAGCCGGCGCTCCTCCTCGATGTCTTCCTTGGTGCCGACGCCGAGATCGGCCGGGATGCAGCCATCGACGGTGTTGAGCACGAAGACGTTCTTCCATTCCTGGCCCTTGGCCGAATGGATGGTCGACAGGATCAGATAGTCCTCATCGCGATGCGGCGGCCCGGCCTGGTCGCTGGTCGCATCCGGTGGATCGAGCGTCAGTTCGGTCAGGAAGCGCTCGCGCGAGGCGTAGCCGGAGGCGATCTGCTCGAGCTGCAGGAGGTCGGCTCGCCGCGTCGTTGCATCCTCATGCATGCGCTCAAGATGCGGCTCGTACCACAGCCTGACCTGTTCGAGATCGGCCGGCCATTTGCCTGACCTGGCGCGCAGGCCGGAAAACAGCGAAACGAAAGCTGGCCAGTCCTCCGCAGCGCGTTGCGGCGGCCGGTAGCGGGCCAGCCCCATCGCCTCATCGAGCGATGTCGCCATGGTCTCGACGACGGCGCTGGCCGCCGAAGGGCCGATGCCAGGCAGAAGCTGCAGCACGCGAAAGCCGGCGACGCGGTCGCGCGGGTTCTCGGCAAAGCGCAGCACCGCCAGCACGTCCTTGACGTGAGCAGCGTCGAGGAATTTCAGCCCGCCGAACTTGACGAACGGGATGTTGCGGCGCGTCAGCTCGATCTCCAGCGGCCCGCTGTGATGCGAGGCGCGAAACAGCACCGCTTGCGATTTGAGCACCGTGCCGGCCTCGCGCTCGGCAAGGATCGCCTGGCAGACATAATTTGCCTGTTCAGCCTCGTCGCGCACGCTGACCAGTTTCGGCTTTTGCGAGGATTTGCGCTCCGACCACAGATTCTTGGTGAAGCGCTCCGACGCCTCGGAAATCACCGCATTGGCCGCCGCCAAAATGGTCTCGGTCGAGCGGTAATTGCGCTCCAGCATGATGACGTCTGCGGCTCGCGCGAATTGCTGGGGGAAATCCAGGATGTTGCGCACCTCGGCGGCGCGGAACGAATAGATCGACTGCGCGTCGTCGCCGACCACCGTCAGTCCGGCGCCGTCCGGCTTCAGCGCTGAAAGGATCGAGGCCTGCAGTCTGTTGGTGTCCTGGTATTCGTCGACCAGCACATGATCAAAACGGGAAGAAAGATGCGTGGCGATTTCAGGCTCGACCGCCATCTGCGCCCAGTAGAGCAGCAGGTCGTCGTAATCGAGCACGTTCTGCGCCTGCTTGGCTTCGACGTATCCGGCGAACAGCTCTTTTAGCTGTTCGGCCCACCCCGAGCACCAGGGAAAAGCCGTGCCCAGCACCTCGCCGAGCGGCGCCTGCGCGTTAACAGTGCGCGAATAGATCGCCAGGCACGTGACCTTGGTCGGAAACCGGCTTTCGGTCTTCGAAAAGCCGAGCTCATGCCGTGCAAGATTCATCAGGTCGGCGGAATCCTCGCGATCGTGGATGGTAAAGGCGGGATCGAGGCCGATCGTCAGTGCATAGTCGCGCAACAGCCGGGCGCCAATGCCATGAAAGGTACCCGCCCAGGCCAGCGCGTCGGCGATGACGGACGCATCGCGGCCCAGCACCTCGCCGGCAATGCGTTCGACCCGTCTGGCCATTTCGGTGGCGGCGCGGCGCGAAAATGTCATGAGCAGGATGCGTCTCGGATCGGCGCCCTTGACGATCAGATGCGCAACCCGGTGGGCCAGCGTGTTGGTCTTGCCGGAGCCGGCGCCGGCAATCACCAGCAACGGCCCGGCGACCTGGCCGTCACCATGCTCGACGGCCAGCCGCTGCTCGGCGTTGAGCTTGGCGAGATAGGCAGGCTGCAGGGTCGAATCATTGATGGCGATGGTCATCGCCCATCAAGCATCGTTTCTGCTTTGTTCGCAACGGGCTAGAGCGGTACGGCCTCTACCAGGCTTTATCCCTGTGGGGATGGCTGGCCTATCTCCGCGGGGCGACGCCCATTGCCGCCGACTGGCGTCGCAAGGCGCGTTCGTCGCCGGGTATCGGCAGCGGTTCGAAATCGTCAGGCACCTCGTCGATGATTTTTCTGGCGGCGCGATAGGCCGCATAGGCGACAAGGCCGGTTATGAGCAGACGGATCATGGCGCGATCTCCTTCGGGCAACCAACCCCGGGGGCGGCATTTGGTTCCAGCCGGCGGGAGGCGTCGCCTGCGGGCGTGCAACCAAAGCCGAACCACCTCGTTGCCTTTACGAAGGAGAGGGCAGACCTAGGAGGTTGCCATGAAGAGGCTTCTGATTCTGTTTGCCGCAGGCCTGGCGCTCGCGGCCTGCGACAGCGACATCCAGCCAACCAAAGCCCCGGTGCTCGATCAAACCCCGCAGACGGATTCGGCGCCAAAGCCGGCAACTGGTGGCGAACAACCGTCACCGGCGCAATGATCGTCTCAAAATAGCGGTGAAGCGAAACAGCGCCTGAGGGAAGAAGGCCGGCGCTGCTCGGGAGGAAGCTGAAAGCGCCGGCCAAGCGGGAAAACAGGCCCGCCGCACGACCGAAGATAGCTGAGTCTTTCCTCTGCGTCATGAGGTGGCCCGCATCGACCTGCTTCATGACGGCGCTCCTGCACAAAATCAGCAGAAAACCCTGAAATCCTGCAGCATCTCGCCACGACTGGTCCGCTCTGCACGGGTACAGCCGGAAAGATGAAAAAGCTTCTGTCCGGTGCCCTCATATTCGCCTCGATCACAATCGCGGCGATGGTCTTTTGGACTGTGGTCTACAATTATCGGGAACGGCTGAGCGACCGTCAGCTGATCGCGAGAGCGGTTGCCGATGCTGTAAAATCTCCACATGGCCCGATCAGATACAGTTCCGCCGACGAGCTGATGAGGCTCAATCCGGGATGCTGCATTGTGGGCAAGAACGCTCTCAGTAGGAGCGACCTCAGGCCATAGCCTTGCGCATTACCGGGCCGCTGGCGATCTCGGCGTCCAGCTGGCCCTGCGTCAGCGCCGCCTCGGCCATGATCCACTGCTTGAACAGGTCCACCTTGCGCGCGTAGAGCGCGGTGGCCGGACTGACGAAATACCAGCCGGCACTGTTGGGGTGATGCACGGCAAACGGCGCCACCAGCCGCTCGGCGCGGATATCGCTCGCCATATAGGCGCGGTTGGCGACTGCAAAGCCCATGCCGGCATTGGCCGCCTCATAGGACATCATGCAGGAATCGAAATAGATGCTCTTGGCCTCGCCGAGCACGGAACTCGCGCCGGCAAAACCCAGCCACGACTGCCAGTTCTGCGTGCAGGTGTCGGAATGCAGCAGCGTAAAGTGCCTGAGGTCGTCCGGCGTCACCTTTGACACCGGCTTGTCGCCGAGAATCTCCTGGAACAGTTTCCTGCTGCATACCGGCGTCAAATCCTCCTTGAACAAGAGGTCCGCCGCCAGGTCGGGAAAGTTGCCATCGCCATAACGGATCTCCAGGTCGAACTCGGAAGTGGCGGACTCATTGGTGGCGTAGGAGGTCGAGACGCGCATCTCGATTTCGGGATATTGCCGCTGGAACAGCGGCAGCCGCGGAAACAGCCAACGCGCGGCGAAAGTCGGCAGCACCGAAATCTTCAGCACATGTGCCTGCGACTGTCCGGTCGCTTCCATGCTGGCCGCCACGATCCGCTCCAATGCCTCGCGAACGCGCGACACATAGGTCTCGCCCTCGGGCGTCAGCGAAACTGCATTGCCGCCACGCTGGAAGATCTTGAAGCGCAGCTGGTCCTCAAGGCTTTTGACGCGCTGGCTGACCGCGGAAGCAGTAATGAACTGCTCTTCGCCGGCGCGCGTAAAGTTACGGTGCCGGGCGGCACTTTCCACAATCTTCAGCGAATTGAGGTTGACCTGACTGAGCAGACGCACGGGTTTCGACCTTAAGCTGGGCTTACACTAGCACCAGCATTCCTAATTTTACAGGGGTGGGGGAACTAATCGACTGTTTACCAAGTGATGCCCCCACCCTGGAGAAGTAGAATGAACGCCCATACCATTCCCGATTTGCGCTATGCGATGAGCCGTGAAGCCATTATCGGTCACGAGACAGCCTGGAAAGTGTCGAGTTTCGGCGTTGCGCAGTATCTGCACGGTTACGACCCGGCGTTGCTGGCGGCGATCGAGGAGGCGGCGTTGAAGCTCAAGGCCAGCCACGCCGTGCACAAGCATCTCGATCTGACCTTCATCACCGGCGCCGATCGCTTCATTCCGGAGATCAAGGAACTGCTGCATGACAAGCTGCGCCTGGAACGTCTGTCCGACATGATGGGCACCAAGCTCGAGCCTTACCCGCTGTCGATCGTCGGCTCGACCGTCACGTTCATGAATCCCAAGGATGGCGCCGTCGATTGGCATTGTGACGGTGTTCCGGTCACTGAACTCATTCCGCTGTCGATCAGCGATCCGCTGGTTGGCGGCCATCTCGAAATCTACTGCGACGATTCCGAGACCGGCCGCGCCATCCTCGAATCCGGCCGCGAGATCCCGCGCAACCGTATCATGCGCATCGACCACAAGATGAACTACGCGACGCTCGGGCAGTTTCTTGGCGTTCTGCACCGGACGGCACCGATCCAGTTCGGTGACCGCGTCACGCTGGTGCTCAACCAGCGCTCGGTGGCCAAGCCCTATGTCGATGACAACCGCATGTTTTATCTCGCAGCCGACAATGACCATGATCGCGAATGGGTCAACGAACTGGCCGAAGACGTCTGGACAAACCAGCTGCCGGCCTATCGCCGCTTCGAAGAAGAACGTCCGGTTGCCGCGGCGACCGATGCGCCGTTCCCAGGCGGGTCAAGGGAATCATGGTAGTCAGAGCGTAGAAGTGGACACCGGTTTGGCCGTCGGTTCGGAAGAAATCATGGTCGGCGACAGGGACAGGGCGCCGTCCCGGCCTTCCCGGGACGGGTCGGGCTCGCCCTCGGCCCTGGTCTTCGCCGCCGGCGCGGTCGCCCTGTGGTCGACCAACGCGCTGGTCGGCAGATCCCTGCTGGCCAGCCATCCGGTGTCGCTGGTGCAGTTGCTGCAGTTTTGCGGAGCGGCGCTGGTGTTCGCCGTCATCCATTTGGCGAGCCGCAAGAACGCGACCCCCGAAAGGGCAGCCACGGGCGCCCGGGCGGTCGCGGTCGGCATCATCGGCCTGGTCGGCACCATGGTGCTGCAATACATCGCCTTTGCCTCCATGCCGGTGATCGAGGCCAATCTCGTCGCCTACACCTGGCCGCTGATGGTTGCGGCGGCGGTCATCGTGCTGGGCAAGCCGCAGCGCCCCGTGCTTTTCGGCTTGACTGCCGTGCTCGGCTTTGTCGGCGTGGCGCTGGTGATCTCGGGTGGTCGCGGCCAGCCATTTCTCCAGGGCAGCATCGTCGGCTATCTCGCCGCCTTCGGCTCGGCGCTGTGCATGGCGTTCTATTCGATCGCGGTCGCTCGCCTGGCCACTCCGTCGGAGCGTTTGCTTTTGCCTTCGGCACTGGTCGGCGTCGGCCTGACCTTGCTGTGGTGTGTTCACGACGGCACGGCCTGGCCAGCTGGCGCGGACCTCCTGCTTGGCCTCTATCTCGGTGCCGGTCCGATGGGGCTGGGCTATTATTTCTGGTCACGCGCCTTGAAGCTCGAAGGCGGCGGCAAGGTTGCGGTTGTCGCCTATCTGACGCCGATCGCCTCGACGCTGCTGCTGACGCTGTCCGGTGAAAGGCTGACGCTGACCGCGATTGCCGGTGCGGTCCTCGTCATCGGTAGTTGCATTGCGGTGGGCATAGAACGCTCGGAGGCTGAAAACCATGCTTGACGACGATGAACGCCTCGCTAGACAGGAAGCATACTGGCTGATCAAGGAGTTCGGCGCCGAGGCGCCGCTCTATGCCGCGATGAAAGCCGAAAAGGCGATCGAGCAAAAAGACTTCGGGCGGTGCGCCCGCTGGAAACGTATTCTAGAGATATTGGCCGACTCCACATGCGTCGGTTCCGCAACGGCGAAATCAGCGGCTTCGAAGTATTAGATTTTCTAATTTGCAACGTTGCAACCTGATGTGGAAACATCCTCCTGCACCGATTCTTGATGATTTACTGACGCTTAACGACCCGCTGGGGAGGTGCTGTTAAGTGGATACATCGAGAACACTCTTCAAAAAAGCCGGCAACTGCATCACCGGCGGGAGAAAAACAAATTGCAAACTCTCGACAATAAGACTGCTATTGAACTGACCGCCGACATTGTATCGGCCTATGTCGGCAACAATCCACTGCCAGCTTCTAGTCTACCGGACTTGATCGCAAGCGTCAGCGCCTCGGTTCGTAAGTTGGGCAATGCCCCCGCCGTGGAGAGCCCTGTGCTTAACCCGGCCGTCAATCCGAAGCGTTCGGTGTTTCCCGACCACATCGTCTGCCTCGAGGACGGCAAGAAATTCAAGTCGCTGAAGCGCCACTTGATGACCGATCATGGCCTCAGCCCGGACGAGTATCGCACCAAATGGAGCTTGCCACCGGACTATCCGATGGTGGCGCCGAACTATTCCGCGACCCGTTCGGCATTGGCCAAATCCTCGGGCCTCGGCCGCAAGCCGGCCGTTCCGGCCGCCACGGCCAAGGTGACGAAGCGCAAGACGAAGGCCTGACCCAGGTCGTCTCTGAAAGTTATCAGTTTGGACGGCGCGCTTCAGGCGCGCCGTTTTCATGCCTTATGCCCTCGCCGGCCCTCCAAGCCCTTGCGAAGCGCCGCCCTCCCGTGCAAAAGCCCCGGCATGCTTATCATCAACGACCTTTCGCTCCGCATGGCCGGACGCTTGCTTCTCGACCATGCCTCGCTGACCTTGCCGGCCGGCACCAAGGCCGGCCTCGTCGGTCGCAACGGCACCGGCAAGACGACCTTGTTCAAGGCGATCACCGGCGATTTCCCTTCCGAGACCGGCTCGATCAGCCTGCCCAAGAACACCCGCATCGGCCAGGTGGCGCAAGAAGCGCCGGGCACCGAGGAGCCGCTGATCGAGATCGTGCTCAAGGCCGACCTCGAGCGCACTGCCCTGCTTGAGGAGGAAAAGACCGCCACCGACGCGCACCGCATCGCCGACATCCACATGCGGCTGGCCGATATCGATGCGCACTCGGCCGAGTCGCGCGCGGCCACCATCCTTGCTGGCCTCGGCTTCGATGATGCGGCGCAGCGCCGCCCGGCCTCGTCCTTCTCCGGCGGCTGGCGTATGCGCGTGGCGCTCGCCGCGGTGCTGTTTGCCGAGCCCGACCTTCTGCTGCTCGACGAGCCGACCAACTATCTCGATCTCGAAGGCACGTTGTGGCTGGAAAATTATGTGTCGAAGTATCCGCACACGGTGCTTCTGATCTCGCACGACCGCGACCTGCTCAACCGCGCCGTCAATTCCATCGTCCATCTCGACCAGAAGAAGCTGACCTTCTGGCGCGGCGGCTACGACCAGTTCGAGCGCCAGTACACCGAGCAGAAGGAGTTGCAGGAGAAGGGCCGCGTCAAGCAGGAAGCCGCGCGCAAGCATATGGAATCCTTCGTCGAGCGCTTCCGCGCCAAGGCTTCCAAGGCCAGGCAGGCGCAGTCTCGCATCAAGGCGCTGGAGAAGATGAAGCCGATCGCGGCGATCGTGAACGACACCGTGCGGCCGTTCTCTTTCCCCGAACCGGTGAAAACGGTGGCCTCGCCGATCGTTGCGCTCAACAACGTCAATGTCGGCTACACTGAAGGCCAGCCGATCCTGAAGAAGATGACGCTGCGCATCGACGCCGACGACCGCATCGCGCTGCTTGGCGCCAATGGCAACGGCAAGTCGACCTTCGCCAAACTTCTGTCGGGCCGGCTGAAGCAGGAAACCGGCACCATGACGGTTGCGCCCGGGCTGAAAGTGGCGATCTTCGCCCAGCATCAGCTCGACGATCTCAGGCCGGAGGAAAACGCCTACGAGCATGTCCGCCGGCTGATGCCGGAAGCACCGGAATCCAAGGTGCGCGGCCGCGTCGCCCAGTTTGGTCTCACCACCGAAAAGATGAATACGGCGGCCAAGGACCTGTCCGGCGGCGAGAAGGCGCGGCTCCTGATGGGCCTGTCAGCTTTCGAGGGGCCGAACCTGTTTATCCTCGACGAGCCGACCAACCATCTCGACATCGACAGCCGCGAATCGCTGATCCATGCACTGAACGAGTTTCCCGGCGCCGTCATCCTGATCTCGCACGACCGCCACCTTTTGGAAGCGACGGCCGACCGGCTGTGGCTGGTCAAGGACGGCGCGGTCAATCCCTATGATGGCGACCTGGAGGACTACAAGACGCTGGTCACCGGTGTGTCCGGCGACCGCCGCGGCAAGCGCGAGGCCGAGAAGGCATCCAAGGCCGATCGCCGCCGCGATGCAGCGGCGCGCCGCGCCGCCTTCGAGCCGCTGGCCAAGGAGATCCGCGCCACCGAGGCGCTGATGGACCGCATCCGCAAGCGCATCGACCTGATCGAGGACGAACTCGCCAACCCGGCCGTCTATGAGAAGGATCCGTCGACGGCGACCCGGCTCGCCAAGGAGCGCTCGCAGCTGGCCCAGCAGCTTGCCGGCCACGAGGAGAAGTGGCTGACCATGTCGGCCGAATATGAGGAAGGCACGGCGGAGTGATTTACCCTCCCCCTTGTGGGGAGGGTAAATCCGCGAAGCGGAGCGGGGTGGGGGTCTGCGCCGCACCCCACCCCGGCGCTACGCGCCGACCCTCCCCATCAAGGGGAGCGTAAGATCTGGCCCTACAGGCCGCGTCCGGAACCGGCTAAGCACGTGCCATGAACCAGCACGCCAAGCTCCGCATCGGCCACTCCGCCTGTCCGCATGATTGCCCGTCGACCTGCGCACTCGAGGTCGAATTGCTCAACGGCAATCGCATTGGCCGCGTCCATGGCGCCAAGGCCAACACCTACACGTCCGGAGTCGTCTGCGCCAAGGTCGCGCGCTACGCCGACCGTGTCCACCATCCGGACCGGCTGCTGAAGCCGCTGGTGCGGGCCGGCGCCAAGGGCGACGGCGTCTGGAAGGAATCGAGCTGGGAAGCGGCGCTCGACCTCGTCGCCGAAAAATTCATCGCGGCGGAAGAAAGATACGGTTCCGAGACGGTCTGGCCTTATTACTATGCCGGCACGATGGGACTGGTGCAGCGCGACGGCATCGAGCGGTTGCGCCACGCGAAAAAATACTCCGGCTTCTTCGGGTCGATCTGCACCAACCTGGCCTGGACCGGCTGGATGATGGGGGCGGGCGCCTTGCGTGGGCCTGATCCGCGCGAGATGGCCAAATCGGGCTGCGTGGTGATCTGGGGCACCAATGCCGTGGTCACGCAAGTCAATGTCATGACCCACGCCATCAAGGCGCGCAAGGAACGCGGAGCGAAGATCGTCGTCATCGACGTCTATGAGAACGCGACGATGAAGCAGGCTGACATGGGCCTGGTGCTGAAGCCCGGCACCGACGGCGCGCTGGCCTGCGCGGTCATGCATGTGCTGTTCAAGGAGGGCATGGCCGACCGCGCCTACCTCGAAAAATACACCGACGACCCCAAGGGCCTGGAGGCGCATCTGGAGACGCGCACGCCGGAATGGGCGTCCACAATTACCGGCCTTGCCGTTGCCGAGATCGAGGCCTTCGCCCGCCTCGTCGGCGCGACGAAGAAAACCTATTTCCGCCTCGGCTATGGCTTTGCCCGCCAGCGCAACGGCTCGGTCAACATGCATGCGGCGTCCTGCATCGCCGCCGTCACCGGCGCCTGGCAATATGAGGGCGGCGGCGCCTTCCATTCCAACTCCGGCATCTTCAAGCTCAACCAGGATGTGCTGGAAGGCACCGCGATGCGCGATCCCAACATCCGCTATCTCGACCAGTCGCGAACCGGCCCGGTGCTGACCGGTGCGGCGGACGCGCTCTATGGCGGCCCGCCGGTAACGGCGATGCTGATCCAGAATACCAATCCGGTGAATGTCGCACCCGAGCAGCGGCTGGTGAAACAGGGGTTCCTACGCGACGATCTGTTCACCTGCGTGCACGAGCAATTCATGACCGACACCGCAAAACTCGCCGATGTCGTGCTGCCGGCGACGATGTTCCTGGAGCATGACGACGTCTACAAGGGTGGCGGCAACCAGCACATCACGCTTGGCCCCAAGCTGATCGAACCGCCTGTAGGTCCGCGCACCAACCATTTCGTCATCGAGCAACTGGCCGAACGTCTCGGCGTCGCCGACCGGCCGGGCTTTGGCCTCACCGAGCAGCAGCATATCGACATCATCCTCGGCAAACGCGGGCTGGGCAGTTTCGCCAGCCTGAAGGAAGACAAATGGGTCGACCTGCAGCCGGATTTCGAGGCGGCGCATTTCATCAGTGGCTTCGGTCACGCCGACAAGAAATTCCACTTCCGCGCCAACTGGAGCGGGCAGGCGGCGCCCAACCGGCCGCCGAAAAGCATGGGCCTGTTCGGGCCGGTGGCCGAGCTGCCGGAATTCCCGGACCATGTCGACCTGATCGAGGTCGCGGACGCCGAGCATCCGTTCCGGCTGACGACATCGCCGGCACGCAATTTCCTCAACTCGACCTTTTCCGAGACACCAGTGTCGAAGGCCAAGGAGGGTCGGCCGGAATTGTTGTTGCATCCAGACGACGCCGCTGCCCTTGGATTGGGCGATGGCGACCGCATCGAGGTCGGCAATCGGCGCGGCGAGGTGGTGCTGCACGCAAAACTGTTCGACGGCATCAAGCGCGGCGTGGTGATCGCCGAAGGCATCTGGCCAAACAGCGCCCATGAGCGTGGCGAGGGCATTAATGTGCTGACCAGCGCCGATGCGCCTGCGCCCTATGGCGGTGCCGCCTTCCACGACAACAAGGTCTGGTTGCGGCCGGCCGACTGAAACTTATTATCTGGGCAAAGGCACGGTGAGCCCGACCTTGACGCGGTCCATGGCGACGAAGGTGCGGAATTTTCGCACATTCTTGCTGTCGAAGAACAGTTTGCGCGTCAGCGCCTCATAGGCGCCCATGTCGGCCACGGTGATGACCAGGATGAAGTCGGCCTCGCCGGTGACGTAGTAGCATTGCTGCACCTCGGGAGCCGCCGAGAATTGCCGCTTGGCCGCGTCAATCAGATCCGAGCGTTCGCTCTCCAACTCGACCTCGACGAAGATGGTGATGGGCTGGCCGACCGCCGCCGGATCGATGACCGCGACATTGCCGGCAATGACGCCATTCTGTTCCATCCGCTTGATGCGCCGCTGCACCGCCGGCGCTGACAGGTTGACGGCTTCGCCGATCAGCCGCTGCGGCGTCGTGTTGTCCCGCTGCAGGACGGCAAGGATAGCGAGGTCGAAACTGTCGAGTGAAGGCGATGTAGGCAAAGGCGCTGTCCCGGCGAAACAAACTTGCATTTCAAAGCGCCAATTACAGCGCTCTTTGCGCCTCTGCTGCAATATGATTTCGTCTGACCCTCAAGGAGGCCATCCGTGTTCCTGCTCAACGGCAATGCCTTGCACCGCGAACCGCTCGAACCGGTCGATGCCGAAACGCTGGGGGTTGCCGGCGCCGACACGGTCGAGCGCTTTCTGGCCCATCGCGACAATCATCTGCCAACGCCGCTGCGTGCGCTGCCGGGGCTGGCTGGCGAACTCGGCCTCGGCGCCATCCACATCAAGGATGAAGGCTTTCGCCTCGGCCTCGGCAGCTTCAAGGCGCTGGGCGGCGCCTATGCCGTCTTCCGCCTGGTGCTGGAGGAGGCGAGTCGCTCGCTTGGCCGGCCCGTCGACGTTGCCGATCTCAACCGGCCCGACGTCCGGGCGGTCGCAGCCGGCATGACGGTTGCCTGCGCCACCGATGGCAATCATGGTCGCTCGGTTGCGCAAGGGGCGCAGTTAGTCGGCGCGCGCGCGGCAATCTTCGTTCACGCCGGCGTCAGCGAGGAGCGGATTGCGGCAATAGCGCGCTATGGCGCGCAGATGATCCGCGTCGACGGCAATTACGACGACTCGGTGAGGCAGGCCGCTGAGATTTCGGCGGAGAAAGGCTGGACCGTGGTGTCCGACACCTCCTGGCCGGGCTACGAACGCATCCCCGGTCTGGTCATGCAGGGCTATACGGCGATCGTGCGCGAAGCGCTGCGCCAGTTGCCGCAACCGCCAACCCATGTCTTCGTGCAGGCCGGTGTCGGCGGCATTGCCGCTACCGTGGCTGGTCATCTCGCCATCGTGCTCGGCGATGCGAGGCCGATCTTCATCGTGGTCGAGCCGGCGCGCGCAGCCTGCGTTGCCGCGGCGGCCCAGGCAGGTCGCGTGGTCAAGGTTGCGCACGACCAGCCGACTGTGATGGCGATGCTTGAATGCTATGAGGCCTCGCCGGTCGCCTGGCGCGTGCTGGCGCGGGTTGCCGACGCCTTCATGACGGTGGACGAGGATGAGGCCGTCGCGATGATACGGCGGTTGGCGCGGCCGGCGGGCGGCGATCCGGCGATCGTTTCCGGCGAAAGCGGTGGCGTCGGTCTTGCCGGGCTGATCCGCGCGGTGACCGATAACAAGGTTGCTCTCGGGCTCGATGGCAGATCCAGGGTGCTGGTGATCAACACGGAAGGCGCCACCGACCCGCATCGCTATGCGGAGTTGGTTGGGCAAAGCCCCGCCGATGTTCTTGTCGGCAAAGTGCCTGCCGAGGCTTTGCCATGATTGGCATAGATGCACAGCGCCTGCTCGGCCGCATCCGTGAACTCGGCGCCGTCGGTCGTGACGGTGACGGCAGGCTGATCCGGCTCGCCGCCTCCGACACTGACAGGCAGGGCCGCGACCTCTTCGTCGGTTGGCTCAGGCAGGCGGGGCTGGAAGTCGCCATCGACCGGGTCGGCAACATATTCGGCATCTGGCAAAGCGCCGACAATGCGGGGCAGGCGCCGCTGCTGATCGGCTCGCACATCGACACCGTCATCGATGCCGGCATCTATGATGGCTGTTATGGCGTACTTGCCGGGCTGGAGGTGATCGAGACGCTGAAGGCGTCGGGCTTTTCGCCCTCGCGTCCCATTGCAGTCGCCGCTTTCACCAATGAGGAAGGCGTGCGCTACACGCCCGACATGATGGGCTCGCTCGTCCATGCCGGTGGCGCCGGCGCGGACGCGATGTTGGCCGCCATCGGCACCGACGGCAGCGTGCTTGGCCAGGAACTTTCCCGGATCGGCTATGCCGGCGACCGCGACCCCGGCTTCCTCAAGCCACATGCCTATCTCGAACTGCATATCGAGCAGGGGCCGGTGCTGGAGCGCGAAGGCGTGCCGATCGGCGCCGTCGAAAATCTGCAAGGCATCTCATGGCAGCGCATCACCATCGACGGCGCCGCCAATCATGCCGGCACCACGCCGATGTCGATGCGCAGCGATGCCGGCCATGCTGCCGCCCGCGTCATCACCTTCTTGCACGATCGAGCCAAGGCTTCGAACACGCCGACGGTCGTCACCGTCGGCACGATGCGCTTCGAGCCGAATGCTATCAATGTCATTCCCGGGCGCGCCGTCTTCACTATCGACCTGCGCGATCCCGATGAACAGCGCCTGCAGGCACATGAAGCGGCGCTTGCCGCCTATCTCGAAGAGCTTGCCGCGGCTGAGGGTGTGGCGATCTCAGCCGAGCAACTCGCCCGCTTCGAGCCGGTGCTGTTCGATATCGGCATCGTCGAACGGATCGAGGCCGCCGCGAAAAATCGCGGTCTCGGCGTCAGGCGCATGACATCGGGCGCCGGCCATGATGCGCAGATGATGGCCCGCATGGCGCCTGCCGCGATGATCTTCGTGCCGAGCGCTGGCGGCATCAGCCACAGTCCGCGCGAACATACCGGCGATGCCGAGCTTGTCGCAGGCACCAACATCCTGCTTGATGTCGCCAGTGAGCTTGCGAAATAGGTCGGGGGAGAAAAATGGCTGAACTCGATCGTGATGCGCTGAAGCGGGAGATGACCGTCTGGCGGCGCGATCTGCATGCGCATCCTGAATTCGGCTTTGAGGAAAAGCGCACGGCCGCCTTTGTCGCCGCGAAGCTACGTGAATTCGGGTTGGACGATGTCGCGGAAGGCGTCGGCGGCACCGGCGTTGTCGGCACGCTGAAGCGCGGCAGCGGCAACCGGGCGATTGCGCTCAGGGCCGACATGGATGCGCTGCGCATCACCGAGCAATCGGCGGCGGCCTATCGCTCGCAAAACACTGGCTTCATGCATGCCTGCGGCCATGACGGCCACACCACCATGCTGCTCGGCGCGGCAAAGCTGCTGGCGGCCGAGGGTGGTTTTGACGGCACTGTGCGCTTCATCTTTCAGCCGGCCGAGGAGTGGGGCAAGGGCGCGCTGGCGATGCTCGACGACGGCCTGATGCAGCGCTTTCCCTTCGACGAGATTTTCGGCCTGCACAACATGCCTGGCCTGCCCATCGGGTATTTCGAAACCCGCGCCGGCCCGATCATGTCGGCCGAGGATAATTTCGAGATCGTGCTTAAGGGCATCGGCGGCCATGCCGCGCGACCGCATTCGGGCAAAGAAACGCTGGTCGCCGCCTGCGCGTTGGTCACCAATCTGCAGACCATCGTCTCGCGCCGGCTGAGCCCGGCCGACATAGCGGTGGTTTCGGTGACCGAACTGATCACCGACGGCACGCGCAATGCATTGCCCGGTCTTGCCCGCATCCTCGGCGATGCCCGCAGTTTTCGGCCGGAGGTCAGCGCCGAGATCGAGCGGCAGATGCGCATCATCGCCGAGGGTACGGCCGCCGCCTACAATGTCTCCGCCGAGATCACCTACACCAGGGAGTTCGTACCGCTGCAAAACGATGCCGAACTCGTCGACGAGGCATTTGCCGCCGCAAGGCGCGTGCTGGCCGAGAACGCAGTCGGCGTCGCGGCGGAGCCGATGACCGGTTCGGAGGATTTCGCCCGCTTCCTCGACCACGTACCCGGCTGTTTCGTTTTCCTCGGCAATGGCGAGGCGTCAGTGCCGCTGCACAATTCCAGCTACGACTTCAACGATGACGGGCTGTTGCACGGCACAAATTTCCACGCCGCGATCGTCAGGCAAAGACTGGGCGGCGAGGCCGGCAAATGACGACGGCTTGATTGCCGGTTCGCCTTCGCTGCTGGCCCAAGCGGCTGCGCTGGTCCCAGCCAGCTCCCGGGTTTAGTCACAAGGCCTGTTGCCGGAGATCGTACGCCAATGGCCAGGGTTTCGCTTCTGGGAATACCGCATGACGAGAACTCGTCCTACCTCAAGGGTGCTGCGGCAGCGCCGGCTCTGATCCGGCGCGAGCTCAAAAGCGACGCGCACTCCTCGTGGAGCGAAACCGGCTTCGATGTGGCGGACAGTTTTCTCGACCGTGGCGACATCGATTTTTCAGGCGTTGGCGACCCGTGGGAGCGGATTGAGGCCGAGGTCGGCCGAGCGCTCGACGCCGGCCATCCGCTGATCAGCCTCGGCGGCGACCACGCGATCGCATGGCCCCTGCTGCGCGCCATGCGCCGCCGCCACCCCAGCCTGACGATCGTCCAGATCGACGCCCATCCCGACATCTACGATGCCTATCAGGGCAACAAACGCTCGCACACCTCGTCCTTCGCCCGCATCCTGGAGGAAGGGCTGGCCGACCGGCTGATCCAGATCGGCTTGCGCACGCTCAACGACGAGCTTCGTGACCAGCTCACACTCTTCGGCGTCGAGGTGATCGAGGCGCGCCATTTCAGCGAGGATCTGCGGCTCGACCTCAAGACGCCGGTTTACCTCTCGGTCGATCTAGATGGCCTCGATCCGGCCTGTGCGCCCGGTGTGTCGCATCGCGAACCCGGTGGTCTTACAACCCGGCAAGTGATCGGCCTGATCCAGCGGATCGACCAACCGATCATTGGTGCCGATGTTGTCGAATACAATGCGAATCAGGATGTCTCCAACCTGACAGCGCTTGTCGCCGCCAAGCTGGTCAAAGAGATCGCCGGCATGATGCTGAAGACGCATGGCGCCGCCTGAATCAATCTGGCAAGGCGGCATGGTAGACGATTGTTCGGACTCGCATTTCCAACGAAAGCCGCCATGCCGCATCCATTGAAGATAGCCATAGCCGGCGCGCTCGGCCGTATGGGCAGGCAGATGGCACTGGCCGTCGAGGCCGATCCCAGGCTGGCGCTCGTCGCCCGCTTTCACAGACCGGGCAGCGCCGGCGAGGGCCTGGTCGAACGCGACGAGGCGCTGGCGATTGCCGATGTCGTCATCGACTTCACCACGCCGGCGGCCTCCGTCGAACTGGCAAAGGCCTGCGCGGCCCGCGGCGGCCCGGCACTGGTCATCGGCTCGACCGGATTCAATGCCTCTGAACTTGCCGCCATTGCCGAGGCGGCGAAGTCTATCGCGATCGTGCGCTCGGGCAGCTACTCGCTCGGCCTCAACATGCTGGCGGGGTTGGTCGAGCAGGCGGCGCAGGCGCTTGGCCCCGACGCCGACATCGAGATCCTGGAGGCGCATCACCGTCTGAAGGTCGACGCGCCGTCTGGCACGGCGCTGATGCTTGGCGAAGCGGCCGCGAGGGCGCGCGGCGTCGGCCTCGACGATGTGGCGAGACGCGCTCGCGACGGCGTCACCGGTCCTCGCCCTGCCGGTGAGATCGGCTTTGCCGTGCTGCGCGGCGGCGGCATTGTCGGCGATCATACCGTGAGCTTCCTCAGCGAAGGCGAGACCCTCACGCTCTCGCATTCGGCCGCTGACCGCTCGATGTTCGCGCGGGGCGCCATTGTAGCGGCACTTTGGCTGGTGGAACGTCCGCCCGGCGAATACGACATGCGCGACGTTCTGGGGTTCGACAAAAGGGCAGGCCACTGACCTTGTCAATCCCTTGCAAGGCTGCGGTTGTCGCTGTTTTCCCGCCATCGATGCACTGTATCGTGATCGATGAACGCCGGCTCAGCGATTGGTCGCGCCATATAGCAAGTGCTATAACTTAACTATTTGATATCACGATAGAAAATTGCAACCGCCACGTCATTCGGGGGATTTCAAGATCGAACTGAACGGTTCGGTTCACACATTTTAGTGATTGGAAATGGCAGCAAGACAGACCCATCTCGGGGTGGTCCGAGCGACGCGAATTCCTCCCAAGGCACGCCACTAGACGGACAGGACCAGATATCTGGAGTACTTAAAATGACCAAGATCGCTCTTACCGCTGCTGCCCTCCTCGTTGCCACCGGCACCGCTTTCGCAAGCAGCGACCATTACGGCTCTGACGGTGTCAACCAGCCTGCTGTGACCGCGTCGACCGCTCCGGCCGGCAACATAGACCACAGCTATACGGCCTCGATCGGGAAGCCGGCTACCTTCGGCGGCTTCACGATCAAGCCGGACTCGAACCAGCCGCAATCCGGCCAGGGCATCTGGGGTCGTTAATTTCCAGAGAGATTTACGACCACAAAGAGCGGTGGGCTTGGCCCGCCGCTCTTGTTTTTTGTGCAGCCGGCTTGGGTTCCGCGAGGTCTGAATCAAGTCGGCAGCAAGCTACTCTATCTTCTTGTTTGCACATCATCTTTCTAGGTCAAGCTTGGTGATCTTCGTTAGGCCGGGCAGTGACCGGCACCGTTTCGGCAACCGCTGAGCGCATTAAGCCAAAGGCGGCGGTCTTGGCCGCAGCTTTTCCTTTGCGCAGCCGTGACCGGCACTGACCGCGAGGAATCCGTTTCGCCCGGGAATAAAACCGGGCGGTGGCGGGTCTTGTCGACAGCGGGACCATCCTCCCAAGGCGCCCGCGCAGTGAAACGACAGACAAGAAATACTGAAATGACCAGGATTGCATTCGTCGCGGCCGCGATGCTCGTCTCTGCCATGGGCAGCGCCTCTGCCGGCAGCGATCACTATGGCGCCGACAGCGCTAACCAGCCGACCGCTGGCGTCGACCGCGGCTTCACCGCCTCGATCCGCAAGCACAGGATGACCAAGCCTGCGGCTAACGTCGATACGACGACAACGGGATCGGCAGGGTCGAAAGCCTCGCCGGATCCTGGCCAGGGCATCTGGGGCAATTGATCATTTGCACCAAAAGCGGCGGGCGTGGTCCGCCGCTTTTGATTTGGACAGCATCAGCCCTTCGGCCTGATGCAATGCGTTAGCCGGGCTGTGCCGAAGGCGAGGTCTGCCCAGCCATCGTCGACGACAAAGCGTGCAAGGGCGCCGGTCGGGAATTTCTCGTCAAGCTTCCTCAGAGCCCCGGCATCCGATCGCGGACCGGCAAGCCGGCGTGCCAAATCCTCCAGGCCGGGATTATGGCCAAGCACCAGGACGCTGCCAGCCGACGCCATTGCCTGTTGCACCTCGGCCAGAATATCGCCAGCCGTGGCCTCGAAGAGCCCCTCGGCAAACTCCACCGGCACTCTCGCCGGCAGTTCGGCCGAGACCAGCCGCCATGTCTCCCGCGTGCGCAGCGCCGGTGACACCAGCGCCAGATCGGGCAGCCAGTCGCGCTTGGCCAGCTCGCGCCCCATCCGCGGCGCAGCCTTCAGCCCACGCGGGGCAAGCGGCCGGTCGAAATCAGCAAGCGCCGGATCGTCCCAGCTCGACTTGGCGTGGCGCAGCAGGAGCAGCTGTTTCATAGGTTCGGCTCGTTGCGGGTCTAGGCCCTCAAGGCGTGATCCGCGCCAGATGCTCGAGGTCACGTTCCTCGCGCAGCGGGTCGGGCGCCATCACTACGGACGTGGCATTGTCGGCGTCGTCGGCGAAATGCGCCAGCACGGTGCGGCCGCCTTCCATGCGCGCCTTGCCGTCGGCGACCAGCCCAAGCGCCAGCGCATAGAGCCGGTGCTCGGCCTTCAGCACGCGCGCGGCCAGCGTATCCTCATTGTCGCCGACCATCACCGGCACCGCAGCTTGCGCGATGATCGGGCCGTCATCCATCTCGGGCGTGACGAAATGCACCGTGCAGCCATGGATGCGCATGCCGGCCCGCAAGGCGCGCGCATGCGTGTCCAGCCCCTTGAAGGCCGGTAGCAGGGCAGGGTGGATGTTGAGCATGCGCCCCTGCCACTTCTCGACCAGGCCGCGGGAAAGGATGCGCAAATAGCCGGCCAGCGCCACGATCTCGGCGTTGAACGCAACCAGTGCGGCGTCGATCGCCGCATCATGGGCTTCCTTGCTGGCATGGTCGGAGCGCACGATGACCTTGGTCGGGATGCCGCGCGCGGCTGCGATGCCGAGACCGGCGGCGTTCACCCGGTCGGAAATGACACCGACGATCTCGGCCGGATAGGCCGGATCGCTCGCCGCCGCGATCAGCGCCGTCATGTTGGAGCCGCGTCCCGAGATCAAGACAACCGTGCGTTTCCTGCTCATAGGCCGATCGAGCCCCGATAGATGACGCCGGCGTCGCGGCGCGGCACGATGCGGCCGATCGGCGTCACCGTCTCGCCGGCCTCCTGCAGCACGGCGGCGACTTGCGCGGCCTGGCCGGAGGCGACGACGAGGATCATGCCGATGCCGCAATTGAAGGTGCGCATCATCTCTTCCGGCGCCACGCCGCCGGTTTTCGCCAGCCAGGAAAAGACCGGCGGCACATCGATGGCATTGAGGTCGAGCTCGGCGGAGAAATCCTTCGGCAGCACGCGTGGGATGTTTTCGGGGAAGCCGCCGCCGGTGATGTGGGCGAGCGCTTTGATGCCGTGCGTGTTGCGGATCGCCTTCAGGATCGACTTCACATAGATGCGGGTCGGCTCCAGCAGCGCTTCGGCCAGCGTCGCCTCGTCGTTGAACGGCGCCGGATCGCTCCAGGCAAGGCCGCTGACACCAACGATGCGGCGCACCAGCGAAAAGCCGTTGGAATGCAGGCCGGATGAGGAAAGGCCGAGCAGCACATCGCCCTCGACAATGTCGTCGGTGGGCAAGAGCTGGCCGCGTTCAGCCGCTCCCACAGCGAAACCGGCAAGGTCATAGTCCTTGTCGTGATACATGCCCGGCATTTCAGCCGTCTCGCCGCCGATCAGCGCGCAACCGGCCTGCCGGCAGCCTATCGCGATACCGCCGACGATCGCGGCCCCCTGGTCGGGGTCGAGCTTGCCGGTGGCGAAATAGTCAAGGAAGAACAGTGGCTCGGCGCCCTGGACGACGATGTCGTTGACGCACATGGCGACGAGGTCGATGCCGATCGTGTCATGCTTGCCGGCGTCGATGGCGATCTTGAGCTTGGTGCCGACGCCGTCATTGGCGGCAACCAGCACCGGGTCCGTGAAACCTGCGGCCTTCAGGTCGAACAGGCCGCCAAAGCCGCCGATCTCGCCATCGGCGCCCGGCCGGCGCGTCGCGCGCACCAGCGGCTTGATCTTCTCCACCATCAGATTGCCGGCATCGATATCGACGCCAGCCTCGGCATAGGTGAGCCCGTTCTTGCGCTTGCTCATGTCCGGCGCTTGCTCATCGCTGTTTCCACTCGTTTGCGGGCTCTTCGCATGAACGGCCGCGCCTCGCAAGGATGACGGCGGAATGGCGGGGTTTTGCCCCCCGATAAAAGCGTGGGCAGTGGGTTTTTCGGCGGCGGTAGCGCCCCTTGTGCAAAATCCCTCTGTCCTCGCTTTTTATCGGAGACAAAACCCCTCGTCTCCATCTTCGCTTTCACCCCCCTTGCGTCCTTGTGCCTAGCTGTTGTTGGTGATCTGTTGCCACGCATCAGGCATTCGGGGAAAAGCCATGCTCAATCCGTCGCAACAGATCATGAGGCTGGGATTCGGATTCGTCGTGTCACAGGCGCTGCGCGTCATTATCGAACTCGGTATCCCCGATCTGCTGGCTGCCAGCGAGCGGTCGGTGGATGAACTAGCGGCTGCTACCCAGTCCGACGCTGACGCGCTTTATCGTGTAATGCGACTTCTCGCGCCTGAAGGGGTCTTTAGGGAAATACTGCCCCGTCATTTCGAGTTGACGGAGGTTGGTGCCGTGCTGCGCTCCGATCGGCCGGGTCCCGGTGACTTCGTCCGCATGATCAACAGCGAGGCCTATCTTGCCTTCGAGCAACTCCTGCATTCTGTTCGCACCGGAAAGCCGGCCTTCGACAAGGTGTTCGGGAGCCCAAGGTTTGACTGGCTGTCGGAACACCCGGAGCAGGCTGCCTTGTTTCAGCGTGCCATGGTCGCCTTGAGCCAAGGCAGCAACGAGGCCGTTGCCGAAGCTTATGACTTCAAGCCGTTCACGCGTGTCGTCGACGTTGGCGGCGGGCATGGCCAGCTTCTCTCGGCGATCCTGGCCCGCAACCCTCATTTGAGCGGCGTGCTTTTCGATCTGTCTTCAGGTGTCGCGGCAGCACGCCAGGGTGCCGGAGGCGACCTGCCGCGCACCGAATTTGTCGCCGGTGATTTTTTTGAAAGCGTTCCCACCGGTGATGCTTATGTCATCAAGAAGGTCGTTCACGATTGGGACGATGGGCGTGCCGCGGAGATCCTGCGAAATTGCCGTAAGGCGATGCTGCCGAACGGGAAGGTGCTTGTGGCCGAGACCCTCGTACCGCCAGGTGACGAACCGAACCAAATCAAGGGTATCGACGTGGTCATGCTCGCCGTCACCGGCGGCCTGGAGAGAACGCAGGTCCAATATGCAAGCTTGTTCGACGCCGCTGGACTACGCCTGGAACGAGTGATTCAGACCCGAGGACCCATTTCCATCCTCGAGGCGTCTGCGGTCTGATCAAAGAAGTTCTCGCCGCGAGCCCAGAGCGCGGTACTTAGCTGTCCAGCGACCGTCATCTTTTCCATGAACGTCAGGGACGTCGCATATGCGAGATTGGAAGCCTGTCGAGATGGCCGGCAGGGCATAGGGGTGGTTCACACAAAGCCTTACCATGTGTGGCGCTTCTCCCTTGCGATCCCCCTCCTTCTCCATCATGTATCAGCAAAACAAAAGCGACGGGACATCGCCTTGACCATCCCCAACCTGATCACCATCATGCGCTTCCTGCTGGTGCCGGCGGTGGTGCTGGCGATGCTGAACATGCGCTGGGACTGGGCGTTTGCCGGCTTTCTCGTCGCCGGCATTTCCGATGGCGTCGATGGCTTCATCGCCCGCCGTTTCAACCAGCATTCGAAACTCGGCGCCTATCTCGATCCGATGGCCGACAAGGTGCTTCTGGTTTCGGTGTTCGTGGTCATGGGCTTCATCGGGCAATTGCCGCTATGGTTGGTGGTGACCATGGTGTCGCGCGATGCGCTGATCATCTGCGCCGTGCTGTTGTCTACCGTCATGGCGCATCCGGTCGAGATGAAACCGCTCTATGTGTCGAAGGCCAACACCGCCGCCCAGATCGTGCTGGCGGCCGTGGTGCTGGGGGAACTCTCCCTTGGCCTCCACCTCGACCCGCTCAGGCCCGCGCTCATATTGCTGTCCGGGGTCTTGACCGTGGCTTCGGCCGCGGCCTATCTCGTGGCTTGGCTGAGGCATATGAGCGGTTATGGCGAAGGCTCCACCCCGGGTAGTTGACAACAGTGCCGCGACTGCTGCGGCAGCAGACGCGGCTGCGTCCACGGCGTTTCGCCGCCAGATATTCTTCTGGCTGGGAACCGCCGTCTTCCTGGCGCTGTTCCTCTATATCTTCTCCGGCATCCTGCTGCCGTTCGTCGCCGGCATGGTGCTTGCCTATTTCCTCGACCCGGTCGCCGACCGGCTGCAGCGCCTCGGCCTGTCCAGGCTGATGGCGACGATTGTCATCCTGATTACCTTCATCGTCCTGCTGGTTCTGGCCTTCGTCATCCTGGTTCCGGTGCTGGCGACCCAGATGGCTGATTTCGCCAGCAAGCTGCCGGAATATCTGACCCGGCTGCAGGCGCTGATCACCAGCTTCGACCCGAAATGGCTGGAGCAGAAATTCGGCGTCAACGCCAATGGCCTGCGCGACGGGCTGAACTCGCTGCTCACCTCGGGCTTCGGCCTGTTGAGCACCGTCTTCACCTCGATCTGGAGTTCCGGCGTGGCGCTGGTCTCGGTCGTCAGCCTGTTCGTGGTCACCCCGGTCGTTGCCTTCTACATGCTGCTCGACTGGGACCGCATGGTGGCGGTGGTCGACAGCTGGGTGCCGCGCGATTATGTCGGGACGGTCAGGGCGATCTTCAGGGACATCAACACCGCGACCGCCGGCTTCGTGCGCGGCCAGGGCACGCTGTGCCTGGTGCTCGGCGGCATGTACGCCACCGGCCTGACGCTGACCGGGTTGAATTTCGCCATCCTCATCGGCCTGTTCGCCGGGCTGATCTCCTTCATTCCCTATGTCGGTTCGCTGACCGGCTTGGTGCTGGCTGTCGGCGTCGCCTTCGTCCAGTTCTGGCCGGACTGGACCATGGTGGCGTTGGTCGCCGGCGTGTTCTTCGTCGGCCAGTTCATCGAGGGCAACATCCTGCAGCCAAGGCTGGTCGGCAAAAGCGTTGGCCTGCATCCGGTCTGGCTGATGTTCGCGCTGTTTGCCTTTGGCGCCTTGTTCGGCTTCGTCGGCCTGCTGATTGCCGTACCGGCCTCGGCCGCGGTTGCCGTGCTGGTGCGCTTTGCAATCGCCCGTTATCTCGAATCGCCGCTCTACAAGGGGCACGCCATTGAGCCCGTCCCGCCGCTACCCGCCGATCGCGGCGGCGGTCATCGGACGCGGCGCGGCTGACGTGGCCGACCAGAGAACTGAACCGCCGCGCCAGCTACCGCTCGATCTCGGCCACGGCACCGGCTATTCGCGCGACGAACTGGTGGTGTCTGCCACCAATCGCGAGGCGGCGGCCCTTGTCGACCGCTGGCCGGACTGGCCGTCGCCGGTGATCGTGCTGGCCGGCCCGGCCGGTTCCGGCAAGACACATCTGGGCTCGATCTGGCACGCGCGGGCCAACGCTGTGGCGGTCGATGCCCAGCGCATCGGCAATGCCATCGCCGGGCTCGGCGGCAGGCCGGCGCTCATCGACGATGTCGACAAGACAGCCATCGACGAGGCGGGCCTGTTCCACCTCATCAATGAAGTGCGCGGCGCCGGGTCCACCTTGCTGTTGACGGCGCGGCGCTTCCCCGCCGCCTGGGGGGTGACGCTGCCCGATCTCGCCTCACGGCTGAAGGCAGCGGCAACCGTCGAAATCCACGAACCCGATGACCTGCTTCTGGCCGGTGTCATCACCAAATTGTTCGCCGACCGCCAGGTCGAGGTCGAACAGCATGTCGTGCAATATCTCGTGCGCCGCATCGAGCGCTCGCTGGCCACCGCCATGCGGGTGGTCGAACGGCTGGATCGCACCGCGCTCGAACGCAAGACGCCGATTACAAGAACACTCGCCGCCGAGATCGTCAGTGCGATGGATGAAGGGCAGGGCGAGTTCGAAATTTAGGCAGTGGAAGGAGAAGAGTCCGCTCCTGTCCCATTTCGAGAAAAAACCTCTGGCATCCATCTTGCAACACTACGCCTGCCGGCTGACCCCGGTCCTGATCGCGTTCCTGATCGGGTTGTAGGCTCGCCGGGAGTGATGATTGGGGTTCTCGCCCGGCGAGCTTACCTTCAGGCAGGATGGTCGTCAGAGTGCCCCTAGGCACGCGCTCCTGTCATGCCCACAACGGGGCCAGATACCGGACCAGCAGGTAGACCGCTGTATGCGCCGTCACGTAGCAGGCGGCGACGACGACAAAGAACGCCAGGCTGGCGGGCCACGACCGGGGAGGGCCCTGCCTCTTGCTTGGCCGGTTGTTCCAGATCCACAGGGCAGCACAGATAATGGCCCAGACGACCACGAACGGAATCGCGATGCCGATATAGGCGAAGTAGGCAGGGCCTATCAGCGACAGCCATGCCTCAAGACCAAGCATCCGGAATCTCCCCTTTGCCAAAGTCTAGACCGACGGCAGCGATGGAAGCGAGGGGATAATCCGAGCGGAGCACCTTGCGTCAAATCTTCAGCGCCACCCGGCCGAACGGGCGCTCCTCGATGAAATACCACAAGCCTTCTGCGGCATCCTCCAGCGCGAAGACCTTCGCCACGACCGGCTTGACCTTGCCCGATACAAGCAGGTCCGAAATGACTGGCCAGACGGCAAGTCTGACCGACGCGCTTTCGGTGAGCCGCCAGTGCGGCGTTCAAAATCTTACGCCGATGCCGTCCATGACGGCGCCATGGCGTTCGCTGATACGATTGAACCCCTCTGCCCAAATGCGGATGCTCGACGGCTTCAATGGGCAAAATCGCATTCTCGGGAAATGGTAAGCGGACGATCAAGGGCGCACCAGCCTTGGCAGAGGTGGTGGCGGCCGGTGTTGACGCTTAGATCAACCGGTGCTCTGGCCGAAAACCCAGCCGGAGCACGTTATAAAGCAATCGGATCAACCGCAGACCCTGACCTGCTCGATGACCCTGTGGTGATGGCGCCAATGCTTCACCAGCTCGATATGGCAGCGGTGATGACGGTGGTGGCGGCGCCATTGACCGTCATTGCCCTGATTGTCGCTATATTCATCGTCGTCGTAGACTCTTTGGCGTTCGTGATAACGGCGAATTTGTATTTGATCATTGTCGGGTGAATATTGATCGCCTTCATCCGACTGGATGATCAAGCTGGCGGCTTGCGCCGGCGCAATCAAAGCTGCCGTTCCGCTAAAAGCGATCATGGAAGCGATTATCAGGGTTTTCATTATATCTCTCCTTGGGTCGAATAATACTCAACTCGCGGGAGAGCTTCGCGTTCCAATACAAATTGCAGGTCAGCCAATGCAGGCCTGCTGGGTGCGAACGCGCACCGCCATGCGCTGGCAGCGAGGCGCCGTTGGCGACAGGCAAACTTTGCAGGGGGAGAAAATTGGTCGGAGTGGAGAGATTCGAACTCCCGACCCTCTGGTCCCAAACCAGATGCGCTACCAGGCTGCGCTACACTCCGAGGCCCTGCGGCGTATAAGGTTCCGGGCCCTGCCGCGCAACCCCTAAAACGTCAAACTGGACTCGGCGGTTTGCGCTCCCGCGCAATTCTGGCAGCGATCGCCTTGGCCTGGATGCGGGCGTTGGCGAAGCAGCCGCGGATGCTCGGCCGCATGCCGGTGAACCACAGGCCCGGCAGTTTCGGGTCGCTGTCGGCGCCGTTGAACAGCGGCACGCCCTTTTCGTCGAGTACGCCGAGCTTGCCCAACATGGCCTCGAGTCCGGTGCGGTAGCCGGTCGCGGCGATGACGATATCGGGCCGGATCGTCACGCCATTGTCGAAAATGACCGTGTCGCGGGTGAATTCCCGCACCGTCGGCACGACGATGATCCTGCCGTCCTTGATGGCGTCGACGGCGCCGTCATCGGCGGCGATGGCGGTATAATCCGACGCCAGCCGGCTTGCCCCGCCCGAGGGCGTCGGCGGCAGGCCGAAGGCGGCGAGATCACCGAACACCAGCCGCTGCGTCGCTGCCATCACCGCGTCGGCAAGCTTGAACGGCAGCCGCGCCAGAATCGGCGAAAAGCGGTGGACAGCGATCTGGCCGATGCGCTTGGGCAGCAGCGCCGGACCGTTTCGCGCTGATAGCCAGATCTGCGCCGTATCCACCCGCACCAAATGGTTGAGCGCGTCGAAACCGGAATTGCCGGCGCCGACGACCAGTATCTTTCGGCCCGCATAGTCATTGGCGTCGCCGAACTCGGCCGAATGGATGACGCGCCCGGCAAAGGCCTTCATACCTTTCCAGGCCGGAATGAAGGGCTGCCGGTCGCGCCCGGTGGCGATTATGACATGGCGTGCCAGTCGCGGCCCGGCGCTTGTCTGCACAAGCCAGTGGTCACCGTCGAAGGCGATCTCATCGACCGAGACGCCGAACTCGACCGGCACCCGGTGCATGGCGCGGAATTCGTTGAGATGGCGGATGACCGCGCTTCGGTGCGGAAAGGCAGGGGTGCCGGCAGGAAACGCGACGCCCGGAAGTGCCGAGAGATCGCGATGCGTGTTGAGGTGAAGCTGTGGGTGGCGCCGGTGCCATGGCTCGGCCAGCCGGGCTTCCTTTTCCAACACCATCACTTGTACGCCGGCCTTGAGCAGCGCATGGGCTGCGGTCAGCCCGGCCCCGCCGGCGCCGATGACGATCGCGCCCTTGAAAATCGCTGGCTGGCCGGCCTCGGCGTGCAAAATCCCTGCGTCCATGCCTCTATATGTCGCCATCATGACCATGACTTTTGATGCCACGCCAGTGTATCTGGCCTATGCCGCTTCCGAAGCGGCGCGGTTGCAAGCGGCTTCGGCCTTGCCGTCGGCAGTGTTGCACAGTATTGACTGAAATAAGGCGGCGCTACCGCCAACGCAGCCACGAGGTGCCCATGTCCGCGCGTATTTTCAGCCCAGCCAAAACCGCGATGCAGTCCGGCAAGGCCAAGACCGGCCATTGGGTGCTGGAATTCGATCCCGCCCAGCGTAAGAAGATCGACCCGCTGATGGGCTACACCACATCGGGCGACATGCTGAGCCAGATCCGGCTCACCTTCGACACCAGGGAAGAGGCGGTGGCTTACGCCGAAAAGCAGGGGCTGACCTTCCGCGTCGAGGAGCCGAAGGAGACCAAGCGCCGGCAGATTTCCTATGCGGAAAATTTCCGCTATGACCGCAGGATACCCTGGACGCATTGACCGGCATCGCCGGGCAGCGTCCGGCACATAGACATCAGCCGGCCAGGATATCAAATGGCTTGTCCGGCCAGCGGTCCCGTAGCTCAGCTGGATAGAGCACCGGCCTTCTAAGCCGATGGTCACAGGTTCGAATCCTGTCGGGATCGCCAACAAATCAACGGTTTAGCTCAGGCGCCGCTCCAAAGTTCCAACATCTCACCCTGTTTCCGCGGGGCGAGAAGTGGGCGTCAGCGCCATCCCTGCGTGCTGCCTGAAAGCAGGCCGCCGGCAGATATCGTTATGGTCTTGTAGAAAGAGCGCAGCGCTGATAGTCTTTGGTCTGACATTGGCTAGGACTTTGGTCTGATGATTCTGACTGGAGTCTCGGCTTATGCCAGCTGGAACTTGGCGCTGGTTTTCGCCGCATAGGTCGCCTCGGTTGAGTGGGCGAGATGCGACGAAATCATCGCAACGGTTTATCCAAAGGTCGCGTTTGGCACGGCGCCGGATGAGCGCGAAAGTAAAGATCTGGAATCGATGATTTCGAGAACACTTGCCGCCAATGCAGAAACTGTCGCCGCCTTTCTCAATTTGATGGGAAATGAGAAGCGGCTTTTGATCATGAACCACCTGGCCGGCGGCGAGCTTTCGGTCGGTGTTCTTGCCGAGAAAGTTCTGCTCAGCCAGTCGGCCCTGTCGCAGCATCTTGCCAAGCTCCGCGCCTTCGGCCTTGTCGACACCCGTCGCGACGGCCAGATGGTCTACTATTTCTGCTCGTCCGGCGCGGCGCGCGAACTGCTTTCCATGCTGGATGGCTTCCTGGCGACCGAAAGACCGCTCACGGGGCCGGGGCCGCATTACGTCGCCGAAAGGCTGCGCCGGGCGCGAGCAGCCTGAGGGCAGGCATCGGCCTGGGTTGGTTGAACCCTTAGGCCTGGCTTCATTGTCGCTAACGCGCGAAGTCGATGTCGGCGCCATCCCGGCGTTAATCGCCAGTATTTTCGAAGATATTGCGTCCCCCAGCGTTGGGTCGTCCATGCCGGCCAGACCGCACGTCGTTGGGCGCCAACATGGGCGCAACGCCGGCCAGCGTCGAACTTGCGCGATATCTAATATAAGAGCACAGTTCAAAAGCGGGCGGAGGGAGAACGGCTCATAAGCAAATCGGGAGGAAACCATGAACAGCATGAGCCTCACCACGCTTGAACGCGGCAAGACGACCGTCGACGCTGCTGTCCTTGAAGCGCTTTCGGCACAATTGCGCGGCACACTGCTTCAGGCGGGCGACGCCGCCTACGACGAAGCGCGCACAGTCTGGAATGCCACGGTCGACCGGCGCCCCGGTCTCATTGTGTGTTGCGTCGGCGCGTCCGACGTCATCAGTGCCGTGAATTTCGCCCGGGAAAACAGGCTTCTCGTCTCCGTGCGCGGCGGCGGCCACAACATTGCTGGCAGTGCCGTCTGCGATGGCGGCCTGATGATCGATCTATCGGCGATGAAGTCGGTGCGGGTCGATGTCGTGGCGCGGCGGGCATGGGTCGGGCCCGGCGCCACGCTCGTCGATGTCGACCGGGAAACACAGGCTTTTGGCCTGGTGGTGCCGACGGGTATCAACTCGACCACCGGCATATCAGGCTTGACGCTGGGTGGCGGCTTCGGCTGGATCACCCGCAAATTCGGCCTGACCATCGACAATCTTGTTTCAGCCGACGTGGTCACCGCCGATGGCAAGTTGCTGCGCGTCAGCCAGAAGGACAATCCGGACCTGTTCTGGGCGCTGCGTGGCGGCGGCGGCAATTTCGGTGTCGTCACGGCGTTCGAGTTCCAACTCCACCAGATGGGTCCGCAGGTTCTGTCGGGGCTCGTCGTCCATCCCTTCGCCGATGCCGAAAAGGTGCTGCGGGACTATCGCAAGGCGCTCGAAACCGCGCCCGACGAACTGACCTGCTGGGTGGTCATGCGGCAGGCACCGCCGCTACCGTTCCTGCCGAACGAATGGCATGGCAAGGAGGTGCTGGTTTTGGCCATGTGCTATTGCGGCGACATCCAGGCGGGCGAAAAGGCGACGCAGAAGCTTCGCGCCATCGGCACGCCGATTGCCGATGTCGTCGGCCCCAACCCGTTCACCGGCTGGCAGCAGGCCTTCGACCCGCTGCTGGCGCCCGGCGCCCGCAACTATTGGAAGAGCCATGACCTGACCGGGCTTTCGGACGGCGCGATTGGTGCCACCACTGCGGCGATTGCCAGGCTTCCAGGCCCGGAATGTGAAATTTTCTTCGGTCATGTCGGTGGCGTGGCGGGCCGTGTGGCGGCAGATGCAACGGCGTTTCCGCAGCGCAACTCGCATTTCGTCATGAATGTTCACGCCCGCTGGCGCGAACCGGCAATGGACAAGGCCTGCATCGATTGGGCTCGTGGTATCTACGAGGCGACCACGCCCTATGCCGCCGGCACGGCTTACGTGAACTTCATGCCGGAGGACGAGGTCGACCGGGTCGAAGCGGCCTATGGCGGCAACTATCGCCGGCTTCTGGAAATCAAGCAGCGCTACGACCCGGTGAACCTGTTCCGCATGAACCAGAATCTGCGGCCGAAAGAAAGCCAGCGCGCCGCTTGAGGTGGCAGCGCGTGATCCCGAACCGGAGATCCGTGCGTGCGAATATTGGAATCGATTTTGCTGCATTGACCTTCGGTTCGGAGTGGGTTGAGGCCTGGTTGTCGCCTATGGCGCCGGCCTGGCCGTCCGGCCTCAAGGCCCGGGTCTCAGTACCCCTGAAGCAAGCTGATTGTCACAAGTTCGAATCCTGTCGGGATCGCCTTTTTTCCTGCCGCCCTTTTGTCAGGAGCTTCAGCTGACTGCTGGAACGCGGCTCGCGCCCAGCTGTTTATGGGAGATGACACCGAAAACTCCGACCATCGCCCGCATCTGGCGCGGCAGGACCTTGCCCGACAAGGCCGACGCTTATGAGCGTTACAACTACGAGGCCGGCATCAAGCCGCTGATGGAGAAAGCGCTCGGCGTGCAGACCTTTCGCGAGGACACGCCGACGCATTCGGAATTCGTCACGATCTCCTATTGGAAGAGCGTCGAGGCGATGGCGGCCTTCACCGGCGGCGATCCGAGGGATATCCACCATCTCGACCGCGACAAGGAGTTCCTGATCGAATTGCCGAAGGGTGTCCAGGTTGTTCGCATCCGCTCCAGTCACGGTATGGTCGGCGGCGACTGATGTTTTCGAGCTTTGGCGCCAGAACCGTTCAAGTGGAGGAGACATCGATCTTCGTCAGGGTCGGTGGCTCAGGGCCGCCTTTGCTGCTTCTGCATGGCTTTCCCGAAACGCACGCAATGTGGCGCGACATCGCCGTGGCTTTGGCGCAGCACTTCAGCGTGGTCGTCGCCGATCTCAGGGGGTACGGCCAAAGCGGTTGTCCGGGTTCCGATGCTGATCACACTGCCTACTCCAAGCGCGCGATGGCGCACGACATGGTGCAGGTCATGAACGCGCTAGGCTTCGACCGCTTCATGCTTGCCGGCCATGATCGTGGCGGCCGCGTCGCCTATCGGCTGGCGCTCGACCATCCCGAAATCGTGTCGAAACTCGCCGTCCTCGACGTCATCCCCACTGCCGCCGCCTGGGATCGCGCCGATGCCAGGCTGGCGCTTGCCTTCTGGCCATGGAGCCTGCTTGCCCAGCCCGAGCCGCTGCCGGAGCGCCTGCTGGCTGCCGCACCCGATGCCGTCGTCGACAATGCGATCGCCGGCTGGGGCTCGGCTCCCGATGCTTTCCCCGCCGAAGTGAGAGAGGCTTACATCGAGGCGTTGCGCGATCCCGCCCATGTGCATGCCATTTGCGAGGAATACCGCGCTGCCGCCGGCATAGACCGCGGGCACGACGCGCGGGATCAGGCTGACGGCCGTCGTATCAAATGCCCGCTGCTTGCGCTGTGGAGCGGCGAGGGCGGCTTGGAAAACTGGTATGCGGACGAGGGCGGCCCGCTGGCGATCTGGCGGCAATGGGCCGACAGCGTCGAGGGCGGCCCGGTCAAGGGTGGCCATTTCTTTCCGGAGGAGCATCCTGGCGAGACGGCGGCCGCGCTCTCGAAATTCTTTGCGGCGTGAACTCTGGCTGACAATCAGGCGCCGGGTTGAACCGTCAGTTCCCGCGCGCCTTCACCACCACGGTCCGCACCGCCAGCACCAGCACGGTGATGATGATCAGGATCACCGAAAGGGCTGCGATCGCCGGGTCGATGTTATCGCGCAAGCCCATCCACATCAGCCTGGGCAGCGTGATGGCGTTGACCGAGGTGATGAACAAAGTGACGCCGATTTCTTCCCAGGACAGGACGAAGGAGAGCAGGGCGGCGGTGACGATGCCGAACTTGATGTTGGGCATGATGATGCGCGTCGCGCGCTCCCACACGCTGGCGCCGAGGCCGCGCGCGGCCAGATCGATGCGGCGGTCGAGCTGGCTGAGCGAGACCAGAATCAGCACCGTGGCGAAGGGCACCGTCATCACCGAATGTGCCATGGCGACGCCCAGCCAGGTGTCGTAGCCGAAGAACGAATTCATGCCGGAGATCGAGGTCAGCAGGAAGTAGAGGGTGATCGCCGACACCACCGGCGGCACCACCATCGGCAACAGGACAAAGCCAACGAGCGCTGCGGTAAAGCGCGGCTGGAACATCCAGACGCCAAGGCTGAAGCAGAGCGCCAGCACGGTGGAGATGACGCTGCTGACGATGCCGATGCGGATCGAAAGCAGGATGGCGTCGAGCCAGCGCGGATCCTCGATCAGCGAGCGATAGTGGCGCAGCGACAGTTCGCCCGTCGGCATTGCCAGCATGCGGCTCGGCGTCAGCGACACAGGGATGACCGCCAGCAGCGGCAGCAGCAGGAACAGCGCCACCAGCACGGCGAGGATCAGCGAGACGGGGCCGGTGCGATAGGTCGGCATCAGATCAGCTGCTTCGGTCTGACATAGCGGAACAAAAGCGCCATCAGCGCGCCGACGAACAACACCAGCACGACACTGATTGCCGCGCCGAGTCCCCAGTCGGGGCTCTGGAAGATCCTGAGATAGATCAGCTCGGCGATCATGACGCTGCGGCCGCCGCCGAGGATCGCCGGCGTCACGAAGAAGCCGAGCGAGAAGACGAACACGATCATCGCCGAGCCGATGATGCCGGAGCGCGTCATCGGCACGAACACGGTCCAGAAGGTGCGCATGCGGCGGGAGCCCAGCCCGCGCGCCGCAAGCAGCACGCGCTCGTCGAGGCTACGCATGGCGGAAGCCAGCGGAAACACCGCGAAGGGAATGAGGAAATGCGTCATGCCGACGATGACGCCGAACTCGTTGCGTACCAGCGTCAGCGGCTCGGAGATGAAGCCGATCGATTGCAGCCAGGTGTTGATCAGGCCGCGGTTGGAGAGCAGCGCCACCCAGCCGAAGGCGCGCGTCAGCACCGAGATCCAGAAGGGGACGAGAATGCAGAATTCAGCGACTATGCGCTGCGCCGGGCTGCCGCGAACCCACACCATGGTGATGGCATAGGCCGCCGCCACCGAAACCACGGTGACGATCAGCGCAATGCGCAGCGTGCGGATGAACACCGACTGCACCAGCGCATCGGTGGCGAGCGCACCATACTGGCCGAGCCCCGGCGTCGGCAGGGTGACGCTCCATTTGACGACGCCGAGGAACGGCCAGGCATAGGCCAGCACAAGGAACAGGAGCAGCGGCGCCATCAACAGCGCCGCGCCCATCCTGTCGGAGAGGGTGCCTCTCATGTCGGTCCGATGATCCCGGCCTGATCAGGCCGAGATGATCTTGGTGTATTCGTCGAGCGCCGGGCCGTAGTTCTTGGCGTACCAGTCCATGTCGAGCGCGATCTGCTTCTTCATGTTCTCGGGGTCGACCGGATTGATGCGCTTCTTGTCGGCCGGGATCAGCGCGTCGGCGGCCGGATTGGCCGGACCCTGTCCAAGCTTGTCGAACATCACCAGCTGCTTTTGCGGGTCCTGGGCGCTGGCGATGAACTTCATCGCCGCGTCCTTGCCACCGGGGTTGCCCTTGAGCACGGCCAGCGCGCCGGGCGAGATCAGGCCCTGGTCCCAGATGAACTTGATCTTGCCGCCCGAGTCCTGCTCGATCAGCGAGGCGCGCGTCGACCAGACGATCGCCATCGAGGCTTCGCCATTGAGCAGCACGCTCTGGCTCTCGGCGCCGCCGCCCCAATAGGCCACGACATTTTCCTTGAAGGCGGCGATCTTGTCATGCGCGCGCTTCAAATCGAGCGGGTAGAGCGAGGCCGGCGCGATGCCGTCGGCGAGCAGTGCTGCTTCCCAGCTCGAAACGCCCCATTTGTAGAGCGAGCGCTTGCCCGGGAACTTCTTCACGTCGAAGAAATCGGCCATGCCGGTCGGCGCGTCCTTGCCGTATTTCTCGGAGTCATAGGCGATGACATAGGAGAAGAAATAGGTCGATGCCGCGTATTCCCAGCCGAAGCCCTCACGCATCTTCTTCTTGTCGACGATGGTGTAGTCGATCGGCTCGAGTGCGCCCTGGGCGCCGAGCGTGATGGCCGAGAACGGGTCGACGTCGACCAGGTCCCAGGTCGGCGCGCCGCTCTTGAACTGTGCGGCAATCGCGCCTTCGGTCGGACCCGAGCCGTCCATCTTGACGGTGATGCCGGTGTCCTTGGTGAAGGCCTGGCCATAGGCGGCATCATAAGCCGTGATGGCGTCGCCGCCCCAATTGACCAGCACAAGTTCCTTGGCCTGCGCAAAGGCGCCGGTCGAGCGCAACAGCATCGGCGTGCCGGCCAGCACGAGGGCTGCAAGCTGCGTGAATTGCCGGCGCGAAATCTCGCCGCGCGCTGCCCTGGCGGACAGGCCGTCGATCGCTTGTTTTTTGGTTTCATTTGTCATGTCAGTTCCCCTTTTTCGTTGATAGTTCCGGTGGTTGTGGCGCGCTCCAGATTCTTTGCTGGAAGACTTCGCCGGTGTGGTCGTCATCCTCCGTCCGGAAGGAGGAAACCCTTTTCCGCCGGCCAGGTCAGCCAGACGGAATTGCCTTTGCTGAGCGCCGCTGCCGCGACCTCGTTCGGCACCGACACCGTCACCTTGGCGCCCTGACGCGTTGTCAGGTCGAGCTTGGTCGCCGCACCGAGATAGGTCGAGCCGACGGCGGTGGCGGCAATGCCGTTCTCGCCGGTGGCTGCCTCGCGCGCGATCGACATATGCTCGGGGCGGATTGCCAGAATGGCGTTGCCGTTGACCGCCTCGGCATTGCCGCGCAGCGTGATCGCGCGGTCCTCGCAGAGTGCGGTGGCGCCATCATCGGCGCGCTTCACGCCCTTCAGCGGCAGCATGTTGATCTCGCCCAAAAACTCGGCGACGAAGCGGTTGGCGGGCCGGTCATAGACCTCGTCCGGCGCGCCGACCTGAAGCAGTTTGCCATGGTTGAAGATGGCGACGCGCGACGACAGCGCCAGCGCCTCGCTCTGGTCGTGGGTGACGAAAACGAAGGTGGTGCCGGTCTCCTGGTGCAGCCGCTTCATCTCGGCCTGCATCTGGCCGCGCAGGCTCTTGTCCAGCGCCGAGAACGGTTCGTCGAGGAGCAGCACGCCGGGTTCGAACACCAAAGCGCGCGCCAGCGCCACGCGCTGCTGCTGGCCGCCGGAAAGCTGCGCCGGCAGCTTGGTCTCGTGGCCCTTGAGGCCCACGCGCTCGATCATCTCGGCGACGCGGCGCTTGATCTCGGAGGCAGATTTCTTGCGCACCTTGAGCGGGAAGGCGATGTTGGCCTCGACCGACATATGCGGAAACAGCGCATAGCCCTGGAACACCATGCCGGCGGCGCGCTGCTCGGCCGGCCGCTCGGTGATGTCGACGCCGTCGCTGAAAAGTTTGCCCTCGGTCGGCTGCACGAAGCCGGCCAGGATCATCAGAAAGGTGGTCTTGCCCGAGCCGGAGGGACCGAGCAGCGTCAAAAACTCGCCGCGGCCGATGTTGAGCGACAGATCGTCCAGTGCACGGAACGAGCCGAAGCTCTTGCCGATCCCGATTGCCTTGATCTCTGCGGCCCGGCCGGGTTGCTGCATCCTGCCTCTTCCTTGGTCGTGGCTTGAGCGTAGGGCAGGGCGCTGGCTCACCGCAACCGAATAGTTTTCGCGTGATCGGCAAATTTGATTCACGGATGGGGGGCGTTTGAGAGGAGGCGGGGCGCCGAAGCTGCTGATCTCCCTCCTTGAGGGGGAGATGGCCGGCAGGCCAGAGGGGGTCGCCGCGCGTAGAGCGCTAACCTCCTTCTGCAGTAACAGGCCGAGCCCAGTCGGACCGACCCCCTCTGTCGCCTTTGGCGACATCTCCCCCTCGAGGGGGGAGATTAGCGCTGATCCTCCGACAGCTTCGCTCTTAACCACCCGCCGAACGCGTCCAGCACCGGGTGGCTCGCCTTGGCATGTTCCGAAACCAAAAAGTAAGAGCGCGGCGAGGGGATCGCGATGTCGAACGGCTTCACCAGCCGGCCTTCGCTGAGCGCCCGGCGGCTGGTCAGTTCGTCGCCCATGGCGATGCCCTGGCCGGCGATCGCCGCCGAGAAGACGAGATTCATGTCCGAGAAGAAAATGCCACCTTCAGTGTCGGGGTTTTCCACCTTGGACAGCGCCAGCCAGCGCGCCCAGTCCTCGGTGTCGCCGAGATGCAGGAGATTGGCACGCAGCACGTCGGCCGGTTTGGAGAAGCCGCCGACCTTGTTGAGCAAGGTCGGGCTGCAGAGCGGCGTGAACGAAATTTCGCACAACAATTCGACCGCCCGGTTCGGCCAGTTGCCGACGCCGAAGGCGATGAAGGCGTCGGCGTCCGGATTGCTGACGTCGTCCAGCCGCCTTGGCGTCAGGATCGACAGCGCCACATCCGGATACATCTGCCGGAACTCGCCGATATGGGTGCATAAAAACAGCGAGGCGAAGCCCGGCGTGCAGGAGACGGCGAACGAGCCGCCGAGGCCGGTGCCGGCCTGGCGTGTCACCGCGTCGCCAAGCACGGTCAGCGCCTTGCGAACATCGGCGGCATAGCGCTGGCCGCGCGGTGTCAGTGCCACGCCCTTGCCGATGCGCTCAAGCAGGTCGAAGCCGAGATCGCGTTCGAGCAGCCGCAACTGATGGCTGACGGCGCTGCGGGTGAGGTGCAGTTCGTCGGCGGCGCGCCAGACGCTGCCGTGACGGGCAAAGCTATCAAGGGCGCGCAGCGCCTGTGTGGAGGGTATTCGCAAGAGGCCTCAGGTGAACCGAATTTGCACGAACCGGGAAAACATATCACTTTTTGGAAAGCCGCTTCACTGCTTTCTTGGACCGCATGGAGAAACCGGTGACGACCTCGGCGCAAGCCACCGCGCTTGCCTGTCTCGATGGCATCCAGCCGTCGCTGTCGGCGTGGACGCGCACCATTTTCGATTTCGGCGAGACCGCCTGGCGCGAATACCAGTCTGCCGCCTGGTATGTTGCGCGTCTGAGGCATGAGGGCTTTTCGGTCGAGGAAGGGTCGGCCGGCATGCCGACCGCCTTTTGCGCCCACTGGACGAACGGCCCCGGTCCGACCATCGGCATGTACGCCGAATACGACGCCGTGCCTGGCAACTGCCAGGATGCTTCGACGGTGAAGCGGCCACGCCCGGGTCTCGGCAGCGAGGCCGGCGGCCACACCGATCCGCATTCCGGGCTTGGCGTTGCCGGCCTCGGCGGGCTTCTGGCGACCAGGGCGGCAATGCAGCGCCACGGCATCGAGGGCACGCTGCGCTTCACCGGCGAGCCGGCGGAGAAGGTGAGGGGCTCGAAACCGATTCATGCGGCAAAAGGCTATTATGATGGCCTTGCCGGGATGATCTCTTTCCACCCCTTCTACATGCTGCCGCTCTGCAACACGGCGCGCTGGGACACGCATTGCGGTGCCGCTTATGCGATGATCTACCGTTTCGTTTGCGACGAACCCGAAAACTGGGTGCGCGCGGGTGATGGCGCGCCGATCCCGCAGGCGCATTCGGCCGTGCGGGCGCCAGGCGCCAACGATGCGCTGATGACGATGTACATGGCCTCCAAGGCGCAGCGTGATTCCATGCTGCCGCACCAAGGCGGCTGGTCAATCAGCGAGGCGATTCTCACCGCAGGACAAGCGACGGCCGACAATCTGCCGGCGGGGCTCTCCGAGATCCAGTACATGATCCGCGTGCCGACCATTGCCATGGCCGAGCAGGTCACCGCGGTGCTCGACCGCAATGCGCAAGCCGCCGCTACGATCAGCGGCTGCCGCTATGAGCGCCATTGGGTGTCGAAGTCGCGGCCGGGGCTCGCCAATCACGCAATGGCTGAGATCGCCTATGAAGCGCTGTCCACGGTCGGCCCGCCACACTGGGATGAGGCGGCCAAAGCGATCGCCCGCGAGGTGCAGGTCAATGCCGGCGGCACCGCGACCGAAAACCCGTTCATCGACGAGATGGAACGGCTGATCACGCCGCAAGACGCCGAGGCCATCCTGCGCCGCGATTTGCCGCCCTCGCAGATCAACTCCACCTCCGACGATTACACCGACATGTCGTGGCACGCGCCGACGGCACGCTTCTATGTCGCCCGGCCAGCGTTGCGCTCGGCGAATGGCCATGCCTATCCGTCCTGGGCGATGAATGCGCTGGGCGGCATTGGCGCCACCATCGATCCGATGGTCATTTGCGCGGCGAAGACTGTTGCGCTTGCAGCCCTCCGCTTGCTTGAAGACAAGACCGCGCGCGATGCGGCGATGGATGAGTTTACCACCCGCACCGGCGGCGGCATCGGCGGCTCGAACTGGATCGCGCCGCTTTGCGACTATGACCCGCCGATCAATTTCCGTTGGCCGGAATATGTCACCACCGCTCGCGGGCGCGACTGGTGGATTCCGTCCGCCGGCACCGCATGATCGACCACCGATATCACCAAGAGAGAACCCCATGACCGTCCATGACCGCATCGTCGCCGAACCGTTCTCGCTGCAGCGCCGCAACCCCGCCGGCGGCACCAAGCCGCTGACATCATGGGGTTTTGCCAACGAGACCGATGTCTTGACCGACGTGCTGCTCGGCTCGCCAAACTTCCTGCGGCACCTCTCGACCAGTTCGCTGTCGCGCAAACATCTGCGCGAGGCGCCCTGCAACGTCCAGATCGCGCAGGCGCAGCATAAGGACCTCGTCGCCGCCTATGAGCATTTCGGCGTCAACATCCACTGGCACGAGCCGACGCCGGAACTGCCGATGCAGGTCTATTCCCGCGATTCCAGCGTCATGACACCTTATGGCGCCTTCATCACCGCCATGGCCAATTGGTGGCGGCGCGGCGAGAACTATGCCGCCATCCGCACCTATGAAAAGCTCGGCATCCCGATCTACGACATGGTCACCGCCGGGACCTTCGAGGGCGGCGACTTCAACGTCATCGAGGAGGGCGTGGTGCTGATCGGCTGCGGCGGCGCCCGCACGCAGGAAGAGGGCGCGCGCCAGGTGCAGGCCTGGTTCGACAAGGAGGGTTGGGAAACACGGCTAGCCTTCATCGACGAGTACTATGTCCATATCGACCTGATGGTGGTGCCGATCGCCGAAAAGCTCACCGCCGTCTGCCTCGCCTGCACCGAGCCGGGCATCGTCGACTGGCTGAAGGGCAAGGGCCACGAGATCATCGACGTGCCGTTCCAAGACACGATGGCGCTCGGCTGCAACTTCATGTCGCTCGGCAAGGACAGGGTGATCGCCCCGACGTCGAGCCAGTCGCTGATCGGCCAGCTCAAGGCGCGAGGCTTCGAGGTCGCGGCCGTCGACATGAGCGAGATCTCCAAGACCGGCGGCGGCATCCACTGCATGGCGCAGGCGCTGAAGCGCGAGCCGGCATAAGGAGAACGACCCGGGTCGGTTTGGGACTCGTCCCCGGGCGCATTTGACAAGACGAACCCGACAGCGGAAACATGTGCCTTCATTGCGAGGAGAGAATCTGTGAAGAGAACCTACGAAAAGCCGAGTCTGGCCAAAGCAGGCAAACTCGGATCACTGGTCGCCTCAAACCCGTCGAAGCCCGCCCCCTGAGCGCAGCCAGCTGTTGCAGGCCGCAATTCGGTTGTCCTGACCAGCGACAACCGATCGAATTGTATGATTTCATGCCAGCCCGCCGGCTTTGAACGGCGGGCTTTTGGCTTTGCGCCGTGGCGCAAAGCCACGCGCCGCGTATCAGCCGGCTAGTCCGGTCTGTCCGAACCTGAATTGAATTTGCGCCTGGCGTTTTCCAGATGCGCGCGCATCGCTTGCCCGGCGGCTTCCGGGTCATGGCGCTCGATCGCCTCGAACACTGCCTGGTGGCCGGCGAAACTCCTGCGGTTTTCGATCTCCGTATTGGCCACGTGGATGCGCTGATTGATCAGCCATTCGACCAGCGCCTCATGCGCGGCGAGGAAGATCGGATTGCCGGGGATGACGGTCAAGGCGCGGTGAAATGCGACGTCGGTGACGGCGAAGGCTCGCGCCCTTGGAATGGCGCGCTCGTTCTCGGCAAGGGCGGCGGCCAGCGCGTCGATCTGTTCGCGCGTCGCCACCTCGGCGGCATGGCGCGCGATCGAGACTTCGAGAAACAGCCGCAATTGCTCGAAATGGCCGATGCCATCGGGCTGGTCCATCAAAAGATGCGCCGTGCCGGTCAGTTGCTCCAGCATGTTTTTCGGCGTCGGCCGCGTCACCTTCGGCCGCTCGCCGCTGTTGATCTTCACCAGCCCCATCTTTTCCAATGCAAACAGCGCCTCGCGCACCGAGGGGCGGCCGACGTCGAACATCGACATCAGGTCTCGCTCGGACGGCAGCGAGGCGCCGACCGGATAGACCTCGTCGCGGATCATCGCCTCCAGGCGAAGGCGAACTTCATCCGGCAACTTTTTTTCGAACCGGCATATTGTGCCGATGGCGCCTGCTGTCACCGATGCCGAGGATCGGATGCGCGCCGTTCTCGCCCGCCCGGCGATCAGAGAGTGGCTGGCGTGAGATGGCCGCGCTGACGACGGAACGCGATCGCCTCGTCTGGCCCGGCCGGACTCGCGACGGCGTGCAACCGCCCGTTCGGCCGGAGTCCCATCTGCTACGCAGGTATCAATACGGCGATGCGATGCACGCCGACCTCCTTGCTTGTATTCGTTGCCTCGTCGGTCTTGCCCTTGGAGCAGGTATACATGTCACCCGTCTTGAGCTTGAATTCCTTGTCTACCTTCTTGATGGTGAATGCACCGGAAGTAATCGTGCAGACCATGTCGTTGTCCATCACAGTTTGAGGCGCGTGTGCACCGGGTTGGAAGACCACGTCGACGATCGCGATGCTCTTGTAGGCGGGAATGTCGGCATTGCCGGTGCCGACCTCAACCATCCTGACACCGGGCGCAATCTCCTTGCCCTCTTTCGGGCCGTATTTCTTGATTTTTGCGGATGCCGCCAGGGTGAACAAAGGCGTTACTGCGGCGGTCGTCAGACCGAGGGCAATTGCAGACCTGCGATTCATGGTTTTCATCGCATCCTCCCGATGCTCGTCGTGCATGGATATGCACGACCGGGAATATATTAGCACAAACGAATTTACTTGTATGCAAAGCGGCTGTGGCGCGGATCCGCAAAGGGGGGGGTCGCTCCGTCGGGTAAGGTTGTCTCACTGCACCTTTTGCCGGAACTTCGAATGACAGTTCGAGCAATCCTGCAGGATGAGGTGCAGGATATGTTCCGCCGGCAGTTTGGCCGGGTCGGCTTCCGCCGGGATCGCGCGCTTGCCGAGCAGGCTGCCGCCGCCCATTGCCAGACCGGTGCCCATGCGCATGTCGTCGGTGATGCTTTCAGGCGCGTGCTCGGCCTTGGCGGCGAGAGCGTCGGCCAGCGTCCCGATGTGATTTGCCAGCGCCTCGAATTCCGCACGCCCCGGATCGATCTCCAGCCTGGCCTGCGAAGGCGGCCCCAACGAGGCGCTCGGAAACTCGGCAATCAGGGCAGGGCCGGTGCGCGCGCGAAGGGATTGCGCCGCTGCCTTGAACGTCGCGGCGTCATAGGCTTGTCTGCCGTCGAACATGCCGGCGATGGTTTTCGCGGCCACCGCCATCTCCTTCATCGACCCCTGCCGCGCTTTCACGATCGGCCCGCCGCCGGCGGAGGCGGCCATCGTGAAGGCACAGACTAGCAACAGCAGCGCCGCTCGCGCCGTCCATCTCATGGCGCCACGTCCATGCCGGCCAATCTGTCGATGGCCGGGCAGCGGGACTTCGCCGGCAGGTCGAATTCTTCGGTCGCGATGCCGCTGCTCATGGGCCGATGTCCATCATGGAGGGTGCTTATTTGGCGACTCATAGACCTTCCAGCCACTGGAAGGTCAACGGCATAAAGCAGCCGATTAACGGGTAATCGGCTTGGACTTGCAGCAAGCTGACGCTGCGTTTCCTTGACTTGGCAGCCAAAAACGGGCAGCAAAGGCGGGTGAGGGAGAGCATTTCTACCGTGGCGCAGACCATGGAGGGCTCTTTTTTCGTATCGACCGCCGCACAATGTGCGACCGGTGGAGGGATTGGTTAACCAACTTTGTCCATCTTTTGATTCAATCGGCAACAGACGCGAAAGGTGCAGGGGGCACCAGCGAACTGTGGATGTCACGGATGCGAGGGTCGCAAGCCTGCATGCCGATTGAGAGTGGTTGTATGGCGTTTTTGCGTTTGAAAGACCGGGGCGACAATCCTGAACGGGGTTTGACTTCGAAGAGATCCGGCCAGCGCTGGGTGGTTGTGCCGGTTATCGGCGCGGCCCTTGCGCTGTGGTCGGTGGCGACCATGGCCGGCCTCTATTCGCTGGGAACCTCGCTCACCGCCGCTTCCAACACCTTGCCGCAAAGCCTGCTTCTGCCAAACGCCGCGCTGGCCGATTCGCGTCGCAGCCTCGCTAATTCGTGGGCGCCGCGGCTTTCGGCACAAAAATTACAGGCATCGCTGCTCAGCCAATGCGACGTCGGCTGCAGGCGCACCGCCGCGAGCTTTGCGCATGACGGCAAGACGGCGCGGCTGAAGCCTGCCGCGCATGCCATCGCGCCGAACGCGGTCGTCGCAAGCACCAACGCCCAGCCCAACACCAGTATCGCACTTGTCACCCCGCGCGATGCGCGCTTCGACGGCGTGATGGCCAAGGCAAAGCTGTCGCCGCAAAAGCTGGCTGCCGCCTTCGCCAAGGCCTCGAATGCGCCCTTCATGCTTGCCAGCCTTCCGGCCGCTGCCCGTTTCGCCGAAGTCCGCATGCCTGACCAGCATGGCCCGGCCTCGGAGCGCTTTGGGCCGGAAGTGGCCGAGATCGAACGCTCGTCGCGCCTGGCGTTGGCCCTGGCCAACACCTTGCCGGATCAGGGCGCCGACATGCTGGCGCCGCCGCCGGCCGTCGCGGCAATCGTCGGAGCGCAAAATAGTGAGCAAGCCGAGGTTCAGGTCGCCTCGCTGCCGCCGCAGGATGATCTGCCCGACAACATTGCGCTGCCGGGTCGGCGTCCGCGCGCCGAAACCGCTCAGCCTGCCGAGGCGCCCAGCAAGCCCAAGGCGCAAGCGGCCAAGCCTCAGGCGGACAGGGCGGCCGAGACCGCGGCACCCCAGTCGCCGGGCATTGTGTCGCCGCGCTCGCCGCGCAATTCCCAGGACGTCGCCGCACTGCCGGGCGTGCCAGGCAGCGAGACCATCCGCACCAAGCCGGGCAAGCGGGTGAAGGCGCAAGCCGGCGAGATGCTGGCCTATGCCAAGCCCGACCTCCCCGCTGGGGGTGTCGGCCGGGCCTTCAAGGATCTGTTCGCCACGCCCGGAATGGGCGGCGGCGTCGCCGTCTACGACATCTCGGCCAAGACCGTCTATATGCCCGATGGCTCGCGGCTCGAGGCGCATTCGGGAATTGGCTCGATGGCCGACCAGCCGCGCTACGCCAACCGCAAGAATGTCGGCCCGACACCGCCCGGCACCTATGACTTGAAGCTGCGCGAATCGCGCTTCTACGGTGTCGAGGCGATACGTCTCACCCCAACCAGCGGCAGCAACCAATATGGCCGCGACGGCCTGCTCGCCCACTCCTACCTGCTGCGCGGCGGCCGTGCGGAATCCCATGGCTGCGTGGCCTTCAGGGACTATGCGCGCTTCCTAGCCGCCTACAAGAAGGGCAAGATCAAGCGCCTCGTCGTGGTGCCGCGCATGTCGAAAGCGCTGAAGCAGGTCGCCCAGGATGGGCGGGGAGCGTAGGGCAGTAGGGCAGTAGGGCAGTAGGGCAGTAGGGCAGTAGGGCCTCAGGCTCTCGCTGCCCTTTCCATTTTCTTCCCCTATTCCCCTACTGTCTTACTCCCCAAAATCGTTTCCATTCCGCTCCGGGCAGACTATGACTGACCGCGGCGGGTCGGCTTCACCACGAGGACATCATGACAATACGCGCTGTCGTTTGGGGCGAGAACATCCATGAGCGGACCAATGAGGTGGTCGCCGCCCTCTATCCCGAGGGCATGCACACGACCATCGCCAAGGCGCTGAACACCGACAAGGCGATCTCCGCCTCGACCGCCACGCTCGAACAGCCCGAGCATGGCCTGCCGGCCGATCGTCTGGCCGAGACCGACGTGCTGGTCTGGTGGGGTCACAAGGACCATGGCGCCGTTGCCGACGACGTGGTCGAACGCGTCGCTCGCCGCGTCTTCGAAGGCATGGGGCTGATCGTTCTGCATTCCGGCCATTTCTCGAAAATCTTCAAGCGGCTGATGGGCACGCCCTGCACGCTGAAATGGCGCGAGGCCGGCGAGCGCGAGCGGCTCTGGGTGACCAGCCCCAGCCATCCGATCGCCGAAGGCGTCGGCGAATATTTCGAGCTCGAGAACGAAGAAATGTACGGCGAGCAGTTCGCCGTGCCGGAGCCGCTGGAGACTGTCTTCATCTCCTGGTTCCAGGGCGGCGAGGTGTTCCGTTCCGGGCTGACCTACCGGCGCGGCGCCGGCAATGTCTTCTACTTCCGCCCCGGACACGAGACCTATCCGACCTATCACGACGCCACTGTGCACAAGGTGCTGCGCAACGCGGTGAAGTGGGCGCACAACCCGCAAGGCACCAAGTCGGCGATTCTCGATGCGCCGAATGTGCCGGTCGGCAAGGCGCTGGAGCCGATCGTCGAGCGCGGCGGCAAGCTGCATGCCTCGGGCGAGGCGGGTTTCCGCTAAAACAAAATCCAAGAAAAAGGCGTAGCGGCTTCCCTACAGAGTCGCCTGGACCGAATTCGTCCCCTATGATTGAATCGAACCAATTTCGCTCGGAGTGCAAAATGCGGCTTTTGATATTGGGTACCGGCTGGATGGCGCAGGAGCATGCCCGCCGCTTTGGCGCCATCGACGGCGTCGAGATCGTCGGCGCTGTCGATGTCGACGAAAAACGCGTCGGCGAATTCGCCGACGGCTTCAAGATCCCGAAGCGCTTTACCTCACTGGAGGCCGCGCTCGATTGGGGCGGCTTCGATGCGGTGGCCAACGTCACGCCGGACCGTATCCACCATCCGACGACCATGGCCCTGATCGCTGCCGGCAAGCCGGTGCTGTGCGAAAAGCCGCTCGCCGAAACCTTCGCTAAGGCGAGCGAGATGGCAGACGCGGCGCAAGCCGCCGGCATCGTCAACATGGTCAACCTCACCTATCGCAATGTCGCTCCGTTGCAGAAGGCGCGGCAGATGGTGCTGGCCGGCGCGATCGGCACCGTCCGCCACGTCGAGGCCTCCTATCTGCAGAGCTGGCTGGTGTCGAAATTCTGGGGCGACTGGCGCACCGATCCGAAATGGCTGTGGCGGCTGTCGCGCAGCCATGGTTCCAATGGCGTGCTCGGCGATGTCGGCATCCACATCCTCGATTTCGCCAGCTATGGCGCGGCCCTCGACATCGACCGCGTGTTCTGCCGGCTGCGCGCCTTCGACAAGGCGCCGGGCAACCGCATCGGCGAATACGACCTCGACGCCAATGACAGTTTCGCCATGACGCTGGATTTTTCCAACGGCGCCTTCGGCGTCGTGCATGCCAGCCGCTGGGCGACCGGCCATATGAACGAATTGCGCCTGCGCATCTATGGCGACAAGGGCGGCATCGAGGTCGTGCACAATCTCGAGGGCTCGGAGCTGAAGGCGTGCATCGGCGAGGATATCGAGACCGCCAAATGGCAGGTGATCGACGCCGGCACGGTGCCGACGAACTACCAGCGCTTCGTCGATGCGGTCGCAAGCGGCGTGCAGACCGAACCGTCATTCCATCATGCCGCCGAACTGCAGAAGGTGCTGGATCTGGCTGTCGTGTCGGACGAGAAGCGTACGGAATTGAGGGCCAGCGCCGACACGCAGTAACGTCTTTCGAGGGAGGAGCAGCCATGATCACGCGCCGCGCGCAATGTCTCTGCGGCCAACTGTCAGCCGTCTGTACGGGCGAGCCGGTGCGTATCTCGGTCTGCCATTGCCTGGACTGCAAGCGCCGCACCGGCAGCGCCTTCAGCTACAACGTCCGGTTTGCGGAAGGCGACGTGTCGATCGCTGGACGGGCGAAGCAGTTCACCCGCATCGGTGACGAGGGCGGCCGCGTCATTTATAACTTCTGCCCAGAATGCGGCACCAGCGTCCACTATCGCATAGACACGCAGCCCGGTGTCATCGCCATTCCCGTCGGAGCCTTCGCCGACCCGTCGTTCCCGCCGCCCTTCCAGTCCTTCTACCACAACAGCCGGCGCTGCGACTGGGTCGAGATCAAAGCTGAGCCGCTGGCGACGTTCGACTGAAGGCCGCTTTCGACATGAAGCGGAACCGTCCGCACGCTCCGCGCATTTCGGAGCATGGACAAGACGAGTTCCAACACCGATCAGGGCGGGTCAGGCTGGACGATCAAGCGCGGAGACGGTCCTGTCATCGGTACAGCCATCCACAGCGGCACCGACGTTAGCAGCGCTTCTCGAGCGCTCATGTGTCTCTCCGATCCAGACCGGCTTCGAGAAGAGGATCCGTTCACCGAGCGCTTCATCGCGGATTTTCCCACCCGGATCATCGTTCATAGGTCGCGCTTCCAGGTCGATCTGAACCGCGCGCGCGACGCTGCCGTCTACCTATCCTCGGACCAGTCCTGGGGCCTGAAAGTCTGGCGAGAGCAGCCGGGCGAGGCCATCGTGGAGGAGTCTCTATCCTTTCATGACGCCTTCTACAGTGAGCTGAAGCGCGTCCTTGCCGATATAGAGAAGCGCTATGGCCGGTTCGTGCTCATCGACGTCCACAGTTACAATCACCGGCGCGATGGACCGCAGGCTCAGCCGACGTCTCGCGACCTCGCGCCCGACATCAACATCGGGACGTCTTCCATGGACCGCGAGCGCTGGGTGCCTATCGTCGACGCGTTCATCGAGGCGCTTCGCGGTCACCATCTCAACGGCGAACAGATCGATGTGCGCGAAAACGTATCCTTCCAGGGTAAGGGCGAACAGACCCGCTTCGTCCACACCAATTTCCGAGAGACCGGCTGTGCCATCGCGGTGGAGTTCAAGAAGATTTTTATGGACGAATGGAGCGGCGAACCCGACTGGGCAGCAATCGATCAGCTGCGCGCCATACTGGCGTCGACTGTGCCCGTCCTGGCTGAGGCGCTGCGGGCCATGCGATGAAGCCCAAGCTTGTCGAGCCCACCTCTCCACTGGCGCAAATCGATGCGGATCTGGACGCGCTTTTCCGCGACGGCAAGCCGATCCGCCGCGAGTTCGGTAACGGCAATCGATTGCACATGGATCGGCCGCTGCCCTTTCTGTGTGTCCGTGTCGGGTCGCATCAGGATGCCGCATTCCATGCCGTCTCCGCCAACGCCTCCTATCTGATCGCCGCCGACATCGAGCTCGCCGGCGAGGTCGCGCGGCTGGTGGCGGGCCGGCTACACGATCACTGCGGCGCATTCCTCTTGCTGGACATCGGCGAATTGGCCGAGGACCGGTTCCTGACCGAGGATGTTCCGTTTCTGCCGCCTTTCGAGATTGCGCTGGCTAGCGGCAATTCAGCGGCGGAGAAGGCGGCACGCAAGCGCTTCGCTGATGCTGCATCCGCGCGCGAAGCCAAATACCGCACGCCCCGCGTCGACGAGCTCAGTCCCACCACACGTGCCGAAGCACGGCTCTGGGACGATCCCGGTGATGTGGCGTGGCTGACGGTGCGCTTCGCACCAATCTACAGGGTGCCGGGCACCAAGCGCGTCTACCCCGAACTCCACGATCTCGTCGTCGCCAACATGGTCGATTCCGCGCTTCAGGCCGTCAGCACCTTCCTCAAGGCATCGAGCCTGGAACAACCGGCGACCCATCGTTCCCTCGGCCGCCGCGCCTATATCGATGCCGTCGCGCGCGCTGACCGTGCGATCGACAATGTCGCTTCGACCTTCGATTTTCTGCTGGCCGTCACGCCGATCAATGCTGAACCCGCTTGGCGGGAATTCCAGGCAGGCGATTTCGAGCGTGTGCCCGCACTGCTTTACCGGCCGCTCGAGCTCGAGGTCGCCGACCAGAAGCGGAAGCTCTATTCGATCTCGCTCGATCATCTGGAAGATACGCTCCTGACCAGGCTGCTCTCCGAAAAGCAGCAGGAGCTCGATCTACAGCTGTCGATGCTCGCGGCACGCGAAACGCCCCGCTTCGTCGAACTCGGACGAGCCCTCTATGGCAGCGTCGAGCCGAGCCTGGCGGCGAGGGCACGCTCCATTCTCGAAAGGCTCCCGCGCGTTGCCTCGGTCGCCCGGCAGAAGGGCCTCGATGCCGACGCCGTCGCTGCCGCCGCGCGCGACATGATCGCTGGGTACCGCGCCGCCTATCCCGATTTCGACGCTTCCGTGGAGATCCGCGGCGACCTGCCGGCCGGCCTGCTGGTGTCGCGAAACCGATTGCTGGTGTCGCGCGATACCAACCTTCCGCCGGAACGTCTGACGGCGCTGCTCAGCCACGAGATCGGTGTTCATCTGCTGACCTATTTCAACGGTGCCGCGCAGGGGCTCGCCATCTTCTGCAGCGGCCTCGCCGGCTATGAAGGCATGCAGGAGGGACTGGCCGTGCTGGCGGAGTATCTGGTCGGCGGCATGACTGCGGCGCGTCTGCGGCTGATCGCGGCGAGAGTGATCGCCTGTCAGGCGATGCTCGAGGGGGCAACATTCGAGGAAGCCTTCCGCAGTCTGCGCAGGGATCTCGACGATCGCGAGGCCTTCAACGTCGTTCTGCGCGTCTACAGAGGCGGCGGTCTTGCAAAGGACGCCATCTATCTGCGCGGCCTGTTGCAGATCCTCGATCACTTGAGGAATGGCGGCAGCCTGACGCCGTTCTGGATCGGCAAGATCGCCGCCGCGCATTTCGGCGCGATCCAGGAACTTAACGCGCGCGGTCTGCTACGAGCGCCGCGCCTCGAACCTGCGTTTCTCTCTTCCGAAGCGGCGCGGCCGCGCCTCAGGAAAGCGATGGTGGGAATCGATCCGATCGATATGGTTGAAAGCTGAGGGGCTCCACAATGCGTATTGCGTTCTTCGTCAATTCCATTGAAACCGAGACGCCGGGATACACGACGACGGCGTTGGCGCTGGCGGCCGTCCAGCGCGGTCATTCCGTCGTCTATGTCGAGCCGGGCGATTTCATACTGCGCCCGGATGATGATCTGGCCGTCAGCGTGACGGCTCTGCCCGATGCTGCCTACAAGACATCAGGCAAGCTTCATGCTGCCCTGCAGGATGCCGCGAAGCAGAAGAAGACCGTCGCCATGGGCGACATCGACATATTGCTTCTGCGTAACGACCCGTCGCTGGATGGCACCGGTCGGCCATGGGCGGCCAATGCCGGCATCATGTTCGGTCGGCTCGCAGCCGAACGCGGCACCATCGTCGTCAACGATCCGGGCGGTCTGGCGCAGGCACAGAGCAAGCTCTATTTGCAGTCTTTCCCCGAAGCGGTCAGGCCGGCGAGCCTGATATCGCGCAGCATTGCCGAGATCCGCACCTTCATCGACAAACAGCCGAAGGGCTGTATCGTCAAACCGCTGCAAGGGTCGGGCGGCAAGAACGTCTTCCATATTGCCAAGCCCACCGATTCCAACCTCAACCAGATTTTCGAGGCGGCCAGCGGTGACGGCTATCTCATCGCGCAGGTCTATCTTCCGGAAGCCAAGGCCGGCGATGTGCGTCTGTTCCTGATGAACGGCCTGCCGCTCGTGCGCGACGGCAAATACGCAGCCTTCCGCCGCGTTCCGGCCAAGGGCGACGTCCGCTCCAACATCCATGCCGCCGGAACGGCTCGCAAGGTCAAGGTAACCGCCACCATGCTGGGCATTGCCGAAATGGTGCGTCCCAAATTGATCGGCGACGGCATGTTCCTGGTCGGGCTCGACATCGTCGGCGACAAACTTCTGGAGATCAACGTCTTCACGCCAGGCGGGCTGACCCGGCTGGCCGACATGTACGCGACGGATTTTGCCGCAAGCGTCATCGCTGCGCTGGAGGAGAAGCAAACGCTGCGGCAAGCCTATGGAAAGGCCATGACCAATTCGCGGCTGGCGACGCTGTGAGGAATGCGAGGCAGGACGCGAACTGATCTTCTGCGCGAAAGTCCGTCAACTTGGTGGTGGGACCGCGACCCCGGCGTGGTGACTTCCCAGATGCCAGAGGGACAGCGGAAATAGTCCGCGCTCATCATGGACGAGCCGAAAGCCCGCCCCGCTGATCAGGCGCAATGGATTGCGATTGAGCTGGCAGCCGCCGGCGATTCCTCCCCACGTCCGGTTCAGGCGCTCCTGCCACCTGCGGCAACGCGGCCCCTCTGCTTGGCCGTGCTCGATGAAGATCAGTCGGCCCGTGGACTTCAAGATACGCCGGATTTCACTTAGCGCCGCCTCAGGGTCCGGAATGGTGCAGAAAGCGTAGGTGACGACGACGGTGTCGGCAAAGTCATCGGCCAACGGCAGGGTTTCGCCTCTGGCGCGGAGGCATTCGACATCAAAAGGCATGGAACGGCTCTTCGGTCCGGCCAACCCGAGCATCGTGCCGTCGGGATCGACGCCCACCAGCCGCTGCACCCTGGCCGGGTCGTAGTAGGGAAGGTTCAGGCCGGACCCGAAGCCGACCTCCACAACAATGCCCTCTGCCTGCGGGATCATTCGCTTTCGCATGTGCGCGAATGCGTTGGCCGAACAGCCCGCGTGGACGAAGTAGGGAGCAATGCAGCGTGCGTACCAGGAGAGGCAGGATTGGCACATGTCTCAGCCTCCCTGCTCGGTGTTCGAGGCGCCGATGGGGCCGCCAGCCTCGGGCATGCGCTGAAAGGTGAGAGTATTGACCAGTGACATTTATCGCTCCAAGGGTGTCTTCAGACGGGCCAAATGGCCCAACGTCGTGGGGATAGGTAGAAGGCCTGCGTCCCCTCAACGTCCCCGCTCGGCGCATACGGATCGATGGAGCGATTGCAGTTCCGACTTCTGGGTTTTCCGGAGTTCCGTCTGAACGGGCGGCGGGTGGAGCTTGCCTTGCGCAAGGCAGCCGCGCTCCTCATCTACCTCGCCGAGGCCGATAGGCCCGTGGCGCGCGAGGTTGCCGCTACGCTTTTGTGGCCCGAAACCGACGAGGACGCCGCACGGGCGCGCCTTCGGCGCACGCTGTATAAAATCCGCATCGCGTTCGGCAGCGAGGTTATCGCCGCCAGCGGAACATCCCTCAGCCTGCATCCGGCGCTGTCTGTCGAGGTCGACTCCAGGGTTTTCGAGCATGCCTGTGATGTCGGTCCTCTCGAAGAGGCCGCTGATATCCACAAGGGCGACTATCTCGCCGGCTTCTCACTGCCGGACTGTCTGGAATTCGAGGAATGGGTCTTCTTCAGGCGCGAGGCCCTGCGCGGCCGGCTGGTGCAGGCGCTGGAGCGGCTCGTCGAAGCGAAGATCGCCGGCGGCGAGCCTCGCAGCGCGGTCGTGCATGCGACGCGCCTTGCGGCACTGGACCCCTTGAGCGAAAGCGCACACCGTCACCTGATCCGCGCCCACCTGGCGGCCGGGGACAGGGCGGCAGCCGAGCGCCAGGCCGAGACCTGTGTTCGGTTATTGCGGGACGAACTCGGCATAGCGCCAGACTCCGCCACGCTTGCCCTGCTGCGTGAACCAACGCGCGATATTGGCTCGGACGTGCCCAGAACGCGCTATGTCGACGTGGACGGCGTCCATATTGCCTACCAGATCGTCGGCAGCGGCCCGATGGATATCGTGCTTGTTCCGGGGTTCATTTCGCATGTCGAGCGGGTTTGGGAAGACAGAAGCTGCCGCTCCTGGATCACCGCGGTTTCGCGTCTCGGTCGTCTGATCCTTTTCGACCGGCGCGGCATGGGACTTTCCGACCGCGTTGGCGACCGCCCAACCGTTGAAGCGACGGCGCAGGATATTCTGGCGGTCATGAACGCGGCCGGCAGCCGTAGGGCCTTGCTCATCGGTGCATCGGAGGGTGGGCCGGGTTGTATTCGTTTTGCCGTGAACCATCCTGATCGCCTGATCGGCCTCGTTCTCTGGGCTTCCCTGGCGAAAGGCAGCCGCGCGCCCGACTATCCTTTTGCCCTGACCGTTGCCCAATACGACCTGTGGAAGCAACGCCTGCTCGCCGGCTGGGGTGGTCCCGCGGAAATCCAGACCTTCGCCCCGAGCCTGGCCGCAGACCGCCAGGCGCAGAGCTGGTGGGCCGGATTGCTCAGGGCAGCCTCCAGTCCCGGCGCGGTCGCAGGTCTGCTCGAAGCGCTGCGTGATACCGACGTCCGCCACCTCCTGGCAAAAGTTTCGACCAGGACGATGGTTCTGCACCGCTCCGGCGACCGTGCCGTGCGCGTCGAGGCCGGGCGGTTCCTCGCAGCCAAAATCCCGGACGCGCGTTTCATCGAGGTCGCCGGTGACGACCACTGGTTCTGGGTCGGCGATCAGCAGCCGCTGCTCGACAGCATCAGCGCGTTTGCACGAGGCAGCTGATCGCAGCCGGAGACGATCAGGGGACACCCCCTGTGTAGGGCGACGCTCACAACTCTTGATGTCGGTTGTGAAGTTTTGCGCCCTGCAGAAGGAACGATCATGTTCGTCGTATCGGAAGACGGAACCCGCATTGCCTATGAGGTGGTCGGGACGGGAAAGCCGCTCGTGCTGCTGCACGGCTTTACAGCAGATCACACGATTTGGCGTGAAGTGGGCTACGTCGAGCGGTTGGCGGGGCGGCAACTGATACTGATCGACGCTCGCGGTCACGGCAGAAGCGACAAGCCGCATGTGCCCGAAGCGTATGATGCCGGGCGATGCGCGACAGATGTCGCGGCGGTTCTGAATGATATCGGCGCAGTCAACGCCGACATCTGTGGGCATTCCTTGGGCGGCACGATTGCCCTGGCGTTTGCCGCCCACTACCCGAACCGGGTGCGCTCGCTTGTCGTCAACGGGGCGCATCCCTTCGGTCAGGATCTGAGCCTGCTCAGGGCGGCCGTGAGCGTCGACATAGAACCCTGGATCTCGTATCTGCGCACCGAGAACTGGCCGTTGACAGTCGGGAACGTCAGGCAACTCAGAAGCAATGATCTTGAGGCCCTGCGGGCATGCGTTGCACTGGACCGGTCCGATCGGTCGGCACCGTTTGTCGGCTTTGATCGACCGATCCTTGCGATTAGCGGAGAGGCCGATCCGTTGTGTCCGAAGGTCCGTGATTTTGCAGCCCTTGCCGGCGCCGACTATCTCGAACTCATCGGATGCAATCATTTCCAGGCGTTCTTGGCGGTCGACCCGATATGCGCGCGCATGGAGAAGTTTTTTGTCGATTGCCGCTAGTGCGTGAGGGCCCGCAAGGTCAAGTGACGGCCAAGATGCCGGGCATTGCCGAAATGGTGCGTCCCAAATTGATCGGCGACGGAATGTTCTTGGTCGGGCTCGACATCGTCGGCGACAAACTTCTGGAGATCAACGTCTTCACACCGGGCGGGCTGAGCCGGCTGGCCGACATGTACGCAACGGATTTTGCCGCAAGCGTCATCGCTGCGCTGGAGGAGAAGCAAACGCTGCGGCAAGCCTATGGAAAGGCCATGACCAATTCGCGGCTGGCGACGCTGTGAGGAATGCGGGAAAGACGCGATCTGAGCCGAAGCAGACATCACAGGGGAGGCGTGCATGACTGCTTTGCGCCGCATCTCGGCCATTGAAGTTAGCTCGGCCACCGCCTTAAGGCGGACATTACCGGCGACCGCGCTGGAGGTCGCGGTTGCGCCATTCGCGGGCATAGCGAGAAGCGATCGGTTACGTCTGCTTAGCGTCGATAGTGTTCTCTAATGGGTCAAGGGGCGGCCACTCGATTTTGAGCGCTGTCGACGCTTTCGGATACCTGCGTTCTCTGCGAGGTCAAGGCACTTGATGGAGTCAGCTGGGTATGGAGCGGCTTGGTTGAAAATCGCAGTCTGGCTGAAGATGGACCGCGTTGTCCCATTTGGCGACATTGCGATCTTTGAAAGGTCGAGTTCCTCGATGAAGTCTTCGGCGCCCTGCCAGACGGTGTGGCTTCCGACATCGACAAGATCCCATCGCACCGGCTCGACCATCGCCTTGAACTTGGGCGTCCTCCCTCGGGGAAGTGTTGATAATCGCCGCGTGGACGATTCACATTTTCAGACGTTACTGGCACATGTCAGCACCAAGGCTCTATACTGCGACTCCGAGCGACCGAACCTCGGCTGTTCGGACATTGGACGTCGGCGGATCGAGTTGATCGCCGCCTTTTATCGAAAGGTCTAAAACTAGTGTCTCCAGAAGAATGGAAACAGCGAAAGCATGTTTATGCTGGAGACAAAACGACTCGGTCCTGGCGAGTTTCTCGACTGATAGTATTGCGGGGCCTGGCTCTGGTGCACGATGGCACAATGGGTGCTGCCGCAATGTTTCTCTCGGTCGCGTTGAGGTTTGATTTTGATATAGTTGTTAAAAACTTGACGAATTTCCTTGGCGCGGCGGCGCTATTTGGGATTATTGTCGGCGGCGCAGGTTTTGTGCTCGGGCTGAACCGTGGTATTTGGCGCTATGCGTCGCTGTCGGATCTCCTGGCAATCACCTATGCAGCTACTGCGTCCGTCGCTAGTTTCACAGTTGCCCAGTTTCTGCTGGATCGACTGACCTTGATTCCCCGTTCTTCGATCCTTATCGCGTGGGCCTTCGTGATCGTGCTGCTAGCCGGGCCGCGTGCCGCGTATCGGCTCTATCGCAACCGCCACGACACCGATCGCTTGTTCGATCGCAGCACCTGTAAGTTCGTGCTGCTGGTTGGAGCCACCGACAACGCCGACGCCTTCGTGAGGACCATTAAGGAGAGAAACAGTGCCTTGTCATTCGTGGTCCTTGCGATAATCGACGAACGGGATCGCAGGACCGGGCGTTCTATTCGCGGGGTTCCAGTGTTGGGTCCGCTGGAAAGACTGCCGCAGATCTTCGATCAATTCGAGGCCCAGGGGCGCCGGCCCGAGGCGCTCATTCTGACACGTTCGCGCGAGGATTATCAGCGGCACGCCAGCATCGAGGCGCTGGTTGAGATCGCGGCACAGCAGAAAGTCGAAATCCTCAGGCTCCCGAACCTCCTCGACATGCAAAGCATCGACGCTGAAATCGAACTCCGTCCGATCAAGTTGGAAGATCTCCTGCAACGTCCGCCCCTTAGGCTTGATGTGCCCAAGATCGCCTCGATGATCGAGGGCAGGACCGTCATGATCACCGGCGCGGGCGGTTCGATTGGATCCGAGCTGGCACGTCAGGTCGCGGCCCTGAACCCACGGACCCTCGTTCTTTTGGATGCCAGCGAGCACCTTCTCTACTCTATCGCGACTGAACTCACTGGCACCCGCCCGAGCCTCGAACTGCATGCTGCCCTTTGCAACGTGCGTGAAAAAGACGCTGTCAACACCATTGTCCAGGCCCACAGACCCCAGGTGCTCTTCCACGCCGCGGCACTAAAGCACGTACCGATCGTTGAGGCTCAACCGCTTGAAGGCCTTTTCACCAACGCGATCGGGACGCGCAATGTTGCCGAGGCCGCGCTTCATGCCAACGTCTCCACGATGGTTCTGGTGTCGACCGACAAGGCTGTGAATCCCGCTAACGTAATGGGCGCGACTAAACGGATGGCGGAGATGTTCTGCCAGGCGATGGATATCGACTCGCAGGTCAACGGCACACGTTTCGTCACCGTTCGGTTCGGCAACGTCCTGGGGTCGGCCGGATCCGTGGTCCCGCTGTTCGAGAAGCAGATCAGGGCCGGCGGGCCTGTGACAGTTACCCATCCGGACATGGAACGCTTTTTCATGACAATTTCGGAAGCCTGCCTCCTCGTCCTGCAGGCGGCGGCGCATAGCCACGCACGACAGGAGGAGCGCGGCCGAATTTACGTTCTCGACATGGGCTCGCCGGTGAAGATCGTGGATCTTGCTCGAAATCTCATCCGTCTCTCGGGGCGCCGCCCGGACACCGACATTCAGATAGTCTACACCGGGCTTCGGCCGGGGGAAAAACTCTACGAGGAACTTTTCGACAACAAGGAAACCTTGAGCGGGACCGGTGCGTCGGGGATCCTGGCCGCATCTCCACGGTCGATTGAGAGAGCGCTGATCGTGCGCATCTTCGACGAAATGAAGCGGAGGATCGACGCCCAAGATTTGCCCGGTGCCCTACGGCTTCTGAAATCGACCGTCGGGGAGTTTACTCCGGGGAGCGAGATTCACCTGCTGATGAGCGGGAAGGACTCGAGCAAGCACTGAACCTCATCGCGGTGCCCACCGACTGCCCCCCGCAAGCTGACAATCGGAAGACCCTCATTCTGACCATTCGTGTATGTTCACCGTGGCGGCCATGGGTTGATACCGGATTTCCGGGCAGCGTCGGTATTCAGCACTGCTGCTCCTACTTCTTCAACCAACCGATCCACCAGTTCCTGCCATTCGGCTCGTCTGGCTTCGCGCAATGCAAACGAGGCCTCGGCGACCTTCGAAAGCGCAAACTCTGCATCGGGGAGTTCCTGGCAGATGTCGCGAAAGCTCTCACTTCGGTCCATCAGCCGATGGATCGTCAATTCAAACCGACCTAAACGTCTGCTTTCGTAGGGTAGTTCTTGAAAAGCTGCCTGACCGGAATCGGCCCAAAACAGGACGCTCATTGGCTGCCGCTGAGTGCGGCAGTTAGCGCGCAGCGGCCATTCGGACGACCGGCTTCGAATGTCCAATTCCCACCACCGGAGGCAGCCTGCCGTTCGAGTCCCGACTCTAATGCCTTAAAATCTTGCTCAGAAAAGCCCGGCTGCGGTCAGTCTTCGGGGCGGAGAAGAACTCCTCCGGCGTGCCGCTTTCGACGATGGCGCCGGCGTCCATGAAGACGACGCGCTGAGCAACCTTGCGGGCGAAGCCCATTTCGTGCGTCACCACCATCATCGTCATGCCTTCCTCGGCGACGGCCACCATGACATCGAGCACTTCGGAAATCATCTCGGGGTCGAGTGCGGAGGTCGGCTCGTCGAACAACATGATCTTCGGCCGCATGCCGAGGCAGCGGGCGATCGCCACGCGCTGCTGCTGGCCGCCGGAGAGCTGTGAGGGATAGGCGTTGACCTTGTCGGCGAGGCCGACCTTGGCCAGCAAGGCGCGACCGGCCTGCTCGGCTTCGGCGCGGGGGATCTTGCGGACATGGATCGGCGCCAGCGTCACGTTTTCCAGCGCGGTCTTGTGCGGGTAGAGATTGAACGACTGGAAGACGAAGCCGATCTCGGTGCGCAGCAGCGTCATGTTGGTGGCGGGGTCGCCGAGGCGCTGGCCGTCGACGACCAGGTCGCCGCCCTTGATCGTCTCCAAGCCGTTGATGCAGCGGATCAACGTGCTCTTGCCCGAGCCGCTGGGGCCGCAGACGACGACGACCTCGCGCGGCTCGACGCTGAGTGTGATGTCCTTCAGCACATTGAGCGCGCCGAACCATTTGTTGACGCCGCGAAAGTCGATCATGCCGGTTTTGGTCGGGCTTGGGTTGGTCATGGCGGTCGGCCCTTTGGGTTCGATGTCACAGCTGCACCTCGCCATGCGCCGCACCCATGCGGCGCTCCAGCCGGCGGGCGAGCATGATCAGCGGATAGCAGACGATGAAATAGCCGACGCCGACGAGGAAGAAGACCAGCAGGCCGTTGGGCACACGCTGCACCACCAGCCAGCCGACGCGGGTGAGGTCGGTCAACCCGATGGCCGAGACGACGGAGGAATCCTTGATCAGCAGCACATATTGCCCGACCAGCGGCGGCAGCACGATGCGCATCGCTTGCGGCAGCACCACCTGGCGCATGCGCTGCCAGCGCGACAGGCCGGACGCCAGCGCCGCCTCGACCTGGCCGGTCGGCACCGAACGGATGCCGGCGGCGACGATTTCGCAGATAAAGCAGGCGGCCAGATTGGTCAGCGCGATGATGCCGGCGGTGAAGGCGTCGAGCTCGATGCCGAACTCCGGCAGGATGAAGAAGATCAGGAAGATCTGCACCAGGAACGGCGTGCCGCGGATCAGGTCGACCCAGGCGCCGATCACGCTTGAAATCAGACGGTTGCCGCCGGTGCGCAATATGCCGAGGCCGAAGCCGAGCGCCGTGCCAAGCACCAGGCTGATCAGCGACAGCATCACGGTCATGCCGAGGCCTCGCAAGGCGAGGGGATAGCTACCGGCGAGGCTTTGCAGCTGCTGCCAGATCATGTGCTGCTCCTTGCCGGCTGCAGGCCGAGCCAGCGACTGGACAGCCCCGCCAATCCTTTGAGGCAATAGTAGAGCAGCAGATAAAAAGCGGCGATGGTGAGAAAACCTTCCGCCGGCATGAAGCGGTCGGACGCCAGCAATTGGCCGGCGCGCGTCAGTTCGGAAACCGAGATCAGCGACAACAGCGCCGAATCCTTGACCAGCACGATCGCCTGGCCGAGCAGTGGCGGGATCGTCACCTTGAATGCCTGCGGCAGGATGACGAGGCGCATGCGCTGGACATAGGTCATCCCCGAGGCGACGCCGGCTTCCACCTGGCCGCGCGGGATCGACAGGATACCGGCGCGAATGATTTCAGCGATATAGGCGCCACTGTTCAGCGACAAAGCGAGGATGCCGACGAGGAGCTCGGGCAGCACAAAGCCGAGCCGCGGCAAGCCGAAATAGAGGAAGTAGAGCTGCGCCAGCAAGGGCGTGGCACGCACGGCGTCGATATAGGCCTTGGCCGGAATGCGAAACAGCTGGCCGCGCTGCAGGTTCATGGCGGCGAGCACGATGCCGACGGCAAGCGCGCCGGCAAAGGACAGCGCCGACAGCCAGACGGTCGTGATCAGACCCTGCCCGAACAGCGGCAGATATTCGATGATGGTGCGGAAGCTGAAGTTTTCGAGCATCGGGCGCGCGGCGGTGATGAGGGAAGGGCGAATAGCGAGTAGCGAATAGCGAGTAGGGAGGTAGGGAGCAGCCAAGCATGGCCGGAACGGCCATTCCCTATTCGCTACTCCCTATTCGCTAATTCTTCAGTGATCCTTCTTCCAGGCGTCGGAGTTGACCCAGTAGTCGAGGTTCTTCTGCAGGCGGCCGTCGATGCTGACCTGGTTGAGGAACAGGTTCATCCAGACCAGCAGATCCGGCTCGTCATAGCGGGTGGCGAAGGCAAGCGGTTCCTTAGACAACAACTCCGGCATGATGGTGAAGGTGCCGGCGGGATAAGCGGTCGACTGACCTTTGACCGCGGAGACGTCGTTGACGCCGCAATCGACCTGGCCGTTGTTGACCGCGTCGAGCAGCAACGGACCGCCGCCCTTGTAGCTCTTGATGTCGGCATCGGGGAAAGCGGTCTTGGCTTCCTTCTCGCCGGTGGCGCCCAAAAGCACGGCGATCTTGGTGCCCTTGGCCTTGCAGTCCTCGGTGGTCTTGAACTTGCTGTCGGCCTTGGTGAAGACGGTGCTGCCCGTGTACATATAGGGCGTCGTGAAGGCGACCTTCATGCCGCGCGCCAGCGTCGGCGTCATGTCGGCGACCAGAAGGTCCGCCTTACCCGACAACAGCGCCGGGATCAGCCCGTCCCAGTCATAGTCGAGGAAGGTGACCTTGACACCCATCTCCTTGGCCATCAGTTCGGCGAGTTCGACCGAACTGCCGGTGCGTTCGCCATTGGCGCCGACCAGCGAGAAGGGCGGTCCTTGTGTCTGCACCGCGACGCGCAGTTCGCCGCGCTTGGTGATGTCGTCGAGCGTCCCGGCACTGGCCGCCGTGGTGAGCCCGGCGAGCGCAAGTCCGGCGATAAAAAGTCTGGCAATTTTCATGTGGCATTCCTCCCGTTGTGGTTGTTGTTTTGCCCGCGGATCCCGTGGGCTGTTTTTGAGCGGCAGCGCCGTTTGCCGGCGGCGCCACCGTTCGAAAATCCTCAGTCCCAGGTCACCGTCTCGGCAACCCTGATGCCGCGCCTGGTCAGCTCGTCGAAGAAAGGTTCGTCCGGAACATGCTGCAGCGGGTTCAAAAGGCCTGGCGTGGTGATCTCGCGCCGCGCCAGCATCTGCGCCACGATGCTGGCGGGATAGCCGACGCCGAGGCTCATGCCGAACAGACCGGAGGCGAGGTCGCGTTCGATGATCAGGTCCGATGTCACCGTCTTGCGGCGACCGCCTTCAAGGCCGGAGAAGACATTGCGCATGACGCAAAGGTCCTTCTCGTCGGCGCCGTACTGGAGTTGCGGGCCGAGCAGCCTGCCCAGAAACTCGCGTGGGCTGGCGCTTGTGCCGGGCACCTTGTCTTCGGAGAGGAAGCCGAGTTCCTTCAGCGGCGCCCAGAAGGCCGACCAGCCCGGCCAGCGCAGCGTATAGCGGCCCGAGCGTTGCAGCCCCTTGGCGGCAGAAAGCATCTCGACATAGTGCAGCGCGTCGCCATTGGGGAAAGCTTCCAGCCGGCCGAGGCCGGCGACCTCGATCTCATGGATGAAGCGGTTGTCGTGCTGCTGGCCCGCCGACACTTCGACGCGTTTGCCGTCCTCGATCATCACGCTGTCGCGGTTCTGGCTGACCAGGACCATGTCGAAGTTCCAGCTCACCTTGTAGCAGAGCGGCTTGGCCATCGCCTTCGGTTCCGGGATGCCGCCGCAATAGGAATCGATTGAGGAGATCGTAGAGAACTGCTTTGCGGCGCGCGCGTAGAGCACGAGGTCGATGCCGGGGTCGAGCCCGCATTCGGTCATGATCGAAACGCCGGCCTGTTCAGCCTCCGGCGCCAGATCGGCAATGGCCTTGCCGTAATTGGTGGTGACCAGCGGCGTGCGCGTCGCGATCGCCGCCTGCACCGCCTCGCGCATCAGCGGCTGCGGCAGGAGATCGATGACGGCGTCGACATCGGCCAGCACAGTGGCGAGTGCCGGACCGATCGCGCCTTCGGGCACGACGAAACGCACACGGGAAAGGTCGGTCAGGCCGGCAAGCCGGGCAGGGCCGTCGGCTGCGGTATCGACGCAGACGATCTCCTCGACGCCGGCGCTGGCGACGAGATCGGCGATGGCCGCGCGGCCCTGCAGGCCGAGGCCGCCGAGAACTGCTATTCTCATGCCGGCTCCTTGCGGGCCGGTGTTTCTTCCGACCAGCAGCCTTCGGGAAGGCTGACCCATTTGTTGCACGACGCCATGACGACGAAGGTCTCGCTGCGCACCACTTCGCCGGGAATGCCGGCGCCGGGGATCAGCTCGCTGGTGATGCGGTAGAGGTCGGCGACATCGCCGGCGACGGTGACGTCGACGATGATGTCGAAGCGCCCGGTGACCACCGAGGCCGAGTTGACGAAAGGCAGTTCCGAGATTCGCTGCGCCAGTTCGCGGGCGCGGCCTCTGCCTTGCGCGTTGATGCCGACAATGGCCGAAATCAGCTCCGGGCGCTCGGTCAAATTGAGCAGCCCGACGATCTTCAGCAAATTGCGGTCCAGCAGATTGCGCAGCCTCGAGCGCACCGTCGGCACCGAAATCGCCATCGTCTCGGCGAGCCGGTTGATGCCGGGTTGGGCGTCCTGCGACAACAGCTTGACCAGCCGTCGATCGGTTTGATCGAGATGTTCACGCAAAGGCTAGGCTTTCATAAAGGAGAAAAATAAGAAGAAATTTCTTCCAGATATGAAAACAGCCTATGAGAAATTTTTAATAACAGCAAGAGCGGAGTTGCGGCTCGCTGTTGTGCCAGCTTCGGCAAGATGGCGATCTCCCCCGCGAGCGCGAGATCAGACGCTATCGACGCATTCGTCAGCCGCTACGCCGATAGGCTGGCCCGGAAGATCGCCACCGCGGCCGCCACCAGTGCCGCATTGCCGGAGGCGACCGTGCCATCCGGGAGGTCCTTGCCGTCTTCCAGCCCGACGCGCGTCGACCAGTTGCGCGCCGCCGCACGCCGCACGAAAGGCCAGACCGTGGCGTCGGACCCATGCAGCAGGACTGCGCGCCTGATGCCGGCGCGCGCCAGCACCTGTTCGATGCCGTCGGCGAGGGCGACCGCTTCGTCCAGCGTCTGCTCGGAAATCTCGATCAGGATGCGCAGCACGCGTCCGCCATGGTCGAGGCTGACGAGACGCTCGGCGTCGGCGACTGAAGCCAGACCGGCTTCGATGCCGATGCCGCGCTGGCGCAGGCTTTCCATGACGAGGGGCGCCGCCGTCTCGCTGAGATTGACCGAGGCATAGTCCGGCAATTCGCGCCAGCCGGCGATGGCGACCAGCGTACCGATATCGTCGTTCTCGATCCAGGCGCCGGTGGAGACGCCGATCAGCGTGCCGGGGCAGGCGCGGCGCAGCGCCGCGATCGTCGGATCCATCGCTGCCGGCGAAAGGCTCTCGCGGCGGTCCGCTCCGCGCGCATGGACATGCAACTCGGCCGCACCGGCGGCAATCGAAGCCGCACCGTCGCGCGCCATGGCCTCGGCGTCGAGCGGGAGGGCAGGGTGGAAATCGGCGGCGCGGGCGCCATTGATGCAGGCCTGGACGATCATGATTTTCGCGCTCCTGTTGCGGATGGCGCGAGCCTAGCGCAGGGCGGAGAAAATCGGAATTCGGGGCAAAGGAGTCTCCTGACAGACGAGTAGATGTCTTGAAGCGCCGCGATCCTTCGCGCCCCCCTCTGTCCTGCCGGACATCTCCCCACGAGGGGGGAGATTGGCAGCTTCGGCGCCGGCCATCTTCTTGCAACGTTGGTGATTAGCGAAAGCGGGCGCGACGTCCGATCTCCCCCAAGTGGGGAGATGTCCGGCAGGACAGAGGGGGGCGCCGTAGAGCGCCAGCTTGGCAATCGGTGATGGCGCCGCTTGGGCTGCCTTCAATCGATTTCGTCGGTCCAGATCAGGCGCAGCAGGCGCAGTAGCGTTGCCCGGTCCTTTTTCGTCAGCTGCCGCAGGAACCGGTCCTCGTGCCGGCGCACCTGCCGGCGCCATGCCGGCATGGCCGCTTTGGCTGCCTTGGTCAAAGCGAGCACCTGCACGCGCCTGTCCTGCGCATGGTCGTCGCGTTCAACCAAGCCGCGCTCCTCGAGTTCGGCAAGCAGCGGCGCCATGTTGGCGCTCTTCATGCCGAGCAGGCGGCAGAGCTCGGCGGCGCGGATACCGGGCCTTTCGTCGATCAACGCGAGCATGCCGTAGGTCACCGGGCGCAACGAGGCATCGGCCATCTCGACGGCGAAATCATTGAGCGCCAGGGCCGAAGCGCGCCGCAGATTGTAGCCGATCTGCGCGTCGAGCGTGTCTTCCGGCGCTATCCTGGCCTTGCGGGGTTTGCTGCGGATTGTGGCCTCGTCCATGCTGCAAGCGATCACCGCGATCAAGGCCCTTGTCAAGCAGAAAATACTATGCGACATAGCAATTGTGAAAGCTATGTAGCATAGCGATTAATGCAAGCGGGTTTGGAGCGCGGCTCTTCGCTTGCCATGCACGCAAGCAGGAGGAGAATTGCCATGACCGAAGAGACCGTGGCCTTCGACGTCGAGAACGGCATCGCCTGGGTGCGCTTCAACCGACCCGAAAAACGCAACTGCATGAACCCGGCGCTCAACCGGCGCATGATGGAAGTGCTGGATGGGCTGGAATACCGCGACGATGTCGGGGTGCTGGTACTGTCGGGCGCGGGCAGCGCCTGGTCGGCGGGCATGGACCTCAAGGAGTATTTTCGCGAGACCGAGGCCAAGGGGCTGGGCGCCGTCCGCAAGGCGCAGGGCGAAGCCTATGGCTGGTGGCGGCGGTTGCGCTGGTACCGCAAGCCGACCATCGCCATGGTCAATGGCTGGTGCTTTGGCGGCGGTTATGGCCCGCTGTTTGCTTGCGATCTGGCTTTCGCCGCCGACGAGGCGCAGTTTGCGCTCTCCGAGATCAACTGGGGCATCCTGCCCGGCGGTGGCGCCACCAAGGTGGTGGTCGACCTCTTGTCGATGCGCGACGCCATGTATCATGCGCTGACCGGCGAACTCATCGACGGCAGGAAGGCGGCGGCCTGGAAGCTGGTCAATGAAAGCGTGCCGCTGGCGGAGCTGAAGGCGCGCGTCACCGAGGTGGCGAACATTTTGCTGAAGAAAAACCCGGTCGCGCTGAAGGCGACCAAGGACGCCATCCGCCGCGTCGCTGAGATGACCTATGACAATGCCGAGGACTATCTGGTGCGGGCGCAGGAGGCGGCCAACTCCTACGACAATGACGGCCGCAAGGAAGGCATCCGCCAGTTCATTGATGAGAAGAGCTACAAGCCCGGCCTCGGCGCCTACGACAAGGCAAGGTGATCAGCCAAGATCCGATCGGGGAGGAGATGCGAGATGCCGGCCTGGACGACGCCAGATCCCGTGGCCTTGCATGCCGCGACGCAACCCGAGCGCCTCGCTTGCGTCGACCTCGCTTCCGGGCGGCGCTGGACCTATCATGCGCTCGATCATGCCATCCAGCGTGCCGTCGCCGTGCTTGAGGGCGGCTACGGCATCGAGCCGGGGCAGCGCATCGCCACCGTCGCCCGCAACAGCGCCGACCTGCTGATCCTGCAGCAGGCCGCCATGCGCCTCGGCGCCGTCTTCGTGCCGGTGAACTGGCGCCTCGCTGCGCCTGAGCAACAAGCAATCCTCGCCGATTGCGATCCCGCACTGCTGCTGCACGATGCCGCGTTTGATAGAGCGCCGCCCAAAAACTGCATGACGGTCGAGGTCGCCGATTTTGCGGCGGCTATGGAAGCGCAGGCGCCGGCGACGCGCCGGCCCTTGCCTGCGGCCGATCAGCCGTCGATCATCCTCTACACCTCCGGCACTTCGGGTCGCCCCAAGGGCGTCATCATCACCGAGGCCAACGCCTTCGCCACCACGGTCAATTTCGGCGTGCTGGGGCGGGTCGGCAATGCAAGCGTCTTCCTTTGCGATGCGCCGATGTTCCATGTCATCGGCCTCATCACCAGCCTGCGTCCGCCCTTGCTGCAGGGCGGCACCGTGCTGATCTCGCCCGGCTTCGAGGCCGGTCTCACCAACCGGCGGCTGGCCGATGCTGAACTCGGCGTCACCCACTATTTCTGCGTGCCGCAAATGGCAAAAATGCTGCGCGACGGCGTAGGTTTCGATCCGGCGAACTGGACCACGCTCACCGCTATCTTCACCGGCGGCGCTCCCAATCCCGCCGCCGACATCCGCTGGTGGCTGGAGCAGGGCGTGCGCATGGTCGACGGTTTCGGCATGACCGAGGCCGGCACCGTGCTCGGCATGCCGCTCGAGGCCGGCCAGATCGCCCGCAAGGCAGGTTCCGCCGGCCTGCCGGGACCTTCGGTTTGCCTGCGCATCGTCGATGATGACGGCAACGACGTCGCCCCGGGCGAGGCCGGTGAGATCTGGCTCAGCGGCCCCAACATCACGCCCGGCTACTGGAACCGGCCGGACGAGACGGCGCAGGCCTTCACATCCGATGGCTGGTTCCGCACCGGCGACATTGCGCGCCGGGATGCTGAGGGTTTTGTCACCCTGGTCGACCGCCGCAAAGACATGTTCATTTCGGGTGGCGAAAACGTCTATCCCGCTGAGGTCGAAATGGCGTTGCTCGACCATCCCGACATTGCCGAAGCGGCCGTCATTGGCATCGCCGATGAACGCTGGGGCGAGGTCGGACGGGCTTTCGTTGTGCTGAAGGCCGGCTGCATCCTCGACCCGGCAGTGCTCGCGGCCCACTGCGCCGCCCGCATCGCCCGCTACAAGGTGCCGAAGGAATTCCTGCTTACCGACGCGTTGCCGCGCACCGCGTCGGGTAAAATCCAGAAGCACATCTTGCGCGGCCGGCAGTGAGCTGGAGCATCACCGCCTGGCGTCATTGCGCCCGCGCTTTGGCGACGTCAGCCGGTGTGATGGCGGATTGCTTGCCGCCGAAATGCGCCAGCACATAGTTGCCGAGGGCTGCGATCTCGGTATCCGAATAGGCACTGGCGAAAGCCGGCATCGCCTGCTTGCCCAGCGGCGTCGTCATATGCGCGCCTTTCAGGATGACCTGGATGAGATTGGTGCCGTCGGGGTCGTTGACCGTGCGGCTGCCGCGCAGAGCCGCGTAAGGCGTCTGCAACCCTTCACCATTCCATCCGTGACAGCTGGCACAGGCGCCCTGGAACAACTTCAGGCCGAGCCCGCCTTGCGCCACCGAATCGGCAGACGGAGCGTAGGCGATGGAAGTCGTCAGTGTTGCCGGTGGCTGCGCTTCGACGATCGCCTTGTCGCTGCTGACTTGCGGCGGCACGGTTTTCACATAGGCGACGATCGCCTTGATGTCTTCCGGCGTCAGATGGCGCAGGCTGTAGTCGACGGCTTCGCCCATGCTGCCGGTGGCCGCACCGCGCCCTTCCGCATGGCCCTTCGACAGATAATCGAACAGTTGTTCGTCGCTCCAGCTGCCGATGCCGGTCGTCTTGTCCGAACTGATATTGTAGGCCTTCCAGCCCTGCAGTTCGGCGCCGGCGAATTTCTTGCCGTTATCGAGCCCATAGAGCAGGTTGCGCGGCGTGTGGCATTCACCGCAATGCGCCATGGCTTCGGTGAGATAGGCGCCGCGGTTCCATTCCGCGCTCTGCTTTTCGTCCTGCGGCAGCGGACCGTTGGGAACGAACAGCAGGTTCCAGAACCGCAGGACATAGCGCTGGTTGAACGGGAAGCCGAGATCGTTCTTCGGCGCCTCGGCGTGGATCGGCGGCAGGCTGAACAGATAGGCCTTGATCGCCAGTGCATCTTCCGTGGTCATCTGTGCATAGGCCGCATAGGAAAAGGCCGGATAGAGATTGCGGCCTTGCTTGTCGATGCCTTGATGCAGGGCGCGTGCGAACTCTGCGTCGCTCCAGTCGCCGATGCCGGTTTCCTTGTCGGCGGTGATGTTGGGGGAATAGACGGTGCCGAACGGCAGCTTGAAGGCAAGGCCGCCGGCATAGGGTTGACCGCCTGATGTCGTGTGGCAGGCGACGCAATCGGCCGCCCGCGTCAGATATTCGCCGCGATCGATCAGTGCCTGGCCGGTCGGCAGCTTTGCCGCCGCCACCGAGACATCCGGCAGCGGCGCCGGCTTGAACAGGAAGAACGCAACGGCAACGGCGGCGACGACCACGACAGCGAGGATGGTCCGGACCAATCTTTTCATGGCTCGGCCCTCACAGCGTTTCGGCTTTGGTTTCGACGCCGGTCTCCGGGCGCCCCTTGCTGTTCACCAACGCCGCCAGCAAGGGCGCTGCCAGCGGCGGCATCATCGATACACTGGTCTTGTCGGCGCCGTCGCTCTTCAACTGGTTGCGGTCGATGGGCAGGCTGCGCAGGCGTTTTCCCGTTGCGGCGAAAATCGCGTTGGCAAGGGCAGGGCCGGCCGAAACCGTTGCCGTCTCACCGATGCCGCCAGGCGATTCCAGGCTCTTGACGTGATAGACCTCGATCTTCGGCGCCTCGTTGATGCGCAGGATGCGGTAGTCGTGAAAATTGCTCTGGTCGACGCGGCCATTGCTGAAGGTGATGCCGCTGTAGAGCGCCGCCGACAGGCCGAAGATCAATCCGCCTTCGATCTGTGCCTCGACCGTGTTGGGATTGATGGCGATGCCGCAATCGACGGCGACTACCGCCCGCTGCAGCGTGATCTCGCCGGCCGGTGAAACCGAGATTTCCAGCACCGCAGCCATGAAGCTGCCGAAGGCGTCGTGCAGGGAAATGCCGCGGCCGCTACCCGCCGGAAGCGACGAGCCCCAGCCGGATTTCTCGGCCGCAAGCTCGAGCACGCCCGCGGCCCGCGGCTGGTTCTTCGTCAGTGCCCGGCGATACTCCACCGGGTCCTTGCCCGCCGCATGGGCGAGTTCGTCCATAAAACTCTCGACCACGAAGACATTGTGCGTCGGTCCGACACCGCGCCACCAGGTGATAGGCATCGGCGGGTCCTCGCGCACCCAGTCGACCTGGATGACGGGTAGGTCGTAAGGCGGTTTGGCGGCGCCGTCGACGGCGTCGTCGTCAAGCTTGTCCTGCGGCCAGCCGCCCGGAATGTAGTTACCGAGCACCGAGCCGCCGGCGACATGGTCGATCCACACCGTTGGCAGGCCGTCGGCACCGAGACCGGCCGAGAGACGATCGAAATAGGTCGGCCGGTAAAGATCGTGCTGAATGTCTTCCTCACGCGTCCAGATGACCTTGACCGGGTAGCTCACCTGTTTGGCGATCGCCACCGCCTGGCCGACATATTCAGCGACAAGCCGGCGGCCGAAACCGCCGCCGATCAGATGATTGTGCACGATGACCTTGTCGAGCGGAAAGCCCGTGACCTTGGCGGCCCAACCCTGCGCCTGGGTGGGCACCTGGGTGCCGAGCCAGATCTCGCATTCGTCGGCGCGCACATGCACGACGCAGTTGATCGGCTCCATCGGCGCATGCGCCAGGAACGGCAATTCATAGCTCGCCTCGACCGTCTTGACGGCGGCTTTCTGTGCGCCGGCGACGTCGCCTTCCTGGCGCGCTATGATCGGGGTCTTGTTTTTGGACGCTGCTTTCAAGGTGTTCATGATGTCGGCGCTTGAAAGCTTGGCGTTGGCGCCTTCGTTCCAGGTGATGGTGAGGGCCTCAAGGCCTTTCTTGGCCGCCCAGAAATGATCGCCGATCACGGCGACCGCATTGTCCAGTCTGACGATGTCGCGCACGCCGGGAATGGCGCGGGCCGCGGTCTCGTCGACATCGCCGAGCTTGCCGCCGATGACCGGACAGGCGGCGACCGTCGCCACCTTCATGTCGGGCACGCGCACATCGATGCCGTAGACCACAGCCCCATTGACCTTGCCTGCCGTGTCGACCCGGCGCAGCGACTTGCCGATCAGCTGAAAATCCTTGGGGTCCTTGAGCTTGACATCGCTCGGCACCGGCTGCTTGCCCGCTGCGTCGGCGAGCGCGCCATAGGCCAGCTGCCGGCCTGTCGGCTGATGCGTGACCACGCCAAGCTTGGCGCTGCATTCCGAAACCGGAACCGACCATTGTGCGGCTGCTGCCGAAACCAGCATCGTGCGGGCTGCAGCACCTGCCTTACGCAGCGGTTCCCAGGTTGCCCGCATCGAGGTTGAGCCCCCCGTTGCCTGGCCGCCCAGCAGCGCAGTCGTATAAAGCTTCTCGTTGGGCGGCGCGTCGACGACCTTGACCTGGTCGAGGCCGACTTCCAGTTCCTCGGCGATCAGCGTGGCTTCGCCGGTATGGGTGCCTTGTCCCATCTCGATGTTGGGCAGGATGAAGGTGATCTTGCCGTCGCTGTCGACGCGGATAAAAGCGTCGGGTGAAAAGGCGGCGGTGACGTCGCCTTCGACGGGCTCAGCCGCGGCAAAACTGGGCCTGATGCCGGCGCCCAGCATCGTGAAGCCGAGCACAAGTCCGCTGCCTTGCAGGAAGGCGCGGCGCGAGGTGACTTTTTGCGGGGAGGAGGACGGCTTGCTCATGGCTGGCTATCTCCCTCAGGCCTTCGCGGCCTGTTTTATGGCCGCTCGTATTCGCGTGTAGGTGCCGCACCGGCAGATATTGCCGGACATCGCCGCGTCGATATCGCTGTCGCTGGGGTCGGGATTGCGCTCCAGCAGCGCCGAGGCCGACATGATCTGGCCGGACTGGCAATAGCCGCACTGGATGACTTCGAGGTCGAGCCAGGCCTGTTGCACTTTCTTGCCCGATTGCGTCGCGCCAATCGCTTCGACGGTGGTGACATGGCGCGCGCCGACCGAGGCGACCGGCAGCACGCAGGAGCGCACCGGTTGCCCGTCAAGCTGCACCGTGCAGGCGCCGCACTGGGCGATGCCGCAACCGAACTTCGTGCCGGTCAGGCCGATGACATCGCGCAGCACCCACAGCAATGGCATATCGTCCGGCACGTCGACACTGCGATCCTCGCCGTTTACATTGAGCGCAATCATGGGTCACTCCTCGGTTGTCCGCATCCCCGTGGACAATGCAATAGGCACCCGTTTGCCGGTCGTGTCTAATCACATGCATGTTGTTTCGGCCCATAGAGGCGTTGCCGCGCACCGCCTCCGGCAAGATCCAGAAACACATTTTGCGTGGCTGGCCGGGTTGAGGTAGCGAGTGCATCGTTGGTGCGAAACCGCTTAGGGACCCTGCTACTCGATCAGCAGCAACCCGCGCTTCTTGTCGCCATCGCTGTCGATGGTGTCCATGGCCGAGAACAGGCGTTCACGCTCGATCAGCCAAGGCTTGTAGCGCTCGTTGACGTCGAGGACGAAAACCAAGTCCTCGGCCTCCAGATAGCCGCCGATCGGTGAAAAATGACCACTGCCGGCGCCGAAAATCGTCTCGCGGGTGAAGTTGATGATGTAGCGGCGGCCGGGGTCGTTGGCGTGCTTCATGTGCTCGCGGAACTCGTCGGCGCTCAGATTCCGGAGCACGGAGACTTTGCGCCCGGTTTTCGCCTGAGCGACGTCGGCAAGCTCGTCCAGCGTCAGACCGACGATGCAAAAGCCGGTCCAGCATTTTCCGGTTCCCGCGAGCACTTCGGCTTCGGTCGTCTCCTCTTCGCCGATCGAGCGGAATGTGTTTGCAACACTTGCCGGACCGCAGCGTGACGCGTTCGATTGCCAGTCAAGGTTGGCATTGAAGGTAGCAGCCACGGGCAACTTCCAGGCGCTGTCGATCAATGCCGGGGTACGAACAACCGACGACTGGATGGCGTCCGGCGAGACTGGGGACGGACCGACAATCAAAAATGCGGCACCGCAGAGCAGGCTAGCGCCGGCAATCACAGCCAAAATGAAACTGCGCTTCATTGCTGAACCTCGAAGCAGACGATTTTGTTCGTCGGTCGATGTTGCGATGTCGGCCCCGAGACTACCATATACCGGCATTGCGTGGCAGGGCGCGCCGACAGGGCGTCTGCGCCTTGCATTTTGCCCGGCCCCGAAAGGATAGTTGAAATGGCAGAACTCAAGGTCAGGACCCGAGAGACCGGCGCGCTGGCCGTCATGCCGCCGGGCGGCTTGCCGGTCGTGACAACACCGACCGGCGGCAGCGTCGATGTGGTGACCGGGGTCAACGCTCCGGGCTTCAATCCGCTCGACCTGCTCTATACCTCCGTCGCCGCCTGCATGGTGCTGAGCGCCCGCATTGCCGCCACGCGCCTCGGCGTCGCCGCCGAGCTTGGCGAGATCCGCGCCGATGTGAGGGGCGAGAAGGCAGAAGGCGATGTCTCCCGCGTCGGCCGGTTCATGATCGTGCTCGACGTCCAGGGCGATCTCGACGAAGCGACGAAAAGGCGGATTGTCGAGGACGCCGAAACGATCTGCACGGTGAGCAACACACTGCGCACGCCGCCCGAGCTTCACACCACGCTCGCCGGGTAACTAGGACCATCCCATGGCACGCATTTCCCCTGTTGATTACGACACGGCTTCGCCCGAAATCCGCGCCGAGCATGACAGGGAACTCAGCCTGCGCGGCCGAATGACCAACATGAAGCGCATCCTGCTGCATTCGCCGGTGGCGCATCGCATCTATGCCGAATGGTTCACCTTGCGGGACCTGCTGCGGCCCGCGCTCGACGACCGCGCCATCTGGCTCTTGTCGCTGGCGATCTCGCAAGTCTGCCGTGCGGAGATTCCGGTCACCTTCTTCCGACGCGCGCTGATCGATAGCGGCCTCGAGCCGGAGGCAATTGTTCCCACTTCCGACGAGGCATTGCTGATCGATTTTGGCAACGCGGTCGCCGCCAACGCCAATGCGGTTCCCGATGATATCTGGGCAGCATTGAAGACCCGCTACGACGACACGCTGCTGGTCAACCTCGTCGCCTTCGCCGGCATCATGGTGGCGACCTGCGTGTTCACCAACGCGGTGAGGGTAGATCTCGACCCGGAGTTGGAGGGGTATCGCAAGCGGTGAAGCGCGCTCTTCCCTTCCCCCCCTTGTGGGGGAAGGTGGCCGAGCGAAGCTCGGTCGGATGAGGGGTGTTCCAGGGAACGCCAACGCCTCACTCCGCTGGAACACCCCTCATCCGTCTCGGCGCTATCGCGCCGATCCACCTTCTCCCACAGGGGGAGAAGGGAAGAGCGCGCTTCACCTCCGCATGAATCGGGTGGTTAGCGTCTCTCCTTCGCCCCACTTTGCCCACAAGCAAAGGAGGCATCCATGACCGTCCATTCCCTAACCACCCAACGTGCAGCCCATTCGGCCAAAGCGCGTGTCGCCGCGCAGGACTGGGGCGCTCTTGTCTCGGAGCTGAACAGCTACGGCTCAGCTGTCATGCCGGCGCTGCTCTCACCCGAGGAATGCGCCGAAATCGCCGCGCTCTATCCGCATGAGGAACATTTTCGTAGCCATGTGGTGATGGCCCGTCACGGCTTCGGCAAGGGCGAGTACCGCTATTTTCGCTACCCGTTGCCGGATCTCATCGGCGGCCTGCGCACCGCGCTCTACCCCAGGCTGGCCGGCGTCGCCAACGACTGGAACGAGCGCATGGGCGCAGCACAGCGTTATCCCGCCGATCACGCCGCCTTCCTCCAGCTTTGCCACGAAAACGGCCAAACGCGACCGACGCCGCTGCTCCTCCAATATGGTCCCGGCGACTTTAACTGCCTGCATCAGGATCTCTATGGCGATCTCGCCTTTCCCCTGCAGGTGGCGATCCTGCTGTCGCAGCCGGGTGAGGATTTCACCGGCGGCGAATTCGTGCTGACCGAGCAGCGCCCACGCATGCAGAGCCGCGCCGAGGTGGTGCCGCTGACCCAGGGCGACGCGGTGATTTTTGCTGTCCACAACCGCCCGGTGCAGGGAACGAAAGGGCATTACCGGGTCAACCTGAGGCACGGTGTCAGTCGCTTGCGTTCGGGACAGCGGCATACTGTGGGGATTATCTTCCACGACGCGAAGTAAAGGTGCGGCGCTGAAGCTGCCAATCTCCCCCCAAGTGGGGGAGATCGGCTGTCACCGTCGCCATCGCCAATTTTCACTGTCGACGCTGCGGCGTTTGCGCTCTTCCCTCGTCGCCTTCATTCGGGTAAGCGCTCGGGCAATCCCGCACATCCCCTTTTACCTTCCCGGACCGCCCCATGATCCGTCTTGAAAGCATCGGCAAGCAGAACGGCCGCCAGATCGTCTTCATCGAGGCCTCGGCTGCCTTGCAGAAGGGCGAGAAGGTCGGCCTTGTCGGGCCGAACGGCGCCGGCAAGACGACTTTGTTCCGCATGATCACCGGACAGGAGCAGCCCGACGAGGGCCAGGTGCAGGTCGATCGCGGCGTCACCATCGGCTATTTCAGCCAGGATGTCGGCGACATGGAGGGCCACAGTGCTGTGGCCGAAGTGATGAACGGCGCCGGGCCGGTCAGCGACGTGGCGGCCGAAATGGCCGAACTCGAGGCGGCCATGGCCGATCCTGACCAGGCCGACCGGATGGACGAGATCATCGAACAATATGGCGAGGCGCAGCATCGCTTCGAGGAGCTCGACGGCTATGCGCTCGACGGCCGCGCTCGCGAGGTTCTCGACGGCCTCGGCTTTTCGCAGGAGATGATGGACGGCGATGTCGGAAAACTGTCCGGCGGCTGGAAGATGCGCGTGGCGCTCGCGCGCATCCTTCTGATGCGGCCCGACGTGATGCTGCTCGACGAGCCGTCGAACCATCTCGATCTCGAAAGCCTGATCTGGCTGGAGCAGTTTTTGAAGGGCTATGACGGTGCGCTGCTGATGACCTCGCACGATCGCGAGTTCATGAACCGCATCGTCAACAAGGTGGTCGAGATCGACGCCGGTTCGCTCACCGCCTATTCCGGCAATTACGAATTCTACCAGCAGCAGCGGGCGATCGCCGACAAGCAGCAGCAGGCGCAGTTCGAGCGTCAGCAGGCGATGCTGGCCAAGGAGATCGCCTTCATCGAGCGCTTCAAGGCGCGGGCGTCCCATGCCGCCCAGGTGCAGAGCCGGGTGAAGAAGCTCGACAAGATCGACCGCGTCGAGCCGCCCAAACGCCGCCAGATCGTCAATTTCGACTTCCAGCCGGCGCCGCGCTGCGGCGAGGACGTGGTCACGTTGAAAAACGTCCACAAGGGCTATGGCAGCCGCTCCATCTATGAGGGGCTCGACTTCCAGGTCCGCCGCCGCGAGCGCTGGTGCATCATGGGCGTCAACGGCGCCGGCAAGTCGACGCTGCTGAAGCTGGTCGCCGGCGCCTCCGACCCCGATGCCGGCACGGTGGCGCGTGGGCCGAGCGTGAAAATGGGCTATTTCGCCCAGCACGCCATGGAGGTGCTGGAGGGTGAGCGCACCGTGTTCCAGACGCTGGAGGACGCGTTTCCGCAGGCCGGCCAGGCGCCTCTCAGGGCACTCGCCGGCTGTTTCGGTTTTTCCGGCGACGAGATCGAGAAGAAATGCCGCGTGCTGTCGGGCGGCGAGAAGGCGCGGCTGGTGATGGCGCTGATGCTGTTCGACCCGCCCAATCTTCTGGTGCTGGACGAGCCGACCAACCACCTAGACATCGCCACCAAGGAAATGCTGATCACGGCGCTGTCGCAGTACGAAGGCACCATGCTGTTCGTCTCGCACGACCGCCATTTCCTGGCCGCACTCTCCAACCGCGTGCTGGAACTGACGCCGGAAGGCATCCACACCTATGGCGGCGGCTATACCGAATATGTCGAGCGGACCGGGCAGGAAGCGCCGGGGTTGCGGGGGTAACCCCGCCCGGCAGACGGAAGCCTCGGCTCTCGTCCAAAGCGACGACCGCACCGCCTAGGGTTGCTCCTCACACGCGGCAAGTGCTTTGGCGACGCCGGCTACGAGATGTTCCACATCACTTGCATGTTCGTACGCAATCCCGGTTTGCGCAAACTGCATCGGCGAAAAGTCAGGTGCTATCCGCTTGACCTCTGCCATAATGCGCTGAGCTTCCTTCAGTTCGCCGAGTTGCGCGTGACACCCCGCCAGCCTTGTCAGTCGCCAGGGCGACTTCGAGGGGACCTTGGACATGCTGACAAGCGCGGCCTTGTAGTCTCCAGCCGAGTACAGCGCGATGGCGCGATCATAGTGGTACCAATCAGGATGGATCGGGTTGATCCGTATCGCACTGTCAATCGTCGCGAGTGCTTCAAGAGGCCTGCCTCTCATCGACAGCAAGAACCCCATTTGCGCAATCGTATCGGCGTCATAGGGATTGAGGTCGAGCGCGCGCTGAAGGTGATGTTCGGCCGCGTCGAACTGGCGGGCAGAGATCAAGGCCTGGGCGAGCACGCGATGGCAACGCGGCTCTTCCGGTGCCAGGGTCACCGCGCACTCCGCGCGCTCGATCAGTGAACCAAGCAATTCCGGGGACGCCTCGGCATAGCCACCGATAATGAGATCGGCGAGTGCGATGTAGGAATGCGCCAAGGCATAGGTAGGGTCCTTTTCGACCGCAGCCTGGAAAAGATCGCGCGCCGCCTTGTTGTCATCATCACCATAACCGCGCAGCCGGGCCAGTCCACGCAGGAGAAGCTCATATGCGGCCAGGCTGTCGGGAGGCTTCGGGGTTGCCTGCTTGACACCTGCGTCGTCGAGCCGAGCGACCAGCCGGTTCACCACACGGCGGGCGATTTCTTCCTGCATGTCGAAGATCTGGCCGCCGGAAGCAGAAAAAGTATCACTCCAGAGGACCCCACCCGTCGAAGCAGCAATGAGACTGACGGTGACCCGCATGCCGTCTGCGCGAGTCGTCGCCCTGCCGCGGACCAGATAGGTTGCGCCAAGGCTGTCGCCAACGGCACGCCAATCGGAAGCGGAATCCGAGACAAATGCAAATCCGGAATTGCGTGCCAGCACGACGACCCTTCCGAAGCGAGCCAGCGCATTGACAATGTCCTCGGCGAAACCGTCGATCAAAGGGGTGTCTTCCGGCGCACCCTCATTGCTGAAACGCAATACCGCGACGCTCGGCTGTCCGGAGCGCTCTTGCTTTGGCGCCTCGAGAAGAGAGAGCACGTAGCCGCGTTTGGCGATCGTACGGATGATGGTTTGGCTTTCGTCCTGCAGCGCCTTTCGCAACTCCCTGACCGCTTGCGTCAGCGAGTCCTCGGTCACGAAGACATCAGGCCACACCGCCGACATCAGTTCCGATTTGGTCGCGACGCGTCCAACATTCCTGCTCAGATAGGTCAACAGATCAAACGCCTTGGAGCGCAGGGCAACAGGTTTTCCGTCGCGGAGAAGCTGCCCGCGCGCAAGATCAAGCTCGCAACTGCCAAGTCCCAGTACGTGCCCTGCGTTTCCTTGCGACATTGAATGCCGATCTGACCAACGTGACCAAACGCCGCCCTATTGGGGTCTTGATCGGCTTGGACGTCAAGGGATCAGGAGAATTTGACCCGCCTTCACTTTGGCTGGAAGTCATGCGCCTCTCCATGGTCATGATTTCCAGCATCTCGAACATTGTTCCAGGCATGGGCGCACAAGGCGACGCAGCCATGACGGTGGATGCATACTCCAGGAGTTCCTGCCGGGCGGCTTGGCGCGTGTTCTCATTCGGTGACATGTTCGACCTCATCCGGTTCGTTCGTCCATGAGAACAGTGAGGCCTAAGAACGGGCGCGTACCGGCAGATTTCTGAAATTCTGCTGAATCTTTCTGTCGATCCACATGTCGAGCGGACCGGCAGGAAGCGCCGTGGTTACGGAGCTGGCGCTTTCCTTGGGACGTCAGCTCGCCGCCAGCCATTTGCGTGACTGGGCGAACGCCTTGAAGGCTTTTGCGCCCATCGGGTAGCCGAACAGGAAGCCTTGCAGGATATCGCAGCCAAGCTCTTTTAGTATCTGCGCGTGCTCCATCGTCTCGACGCCCTCGGCGATCACTTCGATACCGAGCGACTTGCCGATGTCGATGATAGACGACACCAGCTGCCGCTGCGCGGTTGAGCTGGTGATGGGTGTGACCAACTGGCGATCGATCTTGAGGCGACGCGGCCGCAACTTCAGGAGTGAGACGATCGAGGCATGTCCGGTGCCGAAATCGTCGATCTCGATGTCGATACCGAGCCCCTTTATGTGCTCGATGTTCCAGGTGACCAGTTCATCGTTTTCGTCGAGGAAAATGGACTCCACCAGCTCGAACGACACGGTCCCTTTCTTGATGGCAAGCTTGCGCAAACCCTTGATCAGGTCCTTGTCCTCCAGGCGTCTGGCGGAGACGTTGACCGACACGCGCGGGATGTTCAGGTGGCTACGCGACCAGCGCTCGAAATCATCAAGCGCCTGCGTCAAGACAGTGCGGTCGATAAGCGCCACGACATTGAGTTCTTCAGCCACCTTGATGTAGGCGTCGGGGGTCAGCATGCCGCGTTGCGGATGGTCCCAACGCGACAGCGCCTCGACGCCGACGATCTCCAGCGTCCTGGCGTCGAACTGCGGCTGGTAGTAGACGACGAATTCGTTCCGCTCGAGTCCGCCCAGAATCTCGTCGGCGGTTTGCTTGGTCCGAACGATCTCGCTCTGCAGCTCTTCGTTGAAAAACTCGTAGCGGTTGCGGCCACGGCCTTTCGCCCGGTACAGGGCGAGATCGGTATTGACGAGCAGTTGCTTGGCGTCGACGCCGCTGTTGGCTGCAATGCCGATGCTTACGCCGAACCGGCACTGGTGACCCAGATAGTCGACCGGCTGGCGCATGGCGTCGATGATGTGGTCGGCAAGCGCGGCGAGCTCCTTGTCGTCGCGTCCATGGCTCAGCACGACAAACTCGTCGCCGCCTATGCGCGCAACGAAATCGGCACCGCCGACGCTGGCCTGGATGACTTTCGAGGCATGCACCAGCAATGCATCGCCGGCTGCGTGGCCGAGCGTGTCGTTGATCTGCTTGAAGCGGTCAAGGTCGAGATGCAGCAATGCTGCGCGGCCCTCGGCTTCGTGGTTTTCGGCAAGCATCTCATCCAGATACCGACGGTTGGGCAGGCCGGTCAGCGAATCGTGCAGCGCGACATGCTCGATGCGGGCCTTGGCCATATTGAGTTCGGCATTCTTCGTTTCTGAAAGGCGACGTTCGCGCACGAGATTCTCGTTGAGCAGCACATCCCAGGTCACATCCCATTCGGCGCCGATCATTTTTGATCCGCCGTTGATGTCCTGGAAGAAACTGGCGCGTGTGCGGACATGGCGAATGGTGCCGTCCGGGCGCAAAAGCCGATACTGCGAAGAGTAGGGGCCTTTTGTCGCCGCAGCCGAATCGAAATCCGCTTTCGCCCGCTCGAAATCTTCAGGGTGAATTGCCCGCGCCCAGTCGTCATAGCCGCGGGTCTTTCCGTCGGCGGGCTTGCCATAGATTTCGTTGATGCGGTCGTCCCATACGAGCTCGTTGCTGACGAGGTCGTGCTCCCACACGCCTATCCCCGAGGCCTCCAATGCCAGTTCCAGACGCCTGGACAGGCGCCTCAACTCGGCGTCATTTTTCTGTCGTTCACCGAAAAGACGTCCGGCCACGAGGATCGGCAGCACCACCAGCGCGCCGGCGAGCGCCATGAGCGTCCACAGCAGCCACTCATTTTTCGGAGCGGTCGACCAGCCGCCCCTCGGTATGGCCGAAATCTGCCAGGAGCCTGAAGGCAGTTGCACCTCCGCCGTCACCGGATTGCCGGCCACGACATTGTCGCCGCCGAAGAACAGTTCGCCGCCGCCCCCCAGCGCATCCTTGCCGATGAGCGCCACATCGATATCCAGGTCAGGGTCGGTCAGTCCGCTCGCGCTGTAGAGCCGATCGATATCGATCACGGCCGAGACAATCCCCCAAAAACGGTCGCCGCCACCCGCCGTCGGCACGAAGACCGGGATACGGCCGATGAATCCACGCCCGCCTTGCGCCAGTTTGACCGGCCCGGCGAGCACCAGTGCGCGCTGGTCACGGGCCCGAAGCGCAGCCATGCGTTGCGCCTCGGTCTTGCGGTAGTCCAGCCCGATGGCTTTTTCATTGCCTTCCAGCGGATATATCAGCGCGATGACGAGGTCGGGCGCGCCGGCAACGTCGCGCAACTGCGATTTTTGCTCGAACAGATTGCGGGCGAGCGCCGCAAATCTCTGCTGGCCCATATAGGGCTCGGTAACGATCGTCGAAACGAGACCCTGAACCAGCTGGAGGTTGCCGGCAATGTTGCCTTCGAGCTTGGCACGTATGATGTTGACCTTGGCAAGGACGTCAGCGCGCGCCAGCTGATCGGAAACCTCTCTGTTCCTCTGGTCGGCAACCAGGGCACAGACGAGAAGCACAACAAAGGCAATCGCCGCCGGCAAGTTGGCGGAAGAAAAAATGGCCCGTTTCAACCGGCCGGGATTAAACTTCGCTCCTGCCAATTCGATCCGAATACCTTTCCAGGACAGTAGTCCGTCGATCGACCATAGTAGCTAAAGTTTAAATTTGAACTTCAAGGCGATCCTGAGAATAAACGTTGAGATCTTGGTTGTCAGCATAGAGGGCGAAAGCTGAGTGCTTGCGACGAAGAACGAAGGTCCAGAGCGGTTCCCTGAACAATGAATTGCGCAAAGCGGCATCGGGCGGCCGCTCGGAACCTTCGCATCCGAAATCGGGAAAAGCCGACTGATCTCGCCGCGAGGCTCTTCCGCGAGCCTTACTCTCCCGCCATCTGATCGGCCAGCGCCTGCGCCTGGGTGAGAAGCGCCGGGAAAGCCGGGTCTGCCGGCAGATGCTGGCCCATGCAGGCGCGATAGTCGCTGTCGCCCTTGTCCCAGGCGGCGTTGGAGGAATCGAACGCTTTTTCGTCCTTGAGGTCCGAAGCCTGGTAGGCCTCCTGGAATTTCTGCGCGGCGGCATCCGCAGCAGCCCAGACGGCGTCGCAGGCGGCGATCTTCGGAACGGCAGGGGCCGCCGGCGCTGCTGTGATCATGACGCTCTTGCCTTTGACGAGCGTAACGACGACTTCCTGCTCGTAGATCGGTCCGACGTCCTGCGTCCAGCCGCCGAGCCGTGCGAAGGCAATGTCGGCGCCTTGAGGCGTCTTCAGCGGAAAGTCCAGCGTCCCTTCAAAGGCGGCGTCGCTGTTGATCGCCTGGGTATAGAAAGCATCGAGCTTCAGCGCCGCATCGATACTGTCAGGCAGTGTGAAACTCTCGTCGGTCTCGGCGGCTTTGGCCTGCAGCCAGCGCTCCAGCAGCCCTCGCGTCGTTGCCACCAGGGTGGGGCCATCGTCGCCTTTGGTGTATCGCAGCCCATCGAGCATGCCGTAGCCGATGTCGGAGTCGCTGAGGCTTTCGATATTGATCGTGCCGGTTGCCGGAAAATCCTTGACCGCCAAGGGGCCGATGATGCCGGAAAGACGCTGTTGCAGGTCGGCCAGCGCCTTCTCGTTCTGGGCGTCGATGGTTTCGATCGCCGTGTTCGCGTCGTTCAGCGCCGCGATGGCCGCAATCGCCTTGTCGCGCGCGGCGAACCTCCGGCGAGGCCGCGAAAGCCACGCTGCTGACGAGCGCGAACAGAAACGTCCACATCAACCGCATGACGCAGTCCCCTCATTGATCATCGACAGGCCTGAGAGCCTCCGGGGACTTCGCGGCTATTGCGTGGCGGAAATCAACGAGAAGCGGTTTGGAAGAAGATCGAAGGCTTCAGCCTGCCTGGCGCTTCTCCACTTCCGCCTTCCTCAGCAAAAACCGCTGGATCTTGCCGCTTGGGGTCTTTGGCAGTTCGGTGACGAACTCGACCTCGCGCGGATAGGAATGCGCCGAAAGCCGTTTCTTGACGTGTTGGGCAAGCTCTTCGGCGAGGTCCGGATTGCCCTTGTAGGCCGGCGCCAGCACCACGAAGGCCTTGACGATCTCGGTGCGCTGCGGATCGGGTACGCCGACGACGGCCGCTTCGTTGACCGCCGGATGCTCGATCAGCGCGCTTTCGACGTCGAAGGGGCCGATGCGGTAGCCGGCCGAGGTGATGACGTCGTCGGCCCGGCCGATGAAGGACACCGAGCCGTCCGGCTCGTACTCCACCGTGTCGCCGGTGCGGTAGTAGCCGCCTGATATCGCCGGCGTCTCGGCCTGATGATAACCCTCGAACCAGCGCAGCGGCGATCTGCCTATGTCGACGGCAAGGATACCGGGCTGGTTGGGACCGAGCTCGTTACCTGCCTCGTCCAGCACCACCATGCGGTAGCCGGGCATGGCGAAGCCGGCCGAACCCGTGCGCACGACATGCGAGAGCCCATGATGGTTGTTGACCATCATGCCGTTTTCGGTCTGGCCGTAATGGTCATGGATGGGGGCGGCGAGATTGGCGTCGAACCAGCAGATCACTTCCGGATTGAGCGGTTCGCCGGCGCTGCTGACCACGCGCAGTTTGCCTTTTACACGAGCGGCAGCTTCCGCGCCTTCTGCCATCAGCAAGCGATAGGCGGTGGGCGAGCCGGCAAGGCTGGTGACGCCGAGCCGCTCAATGATGTCGTAGGTGCTTTTGGCGTTGAAGGCGCCTTCATAGAAGGTGGTGGCGATGCCGAGCTGCAACGGACCGGTGATGGCATAATAGAGGCCGTAGGCCCAGCCGGGGTCGGCGATGTTCCAGAAGATGTCGTCGGCACGCAGCCCGATCGCATCGCGCATATAGGCGCCGAAGGCGAGCAGGGCGCGCAGCGGCACCGGCACGCCCTTGGGCAGGCCGGTCGTGCCGGAGGTCGACATCATCATGAACAGGTCGTCGCCCTTGCGCATCACCGGTTGGCAGTCGGGCGAGGCTGCGGCAAGGGCGGCTCGGAAGTCCATGTCGCCTTGAGGCAGTGCCTCGCCGGGGCCAAGAATGGTCGCGACTTGCGCCGGTGTCTCGACCTCGTCGAGCTTGCCGCGATTGGCCATATTGGTCACCACGACCTTGGCGCCGCTATAGCCGAGACGGTGCTCGATGGCCTTCGGGCCGAAGGCGGTGAACAGCGGCTGGTAGACCGCGCCAATGCGCCATGTGCCGAGAATCAGCGCCACCAGTTCGGGGACGCGCGGCAGCATGCCGGCGACGACATCGCCGGCACCGACGCCGGCAGCCTTGAGCACATTGGCGGCGCGACCCGACATGTCGGCGAGATCGTCGAAGCTGAATTCTCGCAATTCGCCGCTGGCCGAGATCGCGCGCAGCGCCAGCCGGTTTTCTCCGGTATAGCGGCCGCAGCATTCGACATAGGCGTTGATGCCGGTTGTAGGGTTGCCATGCAACCGGGCGATCTCGTCTTCGATGCGAAAGCGTTGAACGGCATCCTCATAGCGCGGCCTTTTGCTCATAGCAGTCCTCCCTGGCAGCGCCCATCTCCCCCTGGAACGCCTCGTCCTTTAGATTGCCTGAAATCGTTCAGCTGGTCGATTGAGGCGAAAGTCGGGGATCAGCCACTTTCTCGCCGTTTGCGGGAGAAATGCCCGGCAGGGCAATGAGGGGCGGCTCCTGCCTCCGAGATGGCGGGACTCTGCGGATCAAAGTGGGAGGGGGCAACAGACGGTTGACCAACTGCGCCATCCGGCCGATAGCTCCGCGCAAAATGCTGCCCCGAGACCCCCGATGACCACAGACACCAATCTCAAAGCCGCCGATGCCGACAGCGCCTGGCAGGACGACGTCCGCGCCGGCGTCCGCCACGTCCGCGATCTCGCTTCGCTGCCGCTGTCGCCGGCCGAGCGCGCGGCGGCGCAGGAAGCCGCCGTGCGGCACAAGGTGCGTGCCCCAAAAACCTATCTCGACCTGATCGACTGGAACGATCCCGGCGACCCGATCCGCGCGCAAATCATTCCGTCGCCGGATGAGCTGGTGGAAACCGAAGGCGAACTCGACGATCCAATCGCCGACCATGCCTTCAGTCCGGTGCCGCGACTGACGCACCGCCATGCCGACCGCGTGCTGTTGTTCCCGACCTACCAATGCGCGGTCTATTGCCGCTTCTGCTTCCGCAAGGAGTCCCTGACCTCGATCGGGCGTGGCTATACGCGCGAGGCTCTCGAAGAGGCTTTTGCCTATATCGAAGCCCATCCCGAAATCCGCGAGGTGATCCTGACCGGTGGCGATCCGCTGTCGCTGCCGGACAAGGCGCTGGCCGAAATCCGCGCCCGCATCGAGGCGATCGCGCATGTGCGGCTGCTGCGCATCCACACCCGTGTGCCTGTCGTGCTGCCCGCGCGGATCACGCCGGGGCTGGTTGGCGCCTTGCAGGGTCGGCTGATGGTCACAATCGTCACCCATTTCAACCACGCGCGCGAAATCACGCCGGACACCGAATTGGCTTGCCGCACCATGCGCCAGGCAGGCTTCGTGCTGCTCAACCAGAGCGTCCTGCTCAAGGGTGTCAACGACACGGTGGAAGTGCTGGAGGAACTCTGCCGCGAGCTGATGTATCGTCTGGGGGTGAAGCCCTATTACCTGCACCACGGCGACCTCGCGCGCGGCATGGCGCACAGGCGCACCTCCATTGCCGAGGGACAGGCGCTGGCCGGCGCGCTGCGCGCGCGCCTGTCGGGCATCTGTAATCCCGTCTATGTGCTGGACCTGCCGGAAGGCGGCGGCAAGGTGCCGCTCGGGCCGTGTTATATCGAGGCGCGGGAAGGGGCCAACTGGCGCATTCGCGGGCTGGACGGCGAGGTGAGGGTCTATCGCGACGTGGTGGGGTAGTAGGCACGGCGGTTCCGCCAATGACCGCTGGCGACCCGCTGTGATCATGTTGATTGACCGGCCCTGACACGTTCGTCGGCATATCGTATATTGACATAAAGATATCCTTATGTGAGGGTTGTCGCCCCAAGGATAAAAAATGTCGCAGAATTCTGCACCGCTGGATGCGTTGTTCGGCCCCGTCGCGGTAAAGCCCGACGGTTCCGAAGTGCTTGCGGCACTCACCGCGGCGGCGCGCGAGCGCATCCTCATCCTTGACGGCGCCATGGGCACGCAGATCCAGGGTCTCGGTTTCGACGAGGAGCATTTCCGCGGTGAGGCCTTCGCCGGCTGCGCCTGCCACCAGCAGGGTAACAACGACCTGCTGATCCTGACGCAGCCCGCAGCGATCGAGGAGATCCACTATCAGTACGCCATCGCCGGCGCCGACATCCTCGAGACCAACACCTTCTCCTCCACTTCGATCGCCCAGGCTGATTACGGCATGGAGGATGCCGTCTATGCGCTGAACCGCGACGGTGCGCGGCTGGTGCGGCGCGCCGCCATTCGCGCCGAGCAGGAAGACGGCAAGCGCCGCTTCGTCGCCGGCGCGCTGGGGCCGACCAACCGCACCGCCTCGATGTCGCCCGACGTCAACAATCCCGGCTATCGTGCTGTGACCTTCGACGATTTGCGGCTGGCCTATGGCGAGCAGTTGCGCGGGCTGATCGACGGCGGCGCCGACATCATCCTGATCGAGACCATCTTCGACACGCTGAACGCCAAGGCAGCGATCTTCGCCTGCAACGAGATTTTTCTCGAGAAGGGCGTGCATCTGCCGGTGATGATTTCCGGCACCATCACCGATCTCTCCGGCCGCACGCTGTCGGGCCAGACGCCGACAGCCTTCTGGCATTCCGTGCGCCATGCCAGCCCGTTCACCATCGGCCTCAACTGCGCGCTCGGCGCCAACGCCATGCGCGCGCATCTGGCTGAGATATCCGGCGTTGCCGACACCTTCGTCTGCGCCTATCCGAATGCCGGCCTGCCCAATGAATTCGGCAGGTATGACGAGAGCCCGGACTTCATGGCCGCGCAGATCGAGGATTTTGCCAGGGAAGGGCTGGTCAATGTCGTCGGCGGCTGCTGCGGCTCGACGCCGGAGCACATCCGCGCCATCGCCGAGGCGGTCAAAAAATATCCGCCGCGCGCCATTCCCGAGATCGCACGCAAGATGCGCCTGTCCGGGCTGGAGCCGTTCACGCTGACCGACGAGATTCCCTTCGTCAATGTCGGCGAGCGCACCAACGTCACCGGCTCGGCCAAGTTCAGAAAGCTGATCACGGCGGGCGACTATGTCGCCGCACTCGACGTGGCGCGCGACCAGGTCGCCAATGGCGCGCAGATCATCGACATCAACATGGACGAAGGCCTGATCGATTCGAAGAAGGCGATGGTCGAGTATCTCAATTTGATCGCCGCCGAGCCGGACATCGCCCGTGTCCCCGTCATGGTCGACTCCTCGAAATGGGAAATCATCGAGGCCGGCTTGAAATGCGTGCAGGGCAAGCCGCTGGTCAATTCCATCTCGATGAAGGAAGGCGAGGAAGCGTTCCTGCATCATGCCAGGCTGGTGCGCGCCTACGGCGCGGCGGTGGTCGTCATGGCCTTCGACGAGGCCGGCCAGGCCGACACCAAGGCGCGCAAGGTCGAGATCTGCACCCGCGCCTACAAACTCCTCACCGAACAGGCGGGCTTCCCGCCCGAGGACATCGTCTTCGACCCCAATATCTTCGCGGTCGCCACCGGCATCGAGGAGCACGACAATTACGGCGTCGACTTCATTGAGGCCACCGGCGAGATCACCGGTACGCTGCCGCATGTCCACATTTCCGGCGGCGTGTCGAACCTGTCCTTCTCGTTCCGCGGCAACGAGCCGGTGCGCGAGGCCATGCACGCGGTGTTCCTCTACCATGCCATCCAGCGCGGCATGGATATGGGCATCGTCAATGCCGGGCAGCTTGCCGTCTACGACACGATCGAGCCGGAGCTGCGCGAAGCCTGCGAGGATGTCGTACTCAACCGCGTGCCCAAGGCCGGCGGCACCGCCACCGAGCGCATGCTGGAGATCGCCGAACGCTTCAAGGGCGCTGCCGGCAAGGAGGCCAAGGAGCGCGATCTCGCTTGGCGCGAGCTGCCGGTCGAAGGGCGCATTTCGCATGCGCTGGTCAACGGCATCACTGAATTCATCGACGCCGACACCGAGGAAGCGCGGCTTGCCGCCGAGCGCCCATTGCATGTCATCGAAGGCCCGCTGATGGCCGGTATGAATGTCGTCGGCGACCTGTTTGGCGCCGGAAAAATGTTCCTGCCGCAAGTGGTGAAATCAGCGCGTGTCATGAAACAGGCGGTGGCTGGATTGCTGCCGCATATGGAGGCGGAGAACCTGACCAACGCCGCCAACGGCATCGACAATGGCGAGCGCCAGACGGCGGGCAAAATCCTGATGGCGACGGTGAAGGGCGATGTCCACGACATCGGCAAGAACATCGTCGGCGTGGTTCTGGCCTGCAACAATTACGAGATCATCGATCTCGGCGTCATGGTGCCGGCGGCGAAGATCCTGCAGACGGCGCGCGAGCAAAATGTCGACATCATCGGCCTGTCCGGCCTGATCACGCCGTCGCTGGACGAGATGGTGCACATGGCCGCCGAGATGGAGCGCGAAGGTTTTGATATCCCGCTGCTTATCGGCGGCGCGACAACCAGCCGCGTGCACACGGCGGTGAAAATCCACCCGCGCTATTCCAAGGGGCAGACGGTCTATGTCACCGACGCCAGCCGGGCGGTCGGCGTGGTCTCATCGCTGCTGTCCAACGACGGCAAGGCGGACTATGTCGAGACGGTGCGGGCCGAGTACAAGAAGGTCGCCGACGCCCATGCCCGCTCCGAGGCCGACAAGCAGCGGCTGCCGCTGGCCAGAGCGAGGGCCAATGCGCACAAGATCGACTGGTCTGCCTACCAGCCGCCGAAGCCGTCCTTCACCGGCGTGAGGGTTTTCGAGAACTGGGACCTTGCGGAACTCGCGCGCTACATCGACTGGACGCCGTTTTTCCAGACCTGGGAGCTGAAGGGCCGTTATCCCAAGATCCTCGAGGATCAAGCGCAGGGTCCGGCAGCGCGCCAGCTGTTCGAGGATGCGCAGGCGATGTTGAAGAAGATCATCGCCGAAAAGTGGTTTGCGCCGCGCGGCGTCATCGGTTTCTGGCCGGCCAATGCCGTCGGCGACGACATAAGGCTGTTCACGGATGAGGAACGCTCGCAGGAGCTGGCGACCTTCTTCACGCTGCGCCAGCAACTGACCAAGCGCGACGGCAAGGCCAATGTCGCGCTGTCGGATTTCGTCGCGCCTGCCGAGAGCGGCAAGCCCGATTATATCGGTGGCTTCATCGTCACCGCCGGCATCGAGGAGGTGGCGATCGCCGAGCGTTTCGAGCGGGCCAATGACGATTACTCCTCGATCATGGTCAAGGCGCTGGCCGACCGTTTCGCCGAAGCTTTCGCCGAGCGCATGCACGAGAAGGTGCGCACGGAATTCTGGGGCTATGCGGCCGACGAGAAACTGGCGCCAGACGAACTGATCGGCGAACCCTATCGCGGCATCCGCCCGGCGCCCGGCTATCCCGCGCAGCCCGACCATACCGAAAAGGCGACGTTATTCCGGCTGCTCGACGGCGAGCGCAATGCCGGCGTCAGCCTGACCGAGAGCTACGCGATGTGGCCGGGCTCGTCGGTCTCCGGCCTCTATCTCGCGCATCCCGAAAGCTACTATTTCGGCGTCGCCAAGGTCGAACGCGACCAGGTCGAGGATTACGCCCGCCGCAAGGCCATGCCGCTGGCCGAGGTGGAGCGCTGGCTTGGCCCGATCCTCAACTATGTGCCCGTGGATTACGCAGAGGCGGCCGAGTAGGCGCGGCCCCTGCGCGTCGGTAAAATCACTCTTGATCAAACTCGTCGAGACGCGCAAAGGACTCCGGCAAGATTGATCCGGAGAAGGTGGGATGGAAAACATTCGACCCATTGAAACCGAAGCCGAGTACGGCCGGGCGATTGCGGAGATCGCCAAATATTTTGAGAATGAGCCTGAGTTCGGCTCTGTTGAAGCTGACCGCTTCCACGTCCTCGCAACGCTGATCGCAGCCTATGAGGACAAGCACTATCCAATTCAAGCGCGCAACCGCGCCTGATCCGACCCAGCGTCTGCTCGACCGCCCCTTGATTTCTCCCCCTCCAAAAAAATCTCACCGCATCGGGGAATAAAGCGCGGCCCTTCCGGGTCTTGTTGTCAGCGAGGCAATTCCAGCCCGCGACCCAAGAAACGAAACAAGGAATTTGGACATGACCAAGCTCGCTTTCAGCGTGGCTGCGATGCTGCTTGCCTCGAGCGCTGCCTTTGCCGGCAGCGACCACTTCACCAACAAGGCCAGCCAGCCTGCCGTCGACACCAATGCCACCGCGTCAATTCCCTACACAGCGCACCAGGACGGCGTCGATGCCAAGGTGACGACGGGGCCGAACCAGGGCTCGGTGCAGGACATCATTGCCCAGCACAATCGCGACAGCATCTGGGGCCGCTGAGTGATGGGCGCCGGCGCCGGATCCGCGCCGCCGCCTCAACCGGTCAGGACGGGGAGCCAGCACTCTCCGTCATCTCTCTTCCGCGACTTCGGACACCACTCACAAGAGGAGATCACCCATGTTCACAATGACACGTCGCACATTGCTTGGAACCACGCTCGCCGCAACGGCCTTCGGCCTTGCCGGCAAGCTCGAATTCACCGGACCCGCCTTCGCCGAAACACCGGTGGAGCCTTCGATCGGCTTCTACAAATACAAAGTCGGCGATATCGAGGTCACCGCCATCTATGACGGTATTTGGCGCAAGCCCCACGACCCGGCCTTCATCAAGGGTGTCTCGGTCGACGACACCAAGGCAGCACTCGCCAAGGCGGGGCTGACCACCGACTTCATGCCGATCCCGCTCACCGTCGTCGTGCTCAAGATGAACGGCAAGCTGATCATGATGGATGCCGGCTCGGGCGTCGGCCAATGGCAGACCAACGCCACGCATCTGCCGGCCAACATGGCCGCCGCGGGCATCGACTACAAGGCGATCGACACCATCATGATCTCGCATTTCCACCCCGACCATGTCTGGGGCCTGATGGAAAAGGGCACCAACGCGCCGGTGTTCCCCAATGCCGAGCTGATCGTCAACGCCACCGAATACGTCTGGTGGACCGACCCCAGTCGGCTGGCGAAGCTGCCCGAAGGCCGCAAGCCCGCTGGCAAGCGCATCGCCGAAAATTTCCCGAAATGGAAGAACTGGAAGTTGGTCGAGGATGGCGCCGAGGTCGTGCCCGGCATCCAGATCATCGCCGCCCCCGGCCACACGCCGGGCCATTCGGTCTACCTCGCCAATTCCGGCAAGGAACAGCTGATGATCTCGGCCGACACCATGTATGTGCCGGCGCTTCTGGCGCCGCATCCGGAGTGGCAGGGCAGCTACGACCAGGACGGGCCGACGGCGATCGCCACCCGCCACAAGATTATCGACCGGGTGATCGCGGACAACATCCGCATTTCCGGCTCGCACTTCCCGTTCCCCGGCACCGGCGTCTTCGTCAAAGACGGCAATGCATACGGCTTCACTCCGGTTCAGATTTGAGCGCGAGCTCCCAACCAAAGCGAGAAAGACAATGAGAAAATCCTGTCTGGGCAGAAACGCCCTGTTCGGCCTGCTCGGCGCCATCGCCGTGCTGACCGTGGTTCCCGTGGCCACAATCATGCCGGCCTATGCGGTCGACGACATCGAGGGCGCTGACGCGCCCGACCTCACCGCCGTCCAGGCCAAGATCGCCGTCAAGGACTACAAGGGCGCGCTGGCCGACTTGCGTGATCTTGCCCAGGACAACCAGCAGGCCGACGTCTACAATCTGCTCGGCTTCACGCTGCGCAAGACCGGCGATTTCACCACCGCGCTGACCTACTACAACAAGGCGCTGGAGCTGAAGCCCGACCACAAGGCCGCCCGCGAATATCTGGGCGAGCTCTATGTCGAAACCGGCGACATGGCCAAGGCCAACGAGCAGCTGGCCTCGCTGCAGAAACTGTGCCCCGCCGGCTGCGAGGAACTCGAGGATTTGCAGAAGGCGATTGACACCAAGGTGACGCAGTAGGCGCGGCGATGCTTCCTCGCACCTCCGCGAGGTGGGGCAATCGCATATAGCGGAGCCAGCCCCCACTCCGTCCGCTTCGCGGCCACCTCTCCCCCATGTCCATGGGGGAGAGGAAATGCCAAACCTTCCAAGGCAGTGACCGTGGCGGCCGGCTCCGGCCCCTCGGACATCACCCACTTCCAGCGCAGTTCCTGCGCGCCCAACCCGGCGCGCCGCGCCTGCCCATTCCGGAGCCAAACCATGAACCTGACTGACCAAATCGCGAAGCTTCGCCTTCTCGCCGCAAAATACCACACCAAGGACATCGCCCTGCTTGCCGCCCGCCTGCTCTTGTCCCTGATCTTCCTGCACGAAGGCCTGACGCTCGCCACCCATTTCGACGCCGCCGCCAAGGCGATGGCCGCGCAAGGCATCAGCCTGCCGCTGTTCGTCGCCACGCTCGTGCTGCAAATGGGCGCTGGGCTCTCCATTGCCTCCGGCCTGCTCACCCGCCTCGGCGCCATCGGCCTTGGCCTGTTTTGCCTGGCAACGGCCACGCTGTTCCACACCAACCTCGCCAGCCAGAACGAGCTGCTGCATTTCGAAAAGGATCTGGCCATATCAGGCGGCATGTTCGTGCTGGCCATTGCAGGCGCCGGCGCCTTCTCGCTGGACCGGCTGGTGACGCTCCATCTGCAGCAGCGCCAGCGCGACAAGGAGATGGTCGCCGCGCTGCTGGCGGCGGAGAACGAGTTCACGCCGCACGTGCGGCTGCCGGTTTGAGGCACCCTGGGCCTGCCGCTTTGCGCATCGTCTGGCCCTCCAGTTGCCGGCCCTTGCCAAATGCTTGCTTGCTGGAACCAGTCCCGATGCTCCGCATTCTATTAGCGGGGCCTCAAGGGAGTGTGTGATGAAAGCGGTTTTGGCACTGGTAGCAGGCTTCGTCCTGACCCTTGCGGTCTTTGCCAGCGGGCTGGCTTTCGCCGCCTGGCTGATTGTCGCCAAGCCGGTGCATCAGGCCGGGCCGACCGAGAGTGTCTCGCAACTGTGGACCAAGGACGCACAGAAGGTGGACAAGGCCGCGCCGGGGCTGGAGCGCGTGGCCGCCGCGCAGCCCGCAGCGCCCGATGCCTCCGCCAGGATGCAGTCGTCGGACCCGACCAGCACAGCCGCGGTGGCGCCCGATGCGGGCGAGCAGCAGGCCAGGCTGCCGGCTGCCCATGTCAGCTGGTGCGCGGACCGCTACCGCTCCTACAATCCTGACGACAACAGCTACATGTCCTACGGTGGACAGCAGCGCCCCTGCGTCTCGCCCTATCTTGAAACCAGCGCCGCCGCCGGCCAGGCCGCGCAGCAACCCGCCGAAGTCAGCTATATCGGGGACGGCGCCGGCCCGCTGGTGGCAACAGCGGACCTTTCGGACGATCACGTCGAATCCTGCTTCAGCCGCTACCGCTCCTACCGCCCCGAGGACAACAGCTACCAGCCCTATTCCGGCGGGCCGCGGCGCCAGTGCGAGTAGGGCGGGCTGCTCGAATCCCGTGCGATCCCTTGCCATGTCGATCACGCAAATTTTTTGGATCGTTCGCACCGATGCGGCGTTCTTCCCTGACACCAAGGAGGAACGACGATGGGTGACGAACGGCATGAGAAAATCCAGAAGCGCGCTTACCAGATCTGGGAGCGCGAAGGCGGTGGTGATCCCGAGCATCACTGGCACCGGGCCGAGGCCGAAATCGACAGGGAAGCCGCTTTGCCGCTGACGGCCGACGACGCCCTGCCGCAAACGCGTGAGATCGCCAGCACCGACGTCCTGACAGTCGAGGAACTGGCCGTGCGCACCGGCATATCCGGCGACGAGGCGCAGGAGCTGATTGACCGCCTTGGCGCCGACCGGGCTGCGGTTGAGCAGGCGGCGCGGAGCCTCAAGGGGAAAGGGCGGCGCACGTCTTGATCGGGGGCCTCACGGCGCAGAGGTTTGGCGAAGGGATGGATGGCGCGCCATTGATCACGTGGCTGGATCTACTGCGGCGCCCGGGCACTCTGCCAAAACCAGATTGCGAGCGAGCCGGATCGCCCACGGATCTGTGTCTCCACAGGTCCTCTCAAAACACCGGATTTGAACAACGCGCAGTCGCGACCGGCGACAGCAAGCATTTCGTCACTCACTGCCACTTCGGCATTCTGGCCGGCAGCGATCTCCATCAAGCGACTTGACACGTTGACGGTGTCGCCGATGGCCGCGATGTGCTGACGCCCTTCGCCGCCGAGTCGAGAGGCCACGATTGTTCCATAATGCGCTCCAATCTTGAAGCCGATCCGGGATGCGGTCGACGCAGGCAACGAGGCGAGCCAATCGTTGGTGCGGCTGGAGAGCCCGGCACAACAGCGGGCAGCATTGAAGGCGTCGTCTGTCGCGGGTTCCGGCAGGCCGAACAGGATCATGGCGCCGTCACCCATGAAACTCGTGACAACGCCACCGCAGCTTGTCACTTCTTCGTCCACCAACGCGTGAAAATTGTTCAGGAGTTCGCGTGTGGCGCTCGGTCCCAAGGTTTCACTCAGTCCGGTGAAGCCGGACAGGTCGATGAACAGGATGGCGGCGTCTGTCCGGACGGGTTCCGAGAGGAAGTCGCCATGCTTGGCGAGCCATGCTCCCAGTCCTGGGGCTTCAACGCGTTGAAGCAATTGGCTCTGCGTGGCGAAATATTGGGCCCGGCTCCTGCCCAGCCAAAGCTGCGCGGCCCCAAACAGGATTGCCGGCGGAACGGCAGCGGTCATCGGCAGCGCGGCGCTCAGCCAGATATGGTGCAGGAAAGCGGTCATGTTGACCACGAGCCAGATCAGGACCACGCCGGCGACCGCCGCGAGGCCGATGGCGTTTCGGCGCCACGCTAACAGGCCGACAAGAAGCATGGGCAGCGCCACTGCAAAGCCCGCATCTGCAAGGCGAATGTTCTGGTCGCGCACGATTCCGTCGCCGGTCATCAGATGGGCAATCGCCGTCGACATGACCTCGACGCCCGGCAATATGGGATCGAACGGTGTCGGGAAGACATCGCCGGTGCCGGTTGCGGTCGCTCCTATCAAGACAATTCGACCCCGGATAGCGCCGGGATCGAATTGGCCCGCCAGCACCGTCGCGGCGCTGATCGTGGGGATCGTGCCGCGCGGGCCATAGAATGTCAGAGGCAGGATGTGACCAATGTCCGTACGGATCGACCGTCCGTCCAGCGATAGATCATCGGGTGCAATTCCAGGGTCCTCTCCCGCCGCCATGGTGGCGACACGCAAGGAGAAGGACGCTTGCAACTGATCTCCGGCCCGAAACAGCAACGGCACGAACCGGGGCGTTCCCGTCCTGTCGGTGACCACGTTCACGACGCCGACTGCGGCGGCGTCAGAAAACGCTTTCAGGGGCCACAGGAACCGCTCGGCATTCGGCACGCGGGCGAGGGGTCCTTCGCCCACGGCCAGCGTCCATTGTTTGCCTCCGGGGTAGATCGCCGCTGCAGCGATTACGCTTCTACTCCTCCTCAGCGAACGCGCGAGCGCCTCGTCGGTGTCTTTTGCCCCGGGGTCGACCAGCAGCAGGTCGAGCGCAATGGCTTTCGGCCCGAGCGGCTCTATCGTATCGATGATTCGGGCAAGCGTGGCGCGGCTGAGGGGATAACTGCCCTCGCGCCGCACCGTTTCATCGTCTATTGCGACAATGGTGATCAGCTCCGGTGGCTTTGCCGTTCCTCGAACAAGCGTTCGAAGATCGGTCATCGTTGCCTCGACGCGATCGAGAAACCAGAAATTGCCGTGCCAGTGCGCGAAGCCCAGGCCGGCGCCCCAAAGACCCGCCAGAATGAGCGCGATCAGCGTCGGAAGCCTTCGTCGGCTCATTGCAAGCTCATTGGGCAAGCTCACTGGCCGAAACGGGCCAGCAATGCGGAAACGCGCTTGGCGGGCCAGCGCTTGACGATGAGTTTGCCTGTCCCGGCCTCGACGTCCACGCCATCGCCCGGTGCGAGGACCACGATGGCGGTGGATGCCGGTCTTTGCACGGCGACGCGACCTCTCAGGACGAAAACAGACGTCTTGCCATTGCCAACGTCGACTGCCCATTTTGTGCCTCGCACCGCGGCGATCGCCTGCGGGGTGACAACCGCGAAGCCACCCTGGACCGCGCCGGCCGGAGCATCGAGCAGCAGCGCTTTGCGCCGCAACCTGACCGCGTCGGGAGTGCCGTTTCGATCGCGATCCTCCAGCGAAAAACGAGCGCCACCTTCCACAATGATGGCAAGGCCTTCCCGACATCTCAGAATCTGTCGGGACGTACCGGCCACCGGCTCGAACGTACACCCTGCATCCTGCGCATGGGCGGCATCGACCCGAAAGACGCCGGCAAACAGGACAGCCACCAGGCTACGGAAAAATCGGCCCCTTGCGCTCATCGACGTCTCCTCGCTTTGCGAAACTCTGCGGCGGGAAAATCTTCTGCCGTCAGTCTGCCCGCATGTTTGGTTCACGAGCCGGCACTTGCAGCCGCGTTGGAGGGATGCCGACCGGCAATCGTAACACGACAAGCTGCTCCGGCGCTAAGCATGTGCGGCATGGTGGGTCGCGTTCGCCGGGCAGGCAAGGTGAAGGAGGCCCCTTGAACCAGGTTCTGGAGGCTGCTCGGCCGCTATCGTGGAACTGGCGAGGCGCCGAAGCTGCCAATCTCCCCACAAGTGGGGGGTGAGGAGTGGTCCGCGCAGCGGACGGGAAGCCAATTGCTTGGCTTTCCGAACGAACGCCGGCAGGGCAGAGGGGGGGGGCGCCGTAGAGCGCCAACCTTTCTCGCTCACGCCCCCGGGACGCCGCTACATGAGAAGCTCTCGAAGAGTATGTACAGCCAGGCGATAAGTACCAGCCGTCACATCGAATGCAAGGACGGGTGTTTTCCGCGCTTCGTATTTCCGGAGAGCGGCAGTCAGAATTACTCTGCTCTTGGCTTTGTCTTTGCATCCCAGCCCAAGCAGAGCTAACTCAGATAGTCGCGCGGATTCGGATGGCGCATGTTCGAGAGCATTGATGATCTCGTTGACTGCATTGTCATCCCGCTCTATCCGCCTAGCAAACGCAGGTACCCAATACGAGCAATTCCAGCCAAATGTTTCTCCGGGATCTCGGCTAAGCAGCCGCTCCAAGGCCTCAACGATATTACCGACGGAGGCCGCTATACGCAGACTTGTGACAACCTCGTAGGCGATGCCTTTTGCCTTCCTTTGCAGCAGCGTCTCAACTTCCAAATCGCGCTCGCGGAGTGCTGTCTCCGCCAGTGCAGCAGCCGCGCAATCACTTTGAGGGTCAGATGTGAAAAGGCCGATCACTCGCTGTCGCAGATCCGTACCTGCAAAATGATCAGCGAATATTTCTGCCGCCATTATTGCAGGCCAACGGTCGTAGTTACTACGCGGCCCTCGCGCAGATCCAGGCTGCAGTAACAGCGGTTCAACGAGTTTCCGCATCTCGGCACTGTCGGGCGCGAACCGTCGCATCGCCGCGATGCGCTCATAGAGAGGCGCATCGTTTTTCTGTGCCTGGGCGTTGAGCAGTTGAAACATGTGCGCGGCACTCGGTGTGCCTGGGTTCAAGATAGAAAGGGTACCGCTCGGCGAAAGCTCAAGGCGCTTCATGGCAGTGTGTTCTCCTCCCAGAACATCTGCCACTTGGCCCCAGTGAGGCAAGATACGCTTTAAATAGCGGTCGCTCCCATCCAATGAGGTGAGCCGACCAATATCGATGTTCTGAGGGTTTCCGGTGTGGTCAACAAGACTAGCAAATACCGGCAGATTGTCTGTGATGACGAGCCCAACCACCGCGGCGGCGCGTCGATGCATGTAGTCAGGCCCCACCGCGTGCAGCTCATCGGCTAGGAAACTTAGGTCATCATTTCCGAACGCATTCTGAGCCAGGCGACTATCGGCCCAAGCCATCACAGCTTCTCCACTGACTGCGCCACTTGTGTCGTGCCGCATGGCGGCAATGACTCCAAACGCCATTGGATTCGACGGAGCCGCAGTACCCAGTTCGGGCACAAGCGATAGGCGCGGGGCTTCCGACAGCGGCGCGATCACTTTCATAATTCCCGCACATATCTCAGGGTCAGCCGCATATGCGTCGGCCACCGCGCCGAGATTGCCATCGCGGATTGTCAGTTCAATCCGCGCCAAATTGCGAATCTCTGGTCTAGTTGCGAAAGTCGAGAACATCGAATCGCGCCAATGGTCGTCGTGAAGAAAGCGGCCCTTCGGGTCCCCTGCTTCATAGCTGGCCTTAAATGCCTCATCATCCTGTGGGCCGGTCCCAAGCCTGCGCAGCGCTGCGATCAGAAAGCGCGTCTCATGAGGCTTATCACGCAGTGCCCGAAGGATCGCCTTTCGCACCGCCTCCTTATCCCCAAGGATAGAGGCGGCATCGTCGGCCGCTTCAGCGAACGCTTTCGAGGGAGCATCAAGCATTGCCGTGAAGGCTGCGCGAACTTCGGTGTCATTCCCGCCCCACAGTTCTGCGAGGCCACGAGACGACCAGAAGGTCAGGCCTTCACCCGCTTTCATAGAAGTTATCATGCGCTCTTTCAGTGATGGGAGCTTAAGTGCACGGCTTATCCAATAATATTCATAGTCTAAGTGCTTTTCGTTGCTTAAATTATCTTCAATAAGTTTCACCAAATTAGAGTCCCAATCAACTCGGTTCAGAGGGATTTCTGAATTTCTGAACAGTTGATGGATAGACCACTTCTCTTTGAGAAGGTCTTCGAGAATTGGTTTGACAAGATGGTGCTTAGGGTCGACGAAGATTAAAGAGCCTAATAGAGGAATTGCAACGCGGCGCCTGTCTTGGCTCTCTAACGCTCGTTTAACGTGTGCAAGCAATTCCGTTTTATGATTTGCTGCGAAGTATTCGATGAGATCTGGTTCAATAATGTTGGAGAGAAAGCTGTCCTGCTGAAAGGTGAGTTCCGAGAAGATTTCGAGATCGCCAAGATCAGCCTCGCCGCGCAAGGCACGAATGCGAATCGCATCGATTTGAATTCCCTTGAAACGAGTATGCCGTAGGTCGGAAGCGAGGGCTCCAACGTCAGCGTCGTCACGCCAGCCCTGACCGAGCGCGAAAAGCGCGCCATGAAGCGTTGATGCGGATCTAGGTTCATGCAGTAGGCGAAGCAGCGCGCTTTTGACCCGCATGTCGCCCTGTGCAAATTCGGCGAGCACAGGTCCTGCGGCCCGCCACACGTATTCGAGATCACCTGCCAATACTCGAATCAGAAGCGGCACGCAGGCCGGGCGAAGCGCCTTGTCCCATTTGCGCATAGCTATGATTGCATCGTTTCGACCCCCGCCGTGGTAGTCGGGGAGCCATTCCTGTAGCTTCTCGGCGCATCGGGTTGAAACAGCTTGGGAGAAAAGACCGTCAACGGCAGAGACCAGAAGTGCCCGTTGACGTGTTCCTGACGCATAGAGCTCGGCCTCTTCGAAAAATCTCTGCACGAGACTCTGCACCTTGGAAATGTCATGCGCAAAATCGGCGAAGACCGCCTCGGTCAGCAGGGCGACGCGTACAGCTTCTTCTGCTGCGTCAATAGCCGACGCTTCACCGATTGCATCAACTAGGAGTCCGACTTCCTGCTCGTTTCGCACATGGTAGAGTAGGTACAGGATCGGTTCTTTCCACGCTGCCTGGCTGGCATGGCTTTTGATGAACGCCACTCGATCGGAAAGAGAAACTTGAAGTAGATAGGCGCCTACGAAAAATTCTTGGAGAGAGCGATGGAGAAAGCCGACATCGTTCTGGGTCTTCCTAACCAGAAGGCCGGCGGTTTCTTCACTAAACGAAAATACTGTCTGCGCCTCTTCTTCAGCGCGGTCGGCATCCACGTTGCCCGTGCGCGAGGCGATAACCTTGGCCGCTCGCGCGACAGCGGCAGCTTCGATAGCGCCATCGGGAACGTCACCTCGCAATTCTCCTGAATGTAAACCGAAAGCGAAGTCTTCGAGCACACGTTCGCGCTGCCGCATCTTTTGAGCGGATCCCAGTTTCATCGCGTCCTTCGCACGTCGCTTTGGCTGGTGGACAATGAGTTGCTCGACGATCTCTTTGCTAACGTCAAATCGGTTCCGGGGAAGGTCTCTCCCAAGTCTGTGCAGTTTCAGCAGCGAGACGAGAAAGAGGGGTGTGCGACCAAGGCGCGCGATACCGGGGCTTCCCAGCAGTGCCTTGGCGAAACTGTTTGCACGCGATTGTGCCTGCCGCTCTACGACCTCGGGGGTCGCGCTGGCGCCGAGTTCATGTCGCTCAAGGATGCGGTACCAGAGCAGCGCAAGGGCACCACGCTGTTGGTCCGACAGAGGAGCCAGCCGAGCGAGGGTCCACGTGCCCCCAATTCCGCTCAACGCTTTTATCCCGTGAGGACGCGACGTGGCAAACACCGCGACGCCAGCCTGTTCTGCGAAGACGGTTAAGGAGACCAACAGCGCATCAGCAATCGACTGTTCGCCCGTCTCGTCAAGGCCATCAACGAGCAGGACAACGTGCTTAGTCCTCAGGACACGCCGCATCTGCTCGGCAAGCTCTGGCTCATTAAGCGTCTGAATGAAGCCGTGCACGACCTCGTCCAGGGTTGGAGGTCGATCCTTGCCCTCGGACATCTGTGCCCAGAGGGCAAATGGCACCCAGACCGGCACGTAGCCAGCATAGCGGTCACTGACCGCATCCAGCGTCGGAGAGTCAGAAAGAAAGTCAAGTGCAAGGTATCGAAGGAGTGTAGTTTTGCCGGCGCCCGCCTCTGCTGTAATTATGGCGCGATCCGTGTCTGCAATGAACTGACCGATCGGAATTCGTCGCTCACTCGGGCGTGAGTGTAATACCATAGGAGTTCGTTGTGCCTCACCCCCTTGATAGAGTGCTGCTTCGTCGGGAAATTCGCTGACAAGGGGTGGTTCTCCCCGCTCGGTAATTACGTGGTGGTGTTCTGCAATATTCCGCTCCAAAGTCACTACATCAGGCAGAACGTAACGCTGGGACAGTGCGGGAGCTGGCATATCTCCGGTAGTTTGCCCAATTAATGGAAGACCCGGGTCGACAATGCCAATCCAGGCACCATAAAACGCGCGAAGACGCGTCCGCAACGCTGCAATGTCGATGCGCGAAAGGCGATCGGTGACCTTGATAGCGACTTCCGGAGCGCAAATCTTGTCTACCCACGCGCGCCCGAAGAAGTCGTCGATAATTTCAGGCTGAGTCCGTAGGTTTTCGGTTAGCTCCCCCGCAAACAGGGGCTCAAAAGCAATGCCACGAAGCGCCAGCCGCGTGCGCGCTTGCTCAATCTCGTCGAACACCTTCGGGTCGTTGATCACGCACGCGACGGCTAAGACGAAGCGCTCGGATTGTTTTGCCCAATCGGCGTCCTCGAACTGCTGCAAGGCATCTTTCAAAGACGAAAGGTCAAACTTTCTGTGGCGTTTGCTTTGCCACGCCCCGAAGCTTCCGTCCTTCATGCGAACCAAGACGTCTATGCCGTACTGGCTGTACCCCGAAGTGCCATAGACCCAAGCCTTTTCCACCGCGCCATCGATCTTAGCGAGCCGATAGCAAAGGCGCTCAAAATTCTCCCAACCCAACTCAAGGAAGGGCAGTAGTCCTGGCCGTGTCGAGACCGGCGGTGGGGGGCTCTCACCAAGCGGTTCGCTTAGGAGCCACTGAGGGGCTTCCGTGCGAGTTGGCGCGCTCGTTCGAGTATTCCTGTTGGGAGGCGCCGTCTGTTTTCTCTTTGCCATGGTGTAACGGCTACGTCTTCGGCGCCACGCACCGACCCTTAAGAATCGCTATCTCGGCCTCGTGGTCGCCGCCCGACATGGAGGCGACAGGCACGCCGATCAGGAAGACGCCGAGCGCATCGCCGGATGCCGACTTGTTCTGCTGGTTTGATATGACGGCAAGGCGCTGTCTGTCGGCGTCGGTGCAGGGGCCGGAATTTGGAACGCCGGCTATCTTGTCGGGCGGGGTGGCGCATCCTGCGAGGCCAGCCAGCAACGATAGCGTCAAAATAGTGCGCTTCATAAATTCCCCCCGATAAACCCGCCCCACGACGACATTACGCGGCGCATGGCGGCGCGCAAGTATTCGGTGCCGGGTAATACATGATTATTTCCAACAATCTGCGCCAACACTGGTCGCGTTTTAGTCGCTGCGATTGCAACTGGTCTTGCCGACGGCGGGAACGGGTTAAATTCGCGCACTTGCAAGGCTGGCAGAAAGCCGGGCACCGGCTGCCAGGAACCGCCCTCCCGCTGCACGCAAATCCCCCTCGTTAACCTTTCATTAACCATACCACCGCTAGCGTTTACCTCTCAGTAAGGAATCGCCCGCCGTGACCTTTGCCGCTCCCCTCGAGGCCAAATCCATTCGCTTTCGCGCCCGCTCCTTCGTCGCTTTCACGCTGACGCCGGAGGCGCCTTTGGATGTTTGGCTGGAGAGCCTGGATCGCTGGATCGGCAATTCGCCCGGCTATTTTGCCGGCCGCCCGGTGGTGCTCGATCTGAACGTGCTGAAGCCCGATGTCGTCGCCATTGAAGCGCTGATTGGTGTGCTCGGCCAGCGCGGCATCCGCGTCTACGCCATGGAACTCGACGGCGGCGGCGAGCTTGGCGCGCATCTGCCGCCGGTGTTGGTCGGCGCCAAGGAGGCGACCACCGACGGGCTGCTGCAGCCGAGCCGCAAGGCGGGCAGGGCGGAGGATGCTACTGCGACAAGTGACACGAAGCGGGCAGGTGATGCGAAAGCGGATTTGAAGGCAGGCGATTTGAAGCCGGCGGGCGATGCCAGGCCGCTGCCGCAGGACGCCAAGGCCCCGGACGCCGGCACCTTGATGATCCGCTCGCCGATCCGCTCGGGTCAGCTGATCTTTCATCCGCATGGCGATGTCATCGTGCTGGGCTCCGTCGCCTCCGGCTCCGAAATCGTCGCCACCGGCTCCATTCATGTCTATGGCACGCTGCGCGGCCGCGCTTCGGCGGGCGCTCAAGGCAACACGTCCGCCCGCGTCTTCTGTCGCAGGAACGAGGCCGAGCTTCTGTCGGTGGATGGCTGGTATTGCACCGCCGAGGAGATGGACCCGTCAGTCCGGGGCAAGCCTGTGCAGGCATTCCTCGACAACGGCATGCTGCGCATCGCCCCTTTCAGCTAATGCGGCGGGCTCGCGCCCGTCCAACGAATAACGACAACAATGGAGGCTTTATTGATGGGCAAGGTAGTGGTGGTCACCTCGGGCAAGGGGGGCGTCGGCAAGACGACCTCGACCGCGGCTCTGGGGGCGGCGGTCGCCAAGACCGGCAAGAAGGTGGCGCTGGTCGACTTCGACGTCGGCCTGCGCAACCTCGATTTGATCATGGGCGCCGAGCGGCGCGTGGTGTTCGACCTCGTCAACGTCATCCAGGGCTCGGCAAAACTGTCGCAGGCGCTGATCCGCGACAAGCGGGTGGAGACGCTGTTCCTGCTGCCGGCCTCGCAGACGCGCGACAAGGATGCGCTGACCGAGGAGGGCGTGGCCGAGGTCATCGGCAAGCTGCGCTCGGTCTTCGACTATGTCTTCTGCGACAGCCCGGCCGGCATCGAGCGCGGCGCGCAGCTCGCCATGCGCTTTGCCGACGAGGCGGTCATCGTCACCAATCCTGAGGTGTCGTCGGTGCGCGATTCCGATCGCATCATCGGTCTGCTCGACGCCCGCACCTTGCGCGCCGAACAGGGCGAGCAGATCGCCAAGCACGTGCTGGTCACGCGTTATGATGCCGCCCGCGCGGCTCGCGGTGAAATGCTGTCGATCGACGACGTGCTGGAGATTCTCTCGACGCCGCTCCTGGGCATCATTCCGGAAAGCCAGGATGTGCTGAGGGCCTCCAACCTCGGTTCGCCGGTGACATTGTCGGAGCCGCTCAATGCCGCCGCCAAGGCTTACATCGACGCCGCAAAGCGGCTCGAGGGTGAACAGCTGCCGGTCATTGTGCCCTTCGAACGCAAGGGCTTCCTCGACCGTCTTTTGGGAAGGAGGGCGGCATGAACCTGCTCGACATCTTCAAGCGGCGCACCAGCGCGCCGGTGGCGCGCGAACGGCTGCAAGTGCTGCTCGCCTATGAGCGCCGCAACCGCAGCCAGCCCGACCTCGTCTCCATCCTGCGCGAGGAGATCATGGCGGTGATCGCCAAGCATGTGCAGATCGACCAGGACTATCTCCAGGTCTCGATGGACCGCGGCGAGACCATGTCGACGCTGGAGATCGACATCCAGATCCCCAACAAGAGCCCGGTGCCGCTCGCGATGGCTGGGTGAGGGGACTTTACCCTCCCCCTTGTGGGGGTCCGAAGGACGGCGAGACCCGCGGCTCGCCCCGGTAAGTCGATCCGCAAAGCGGATCGGGGTGGGGGGTTGCGCGACCTCCGCCGTCTTGTTTCTGACACCCGCGTGCGGGACGAGCAACACCCTCACGGTCAGCGCCAAGCACCCCCACCCGGACCTGCGGTCCTCTGCCGGGTCCCCGCTGCTTTGCAGCGTCCCGGCGTTCGCCGCCTTTCATCGTGCCACCGGCACGATGAATTCGCTTCGCGAACCGGCGCTCACCCCCACAAGGGGGAGGTAGGGCGGCTGCGCCTATTTCAAAAAACATTCAACCAAACGGTTTACTATCCAAAAGCGCGCCTCTATATTCAACTACATGGTTGAATTAGAGACGCCCCAGATGGATCAGGTTTTTCACGCCCTTAGCGACGCCACGCGCCGCAACATGCTCAACAGCCTCGCCGGCGGCGAGCGCACGGTGAGCCAGCTGGCCGAACCCTTTGCCATGTCGCTGGCCGCCGCCTCCAAGCACATCAAGGCGCTGGAGCATGCCGGGCTGATCCGGCGCGAAGTGCGCGGCCGCACCCATGTCTGCCGCCTCGAGGCCCGCCCGCTGGCCACCGCCTATGAGTGGCTCGCCCAATACTCGCGTTTCTGGAACAGCCGCCTCGATGTCCTCGAACAGCTTTTGCGCGAGGAGGCGGGGCGAAAAACGCAGACAACGCCGGCACCGGCAAAGCCTGAATCACCCAAGCCAGAATCATCCAGGCCAGCATCACCCAGGCCAACATCATCCGAGGGAGAAGACCAATGAACCAGATGAACAGCTTCGACGGCTACGCTGAGTTGATCCAGCCGGCCACGTTGAGGATCGAACGGCTTTTGCCCGGAACCAGGGAGCGCGTCTGGGAATACCTGACGCAGAGCGATCTGCGCCGCCAGTGGCTGGCGGCCGGCGACATGGATATGGAGGAAGGCTCTTCCTTCGAGCTGGTCTGGCGCAATGATGAACTGACTGACCCGCCCGGCCAGAGGCCGGCCAGCTTCGCTGGCGGTGAGCAGAGGATGCACAACCAGATCGTCGAATGCGACCCGCCGCGCAAGCTCACCATCACCTGGAACGGCAGCGGCAATGTCACGTTCGAATTGGCGCAGCGCGGCGACGACGTCCTGCTCACTTTGGTCCATCGCCGCCTGCCCAACCGCTCGAGTCTGATGATGCATGCCGCCGGCTGGCACATGCATCTCGACATCCTGGCCGCCCGCGTGACGGGCGAAAAGCCGGAACCGTTCTGGGACGGCTGGAGCCGTCTCATGACGGAATACGACCAGCGCCTGCCGGCCTGACCTGACCTAACGCATCGTCCGGTCTAACCGGGTCATCTACCCCTTGCGCCGAACGCCGGCGCAAGGGCCGGCGAAACACGCGCCTTCGCCAGCCATTGAGGCGCACTCACCACCGATGAAACCAAGCAACATGCTTGCATCCCGCAAGCCTGAAGGAGGAAGTCATGCGTAAATTGATCACCGGAATGAAGATCTCCATCGACGGCAAGATGGAAGGACCCGAAGGCTTCGCCGACTGGGTCGACAACTGGTCGGAGGAATACGGCCTGATGCCCGGGATCGACGCCTGCCTGCTCGGCGGCGTCATGTATGCCGGCTATGAGCGCTACTGGAGCGCGATCCTTGAGAACGAGCCGGACCAGCCGTTGCCGATGACCGGCAAGCTGGTCGACCCGGCCGAACTCGAATGGGCCCGCTTTGCCGCGAAAACCCCGCACTATGTGTTGTCCAACACCATGACGTCGGCAACCTGGCCGTCGACGCGCTTCCTGCGCAGTCTTGACGACATCGCCGCGCTGAAGCGCGAGCCCGGCAAGGACATCTACCTCATGGGCGGCGCCCGCATCACCGCCAGCCTGATCGAGGCCGGGCTGGTGGATGAAATGCGGCTGATCGTCTATCCGCTGCTTGCCGGCGACGGCAAGGCGCTGTTTGGCACGGTGCACGCCCGGCACAAGCTGGACCTGCGCAAGGTCGAGGCGCTTTCGGATGGACGGGTGAGCCTGGTTTATGGGCTGGTGAACTAGCCGCTTTTCCTCTCCCCCGATCGACGGGGGAGAGGAAATAGCGTTGTGCCCCATCAACACGCGACCCGTGCCACACGACAGTCAGCACCGTTGCCCCTATCTCGGGCCTGCGCCGCAGCGAGCTGGTCGCGCCGGGAGGGAACAGGATTGACGTCGACGCCGATTGCCGCTGCCGAAGCGAAAGCCTTGCCGATTGGCGCGCTGCTCGGCGCCATGGTGTCGATCCAGATCGGCGCCACCTTTGCCAAGGGCCTGTTTCCGCTGATCGGCGCCAACGGCACCACGGCGCTTCGGCTGGCCGTGGGCGCGCTGATGCTGGCGGCGGTGCTGAGACCCTGGAGGGCGCGGCCGTCGCGCGCCGTATTGCCCTGGCTCATCGCCTATGGCGTCAACCTCGCGGCGCTGAACCTTTTGTTTTATGCGGCACTCGCCAGAATCCCGCTCGGCATTGCTGTGGCGCTTGAATTCTCCGGTCCGCTTTTGGTGGCGACGCTGTCGTCGCGGCGCGCCACTGATTTCGTGTGGGTAGCGCTGGCCGTCGCCGGCATCGTCCTGTTGTCGCCCTTCATCCATTCCGGCCGTGCGCTTGACCCGATCGGCGTGATGCTGGCGCTTGCCGCCGGCGGCTGCTGGGCGCTTTACATCGTCTTTGCGCAAAAGGCGGGCGCCGAGCTTGGCAGCCAGACAACCGCTTACGGGCTGGTCATCGCCGCCGCCATCGCCCTGCCGTTCGGCATCGCCGAGGCGGGCTCCGGCCTGCTCGCGCCCGCGATCCTGGTCAGCGCGCTGCTGGTCGGGCTGTTCTCCAGCGCCTTGCCGTTCTGGCTGGAGATGGTGGCGCTGACCCGCATGCCGGCGAGGCTCTACGGCACGCTGACCTGCCTGGAGCCGGCGCTGGGCGCGCTGGCCGGTTTCCTGTTCCTGCATGAAATCCTGAGCCCGCTGCAATGCGCGGGCATCGCCGCCGTCGTCGTCGCCGCCTTCGGCGCCGCGCTGACGACCAAGCCGCCTGTGCCGTCGCCGGAATAGTTGCCGAAGCCAGGTCGGCGCAAGTGAACAGACCGGATGTCGCGCTGATGCGGCCGGCATCGTCATCGTCGAGGCCAACACCAGCCCGGGGCTCGACATCCACCAATGCCATGGCAGCCTGAAACAGACCGCCGAGCAGCGCGGTTTCTGGGCCGAAATGGGGATGTAAGGCCGATGGTGTGGTCTGTCGGCCCCGTGTCGGTTGCTCAAGGGCCCGCAGCATCGATATATGGCTTGTCGCAGGAGATCCAAATGAGCACAGCGAGGGCCGACAGCATTGCTTGAGCCGTCCGTGATCAAGGCACTGCTCCTGGTCGGGCTCGCCGCTGCCGTTACGGCTCTCGCCTGGCGGCAGGCGCGGTCGCGTCGCAAGGCCCGGCTGGGTGAAAATCCGGCCAACGACTACGCCGTTCGCCAGGACTGGTCGGGTAACCACGGCAAGCTCAATTACTCGTCCTTTGTCTATTTCGATGCCGATCGCGACGGTCGCTACGGGCTCGGCGACCGGCCGATGGCCGGCATCATGGTCAGACTGCATGATGGCGACGGCCGCTTCGTCGCCGCGGCGCGGAGCAATCGCGGCGGCTTCGCCAATTTCCTGACGTCGACGAAACGTCGGGCCGCGCCCATCCATGTGCCGGGCAGCTACCGCTTCACCGTTTCGGTGCCGCCCGGCTGGCGCGTAAGCAGCGCCAACGAGGTCCAGTCGCAGCATCTCCGGCTGCTGTCGGGCTCGCCCACCGGGCTGGTCTCGGAAGCAATGCTGCAGCCGGTCGGCCTGTTTCCGATACGCCGGCTCAGCGGCCGCCTGGCCGACGGTGTTTCGGCAAGCATCTCGGTGATGGCGAAAGGGCAAGAGGTGGCGGTGCATCCGCTCAGTGATGGCGCCGCCTTCCGCCTCGATCTGCCCGATGACGCCGACGCGATCGACATTGCCGGCCGCGGCATTGCGTGCAGGCTCACCTTGTCGGCCTATCCGACCGAACTCGGCCTGCTGTCGCCCGAGAACACGGCTGTCGAGAGCGCAGTGCCTTTGCACACCATCGGTTTCGACGATGTCACCTCGCGCGGCCTGCGCAAGGTGCCGTCCGGTTATGCCGGCTTGACCTGGTTCAACCTGAACGCACTTGCGCGCGATCATACCGAAGGCAGCGAAGGCTACGTCAACGGCAACATCTCGGGAGACCATGTCTGCTATACGAGCAGCGGACATCCGGCGGAATTCTCAAGCGAAAAACCGTTCGGGTTCCATTCCGTAATGCTGACCGCGGCGTGGCTGAAGTCCGAAGGCGAAACCGCGCTGGTGGAGAGCTGGCTCGGCGACAAGCTGATCGCAAGCGACACCATCATCCTGTCGGCGCTGGCGCCCGTGCACTACGCGCCGATGCTGGCGGCGGTCACGCGCGTGCGCCTTTCCACGAGCCATTATTGGCAGCTCGTGCTCGACGATCTGGTGGTTGCGCGCTGAATGGTCCCGTCACCTGCGGGAAAAGATCATGCTCTGGAAAGGATCAGCCGCCCGACTCTGTCAGGGTGGTGGCCGCGATCAATCGGGGTGAAAGGGTCTATCGAGGGTTGGAAGCGCCGTTCGCGGCGATCTGCGAGAGCTTGCCCTTTTTGACCAGCACCGGCTTGGAATAGGTCTTCTTCATATTTCCCATCTCCTGCGCCTCGGCCCACGAGGACGATCCGACCTTATGTGGTGGGCCCGGAACCGGCACCATTGGTAACCGCCGTAACCTGCGAGAGCTTTCCTTTTTTGACCAGTACCGGCTTCGAATAGCTTTTCTTCACAGTGCATCCTCCAGGATGATGCGATAATGCCAGACAGATCGACACTGTCAACCTTTGCGGTACCGTCATCCCGTCCCGGTTTTTCTTGGGATCTATGCGCCAACCGGCAAATCCATCTTCGTCAAGAAACCGTTGTTCTTCGGGCGACCTCGTCGGCGGCGATCCTGAGATCGACCAGCCAATGATCAATTTCATTCAGTATATTGCTGAAATCATATCTCTGGATTCATCGGAATCGAAATGCGATCTCGCGGGACGTGCCCTGGCCGAACTGCGGCGGCCCACCAGAGATCACGACAGGAGAAACCCTTATGCTCACTTCACGACGTTCACTTCTCGCCGCAGCGGGCAGCGCGGGCCTTGCATCGCTTGCAATCGGCGTTTCCGCCTCGGCGCACGAGGATCCCGCCATCGACCGGACGATCGCGGAGCTCGTCCAGCGATCCAGGGACGCAAACGCGGCGCTCATGCGCGGTGACATCGACTTCTATCGCTCTTTGGTCCCGCACGACGACGACTACACGCTGATGGCTCCATTCGGCGGAACGCCCACGCGCGGCTCGAATATGACGGAAGAGAATTGGGAAGCGGTTGGTCGCTTCTTTAGAAACGGTACGTTCGAGCAGGAGGTGGTCCAGACATATGGCTCGGCTGACATGGTGGTTCTTGCGACCCTGGAACGATGCCACGTCGAAGCCGGCGGTCTGCCGGCACAGGAGTGGCCGCTGCGTGTCACCCTGGTCTATCGTCGCGACGGGGCCGAATGGCGGCTCGCCCATCGCCATGCCGATCCTCTCGCCAAGGGCATCAGCCTGGAACAGGCGGCTGCCATCGCCCGGGGCTGACAACGCCATCCGAAACTTTACTGCCCTGAATCCAGTGATATGGTTTCAGGAATATGCTGAACAAGATCGATCTCGCCCGTGCCGACCTCAATTTGCTGGTCCTGTTCCAGACCATCATGGAAGAGCGGCATGTCGGCCGCTCGGCGGAGCGGCTCAACCTGTCAGCTTCGGCCGTCAGCCATGGGCTCGGCCGGCTGCGCAAGTTGCTTGGCGATCCGCTGTTTCTGAAGACACCGCGCGGCGTCGTGCCCACCGATCGGGCAACAGAGCTTGCCGAGCCGGTGGCCGAGATTCTGGCGCGGGTGCGCCGGGTGATCGCAAGCGCCGAGCCGTTCGATCCCGCCCGCTCGACGCGCCGCTTCACCATCGGCGCGCCGGATGCCGTGTCATCCGTGCTCCTGCCGCCGCTGCTCGAAAAAGTGCGCCGAACGGCCCCGGCCGTCGACATCTCCATCCGGCACCTGCTGCCGCGCCAAGGCGAACCGTCGCCCCTTACGGCCTGGAGCGACTGCGTCGCCGAGCTCGAAGCCCGCGCCATGGATGTCGCCGTGATTCCGTTCGACGGCCTGCCGCCGCGCTTTGCCGTCCACACGCTTTATGAGGAGGATTTCATCGTCGCCATGCGCGCCGGCCATCCTTTCGCGAACGAGCCGGGCCTCGAAAGCTACTGCGCCATGCAACATATGGTCGTCTCGAACAGCGGCGATCCAAATGGTTTTGTCGACAGGGTGCTGGCCGAACACCGCCTGTCGCGCCGCGTCGCGCTGACGGTCCCCAACTTCATGTTCGGACTGGCGGTGCTTGCGCAAACCGACCTGATCTCGGCCTATCCGCGCCGGTTCCTCGCCATGCATGGCGGCCGTTTCGGCGTCGTCGGCATCGATGCGCCCATCGGGTTCGGTCATTTCAACGTCAACAGCATCGTGCCGAAAGTCGCGTTGATGGATGCCGGCCTGGCCTGGCTGGTCGGCCTGCTCAAACAGACGGGATGCAGCTAGAGGTTGCAAAATATAGGACTTAAGTCTGACAATTTTACAAAAAAGGTCTGTATTTGGCGAGATAAGGGTCGTAAGCCGCTTCGCAAGGACGTCGATTTGTGGATGCTGTTCTGGTAACAACGCCATTCCGGTTGTGGACAGACCGGATTGGTCTTCGCTGACCATCAGGGGAAGAACAGATTACGCGTTTTCGCCAACTCTGCTGGTTTGCCTTGCGGGCGTCCACGACGCTCGCCCTGATCCTTACGCCCTATCACCTCAGCTTTGACGGCGCCGCCAAGATTGCCGCCAGCAATGCCTTCGCCAAGGATGGCGGCCATGGGGGCGGCGGCGGTGGCAATGGCGGCGGCAATGGGGGTGGCGGCGGCAACAGTGGCGGTAATGGCAACAGCGGTGGAAACGGTAACAGCAACAGCGGCGGTAACGGCAAGGGCAATTCCGGCGCCGGCAAGGCCAGCCATGTGAATTCTGCAACCGGCGACCAGGTCGAGGTCGACGCCACCGGCATCACGGTCACCCATCCCAACGGCATGAAGGAACGGATCCAAAATGGTCGGTTCACGATGAAGGATGCGCTCGACCGTACCATTATCGAGCGACCGGCGACCGCCGCCGATATGGCACGTTTGAAAAGTTTGTGAGGCTAGAGCAATTCCAGGAAAAGTGTGAGCGGTTTTCCCGGGAAAAGCGCGTAGCGCTCTAGCCGCTTTCGCGCGGATGTGTTTTTGCCTCAGTGCCTGGCGCGGATGGGTGTCGTCCGTGCGCCGCGTGTCAACTCGCGCGCTCCCGCGCCTCGCGCATCAGCAGCGCCGCCTCGGTGCGGTTGCGGACATTGAGCTTGGCCAGAACCCGCGTCATGTGATGTTTGACTGTCTTCTCCTGCAGCGAAAGCCGTGCGGCGACTTCCTTGTTGCTCAAGCCTTCCGCCACCAGGCGCAGGATATCGGTCTCGCGGCCGGTGAGCTGCTGGAGGGGTTCGGCCTTGCGGTTCGCCGGCTGCAACAGGTCCGACAGAAGCCGGGCCGACAGTGTCGGCGAGACATAGCTTTCGCCAGCCGCGACATTGCTGAGGATTTCAGCCAGCGCCTTCGAACCGACGCCTTTCAGCACATAGCCGCGCGCGCCGGCATTGAGCGCCTGGGCAACGTCGGCATTGGCTTCCGACACCGTCAGCATGACGACCTTCTGGCCGGGGTACCCGGCCATGATGTTTGCTGCGGCGGCGAGCCCGCCGCCCGGCATGCTGATGTCGAGCAGCACGATGTCGGGCCGCATGGCCGCGACCAGCCTTTCGGCATCCTCGGCGCTGGCGCCTTCGCCGACCACTTCGAAACCGCCGATCTCGCCGAGGCTGCGCGCTACGCCCTCGCGAAACAACGGATGGTCGTCGACAATGGCAATGCGGATGGCTTGGGTCACGATTGCTCCTCAATGGACAATGTTATCACCAGTCGTGTGCCTTGTGGGCCAGATACAGTTTCAAACTGGCCGCCGATGCTCTCGATACGCTCCCTGAGACCGGCAAGCCCAAGGCCCTCGCTTCTTGCCGGGTCGAATCCCGGACCGCCGTCGAGGACCTCGACGAACAGCTTGCCGCCTTTCATTGCCGCTTTCACCGCCTGATCCCTGCCTTTCCCGTGGCGATAGGCGTTGTTCAAGCCTTCCTGGACAAAACGATAGATGCTGATCTTCTCGGAAGGGCCGGGTTCGCGCAAGCGCTTTGGCAGCGTCAGCGAAACCGAGGTTCCGGTCCGCCGTTGGTGTTCGGCGACCGCCAGCCGCAATATGTCGAGCACCGCCGCAGTCTCGATCTGCGGCAGGACGAGACCGTTGCAGATGCCGCGTATCTCGCGGATCGCTTCATCAAGCGTTTTGTGGATGTCGGCAATCTCGGCTTCGCGCAGCGCGGTGGGGGCGCCGGGATCAAGCAAGATCGGGCTGTCCATCCTGAGTGCCGCCAGCGCCACGAGTTGGGCCGGCCCGTCGTGAAGATCGGCGCCGATGCGCCTGAGATAGCGTTCGTTGAGCGCGGTGGCGCGGCGCGAGGCGTGCTGCACGCGCTGGCGCAGCGATGAATTCTGTGACAGCAGCGCCCGCAATTCGGCGATCTTGGCCTCAAGTGCCGCCCGCTGGGTTTGGATAGTGCGGCTGCCGCGAAGGACGATGCCCGACAAAAGCGCCAATGCCGCCGCCGTGGCGCCGGCCACGACCAGCCAGCTTTGCCACAGGGCGACGTTCAGCGTCGACTCGAAGCCGTCGGCAACCTCGTAGAACTCCGAAACGGCGACGACTTCGCCCGACCAGGGTTCGCGTACCGGATTGTAGATTTCCAGCAGCGGTCCAGCCTCAGTCTTTTTCTCGTATCGGCTCTCGACATCGTCGTCGAGGTCGTTGTACTCGGCCACGACATTGCCGCTGAAGGCGGCGACCAGGTTGGCGTTCGGCTCGAACACCTTGCCGATAAGCGTCGTATCCTTGGCGTAGAGGATCGTGCCGTCGCGCCGCCACAGCTTGAACGACGCTAGCCGCTTGCCGAGTGCACCCTGGTCGAGCGTCTCGTCGAGCGCCCGCTTGACAGTATCGTCGAGCTCGCGGCTTTTGCGCATGTCTGGCAACAGCGGCGCGATCACGCTGTCGACATAGAGCGCCGTGGTCGCAGCGGAATTGCGCATGACACCTTGCCGGATTTGCGAGGTCACCCACAGGCCGACCACCAGCATCACCACCAGCAGCCCGATACCGCCGGCAATGAGGAACTGCAGGGCCAGCGACAATCTGCCCCAACGCCGCAAGAACTCTCCCAGGAAAACCCCCAGCAATCGCACGATCCACCCTTCCCACCCGTGCCCTGTTATAGAGGCCCCGCGGCGTTTGCGACATTGCCTGTGCCAGATTTTGGCCTGTGCGAGATTCTGGCCGCCGCGGTTCGGCATCGGCAGCACCGCAGCACCGGGGATCTTACAGGGCCGGCGAAGCCGGACAGGCAGGCTGTCGCACACATCTGAACGGGTTTCATTGCCGGGTTGTCCGGGCGTCGTGCGAGATTTGACCGGCCACCAGCTGAAAAAGCTCGCCTCGCGACGAGACCTGCAATTTGCGGTAGATATTGTTCATATGGATTTTCAGCGTGCCTTTCGAAATGCCGAGATCGAGCGCGATCTGCCCGTTCGGCCTGTTGGCGGCGGCCAGCTGGGCGATTTCCATCTCGCGAATGGTCAGCAGCGACGAAAGCTTTCGCCATCTGATCCGCCGGGAAGCCTCGCTTTCGACAGCGTCGCCGACGATCTCGGCGGGCAACCAACGTCCGCCCGCGGCCACCTGATGGATACATTTGGCCAGCGTCTCGACCGTGGCTTCCTTGAACACGATACCGGCGACGCCCGCCATCACGGCATCATAAAGCTCGGCGTTGGAAGCGGTTGCGGTCAGAAGCACGCAGCGCGTGGCGAGCCCCAGCCTGCCGATTTCCGCGGCGATTTCGGGCCCGCTCAGCTCCGGCATGCGCACGTCGAGCACCGCGACATCCGGCACCTGCTGCTGGATCATCGCCAGCGCGCTCTTTCCGTCCAGCGCCGACCCGACAACCAGGAAGCCGGGATCGCGGGCAATCAGGTCGGCCAGTCCGTGCAGCAGGAGCGGATGGTCATCGGCGATGAACACCGTGGTGACCATGTTCAGCCCGCCGAAAGCTGCCACGTGTCCAGTCATGACGTCTCCTCCCTGCGCTCCCAACCGCCGGAAGCGGATATGGCAACCGCGCTTGGTATGGAAGGGAGCCATGCTGACAGAAGCAGCACGACTATGCAAAACATTAGCAGCTAGTTAGTTAACCGCCGCGCGAGACTCATAGCAAGATTGGTAGCGGCGAACTGAAAAAACGCGCTAAACAGACGCATCAATTCTGTCGTTCATCTTTATGAAAGGGGCAGAGTGACCCAAAGAAATTCGCTGTGCTTGGTAAATTTATCAATTCAAGAAAAGAATTCGAGCCGGATGACAATACTATATTATAACAAAGAAGATTTTTGCTGTCGTTAATTTTACGAAAGCGCCTATAACCGAGGTTATATGGACAGGTTCATCACGGAAATGCAAGAATTCGTTAACAAAGGGTGAAGGGCGGCAACATTCCTTTGTGGGCAGAAAATTGGGGCGCGCCTCAGGGCGCAAAGGGCGCGGTTGTGTGTAAGCGCGCCATGTTGGGGAGTGAAAAAATGTCAACCTATGAGTGGGATTTCGGCAGCGTGGCCGAAGGGCTACAATTCAAAGTCGTCTATGACTCGGTCGCGGGAACATTTACGACCACGGTCCTTTTCGGGTCGATGAATGTGAACGCGCTCTATTGGTCGGACGGCAATACCGTCGATTCTGCGTTGACCGGTTTGACCGGCTTTACCGGCGCCAAGTCGGAAAGCAGCTTGAATATGAACGGTAGTGGCGAGGTCTGGGACGGCGGATTGAAGATCTCGGATGCCGGGCTAGGCAAGGTACCGCCGAGCAGCTACATCACCGCCGATCCCAACGATCTTTATGGTTCGTCTTTCTCGATCGCCGCGCCGAGTGACTTCGATCCGACAAAATTCGGCACTCTTGGCGTCCGCGCCACAAGCACGACGAGCGCCGGTGGCAGCATCAAATGGACTGACGACACACCGGATACCCCGCCCACCAATCATCCGCCGGTTGCCGTCGACGACGATCCGGCGTGCGGCACCGAGCACACGCCTGTCACCGGCAACGTCCTTGCCAACGATAGCGATCCTGACGGCGACGCTCTGGCCGTTACGGCTGTGAATGGCGTGGCTCTTTCCACGCTGATCCCGGACGGGGACGGCTGGTACACGATCGTCCTCGCGCACGGCACGCTGATGATACAGACCGACGGCGACTTCCAGTATCAATACACTGGCGCCGATATTCCCGTGGGCGGACATGCCGATCCTGTCGATACGTTCAGCTACGACATCTCCGACGGGAAGGGTGGCACTGATAGCGCCGATGTCGATCTCTGCATCTACGCCGATGCCGGTTCGCCCGGATATTGGAAGGGGCATGACGGAAGCGGGCCGCAAGCGAATGACTGGGACATCCCACAGGATACGTCGTTCGAAACCTACTTCACCGTCAATGGCCCGTATGCGGGGGGGCAATGGGACGTTAGTTCTCCTGTCAACGGCAGCGGTGCTTTGGTCAATGACTTTACGTTCCACGACGCTCTTTCGCTCCCCAACGGCGACGGCGGCCAGAACCTGCTGGCGAAGGAGGCGGTCAACGCGGTTCTCAATCTTCTCGATGAAGATACAAACCCCGGCTTCATGGCGGCGTACATCTATCAACGTGAGCATCACGCGTCGGCTGACCCCGACGCTGCCAACAACCTGACCGGGCTCACGGCCGACCAAATCAAGGCCGATCTGATAGCGCAGGTGCAGGATGCGTACAGCGGGGCTCCGGACGCCTATTCCATCGCCGAGCTTACCGACCTTCTCATCCACACGCACGAATAACATAGCAAACTCAAGGGCCGTGCTTTGCGCGGCCCTTGACTGCAGCAAATATGTTCAAACCAATGCGCATTATGGTCAAGTTGCTTGGCATGGGTTTCGCGGCCTGCTCCTTCTTGTTCGCCGGTGCGATTCCGGTTCCAGCCAATTTGACGGGTTCGGTCGGGATGCTTATCGCATCGGCCGTGATCCTTCTCGGCATCGTGTTCCGGTTTGTCGATAGCAACCACCGCCGCATCGCGAAAAACCCAGCCCCTGCAGCCGTTGCGGGTCGCGCCTCTCGCAAGCGAGCAGGTGCTTCGCCCCCGCGTGCGGAGCTTGCCGTGGCGCTACGCTCCTGCCGTTCGGCCTTTGTCGCCATCGCGCTTTTCAGCGGCGTGATCAACATCCTGATGCTCTCAGGCTCAATCTACATGCTGGAAGTTTACGATCGGGTGTTGCCGAGCCGCAGCTTGCCGACCCTATTGGGCCTAAGCGTCCTCCTCGTCATTCTTTACGGCGGCCAGGGCCTGCTCGATTTCATTCGCGGTCGCATCCTCGTGCGGATCGGCGGCGCTCTCGACGAGTCCCTTGGCCCCCGCATCTATGCCAGCGTACTCAGGCTGCCGCTGAAGATCGGCCATGCAGGTGATGGCAATCAGCCGCTCCGCGATCTCGACAACGTTCGCGGATTCCTCTCCGGCGCTGGCCCGACGGCCCTGTTCGATCTGCCGTGGATACCGCTTTACTTGATCGTCATCTTTGCCTTCCACATGGTTCTCGGCGCAGTCGCCCTGCTGGGCGCCACGGTCTTGGTGTTGCTGACCATCGTCGCCGGACGCCTGACACGCGAGCCGGTCCGCTCCGCAACCAGGATCGGCGCGGCCCGCAACGGTCTTGCCGATGCGGGCTACCGCAATGCAGAGGTCATCGCGGCCATGGGCATGGAGGGCGCACTTGCGGAAAAATGGCAGGATGCCAACCTCGATTATCTCGCAGAGCAGCGCAGGGTGAGCGACATTGCCGGCGGCTTTGGCGCGATGTCCAAGGTGCTGCGAATGCTCCTGCAGTCGGCAATGCTCGGCATCGGTGCCTGGCTGGTGATCGAGCAGCAGGCGACGGCCGGCATTATGATCACGGCCTCGATCCTCAGCGGCAGGGCGCTGGCCCCGGTCGATCTGGCCATCGGCAACTGGAAGGGTTTCGTATCGGCGCGCCAGGGCTGGCAACGCCTGAACAAGATCCTGATGCTGTTGCCCGCTGAGGCCGAGCGCATGCCACTGCCGCAACCCAATGCCCATGTCACGATGTTGAATGTCAGTGTTGCCGCACCCGGCACGCAGCGGCTCCTGGTGCAGGAGGCGAGCTTTGGCCTCGAAGCGGGCCACGCCGTCGGCATCATTGGATCGAGCGGTTCGGGCAAGTCCTCGCTGGTTCGTGCACTCGCGGGCGTTTGGCAACCTGTTGTTGGACGCGTCAAACTCGACGGCGCCGACCTCGACCAGTGGTCTCCGCAGGATCGCGGCCGCTTCATCGGTTATCTGCCGCAGGATGTGGAGCTGTTTGCCGGCACGGTCGCCGAGAACATCGCGCGTTTCGAGCCCGATGCCGATCCCGCACCGATCATTGCCGCGGCCAATGCCGCCGGCGCGCATGATCTCATCGTCGGTTTCCGTGACGGTTACGAAACGCAGATCGGCGAGCTCGGCGAAGCCGTGTCGGCCGGCCAGCGCCAGCGCATCGCGCTGGCCCGCGCGCTCTATCGCGATCCTTTCCTGGTGGTGCTCGATGAGCCGAATTCAAACCTCGATGCCGAGGGTGAGAAGGCGCTGCTACAGGCGATCATGGGGGTGCGGGAGCGCGGCGGCATCGTCGTGCTGGTGGCGCACCGGCCGAGCGCGCTCGCCACGGTCGATTTCATCCTCGCCATGAACCAGGGCCGTGTCCAGGCTTTCGGCCTCAAGGACGACGTTTTGGCCAAGCTGTTCCCGCGGCCGCAGCCAACGGTGGTCGCTGTGCCGCGTCTCAGGCTCGCCACCGAAGAGCCGACGCCCGCAGCGGTGGCCGCAGGCGAATGAAGGCAGGAACGATGCTGAGCTCCTCCCACCAATCCATTCGACGCTATATGCGTTTCGGCCTCGTCGCGGTCGCGCTGCTGGTGGGCGGTGTCGGTGGCTGGGCATCGCTGACCCGCATTTCCGGAGCGGTCATCGCCACCGGGGTCCTCGTCGTCGATTCCCACGTCAAGGACGTGCAGCATTCGACCGGAGGCATCGTCGGCGAGATCGCCGTGCGCGACGGAGACCGCGTCAAGCGCGGTGCGCTGCTCGTGCGCCTCGATCCCACCATGCCGGCAGCCAACCTTGCCGTGGTGACCAAGGCGCTCGACCAGCTGTCGGCACGCGAGGCGCGCCTCGAAGCCGAGCGCCAGGGCGCCGACGGCATCGCCTTTCCAAAGGACCTGCTCGATCGCCGCGATGATCCGGCGATCGCCGAGATCATGGCCGGCGAGCTACAGGTTTTCGAGACAAGGCGCGCAGGCCGTTCCGGCCAGAAGAGCCAGTTGCAGGAGCGCATCCTCCAACTGCAGAAGGAGATCGTGGGGAACACGGGCCAGGCAGCGGCCAAGTCGAAAGAAATCACGCTCGTCGAGGAGGAATTGGCCAGCATACGGGAGCTGTGGAAAAAACGGCTGATTTCCATCGACCGCCTGACGGCCATGGAGCGCGAGTCGGCACGGCTCGACGGCGAGCGCAGCCAGCTGATCGCGGCTCAGGCGCAGGCCCAGGGCAAGATTGCCGAGATCAATTTGCAGATACTCCAGATCGATCTCGAACTCGGCACCGAGGTCAACAAGGATTTGCGCGAGATCGACGCCAAGGTCGGCGAACTGACGGAGCGCAAGATCGCCGCCGAGGACCAGCTCAGACGCATCGACATCCGAGCGCCGCAGGACGGCGTCGTGCAGCAGTCCATTGCCCACACAATCGGCGGCGTCATCACCCCTGGCCAGACGATCATGCAGATCGTGCCCGACAGCGACAGCCTGGCCGTCGAGGCCAGGATCGCGCCGAGCGACATCGACCAGCTATGGGTCGGCCAGCCGGCCGCATTGCGCTTCTCGGCCTTCAACCAGCGCACCACGCCGCAGATCAACGGCACGGTCGAGCGCACCTCGCCGGACACGACCACCGACCAGCGCACCGGCATCAGCTACTACACCGTGCGCATCGCGACCACGAGCGCGGAAGTGGCTCGCCTTGGCGAGATCAAGCTGGTTCCGGGCATGCCGGTCGAATCCTTCATCAAGACCGCCGACCGGACCGTGATTTCCTACCTCGTCAAGCCGCTGCAAGACCAGATCAACCGCGCCTTCAGGGAGTGAGGCCAAAGGGCGTGCCAAGAATGATGCTCCTGCCGTTCCTGCGTTGGCCAATGCATCGCCGCCACGGCAGGTCGGGCAGGTTGAGACGGCTGGCCATGCTGGCCCCATTCATCCTGTTGTTCGGCTACATCGTTTCCGGCTTCCTGGGCGTTCGGTTCGACTCGCCCTGGGCCGTGCTCAGGCACCTTGCGGCATTTCCGAACTGTAGCACTGCCCGCGCCGTCGGCCTGGCCCCTGCGCGTTTGGGAGAACCGGGCTACTGGCCGACGCACGACGCCGACCATGACGGCATAGCTTGCGAGCCCTGGAATGGGGCAAGCGCAAGCGGCGTCAAGGTGCATCGCTATTGGCGCACCGGCCGATAGTTTTCACAGCTCCTTTTCCGCTAGTTCGCGGAAGGCGTCGGGGACCGAGCGCCGGGCTTCCAGCGCCACCGCGCCATAGCCGACCGCCTCTCTGCCAAAGCGCTGGCGGATCTTGTCGATGGCACGGTCGGCGCCAAAGCGCGCCAGGCCCTTTTTGCTGCCGGGCCGCTGCTTCTCGTCATCGAGGCCGAGCGGTAGCTCGAGCTGCAGCTCGGCACTGTCTTCCAACTGCGACACCGAGATCGCTAGCAGCGAGATGGTCTTTTCCCGAGGGTTGGCGGCCAGCACGCCGCGTACCAGCTCCTCGGCGATTTCGGCCAGCATCGCGGTCGCCGAAACCGGCTGATCGAGCGTCACCGAGCGCGTGACCGCGTGCAGATCGGCGAAACGCACCCGCACCGTCACCGTGCGGCCGGGTCGCGATTTTGCCCTGAGCCGGCTGGCGACCCGGTCTGCCAGATGCAGAAGAACAGGTCCGAACACATGGGCCTCGGCCGGCCACTTGCCGAGCGCCGACTGCGCGCCGGCCGAATGCGCCCGCCGGTGCGTCTCGAGTTTTCGCGGATCTCGGTTCCACGCCAGCGATGCCAGCTTCTCGCCGGCGGCGGGGCCGAGCAGCCGGCGCAACGCGCCGCTGTGGGTCTTGGCCAACTGGCCGATGGTCTCGATGTCGATCTCGGCCAGCCGCGCTTTGGTCGCCGGGCCGACGCCCCACATCAACCCGACCGGCAGGTCGTGCAGGAAGGCGAGCTCCGTTGCCGGATCGACCACCACCAGCCCGTCGGGTTTCGCCACTTGCGAGGCGATCTTGGCCAGGTGCTTGGTGCGCGCCACACCGATCGAGATCGGCAGGCCGAGTTCAGCCCGCACACGCCGCCGCACCCTGGCGGCGATCTCGGCCGGCGACCCGAACAGATGCGTGCAGCCGGCGACATCGGCAAAGGCCTCGTCGATCGAGATGCGCTCGACCAGCGGCGTGAAATCGTCGAGCACTTTGATCGCGGCGTCGCCCAGCCTCTGGTACTCGCCGAAATTTCCGCCGACAAAGATCAACTGCGGGCAAAGCTCCCGCGCGCGCCGCCCCGGCATCCCGCCGCGCACGCCAAAAACCCTGGCCTCGTAGGAGGCGGCCAGCACGACACCGCCGCCGACGGCAATCGGCTTGCCCCTGAGCGACGGGTCGAGCAGCTGCTCGACCGAGGCATAGAAGGCATCGAGATCCGCATGCAGGATGGTGGGTTCCATCCCGGCCGTTCCTTTGGGCGTTGCAGCATTAGCCGCGTCTGTTGCTAGGGTGGTTTTGACGAACAAATAGAGAACAAACAGGGCTCACTGTCAAGCGAGGTGCTTAACTCCAGTGAATTCGCTGGAGAACCGGCAGTCGATTGATCCGCCTTGCCGCCGGGCGCAGGGAACATTGTCTCTCGCCGCCGCGTTCATTGTCTCGATGGGACACGGTTTCATGGAGGCCGGTATGAGCCAGTTCGAAATGATCGACCTCGTCAGCGTCGCTGACGCCTGCGCGAGCGATCGCGTTGCCGGGCACTGCGTGTCTATGGCCAAGGCCGTGGAAGAGTTGCGGGTGCTGACCGGTGATTTTGTGTCGCCGGACGAGGCAGTCGCCAACGCACTGTCGGCGGTGGCGCTGGGACGCGGCTGCGCGGTGCTGTTCGACGAGCAGTCGGGCGCCGATATCCTGCTGATGCCATAGGCTCAAATGCCGCAAGCGCTTGAAAGGGCCATCCTTCCCGGGCGGCCTCGACGGCTCTGCCGGAAGCTCGATCATCACGTTGGTGGCTGCCCGGTGATGTCGTATCTAGCATTCGACGCCTGCTCGATAAGTTACGCCACGACGGTCATGGCTCCGCTGGTCGCGACCTAAGTATCACAGCCAATAGGGCCTAAGGTCTGATCAGTATAGGGCGTCAGTCGCGCAAAGGGCTGATCCGCTCTGTGATTTCCATATTTATCTTACATTTCAATCAGTTACAAAAATGTCTCCAGCCTTTTGCAGGCCGATTGTCGCGCATCGCAACCCCATTTATCTAAAGTTTACTCCATCGAATTAGCAAATTCTCATACGGCGCTGCTATAGCGAGTCGGCGGAGATGGGCTATCCCCCGAGGAGGTATCATGACATCCCGAAAAACTCTTTTGGCGGCGCTTGCCGCGTTTGCGCTCCTGGCCTCTCCGGCCCTGGCTGGTGCTGGTGGTAACGGCAACGGTGGTGGTCACGGCCATGGCGGTGGCAGCGGCGGCGGCAACGGCCATGGCGGCGGCAACGGCAGTAGCGGCAAATCCGGCAACAGCGCTTCGCATGGCAAATCGGCATCGGCTCATGCCGGCAAGAAGGCCTCGACCGACGACCAGGCTGTCGATGACGTCGAAGTCGCCGCGACGCCCAAGGAAAAGAACATCCACGCCAAGCTTGGCCGGCTGAACTCGCTGCAACGCAACATCAACGCCTATTTGAACTCCAAGAGCAAGAATTTCGCTGGCGTTCAGGCTTATGTGACGGCGTCGGCAGTTGCCAAGAACGCCCAAGCCGCGGTTGACGAGGCAAATGCGGCGGTGACGGCGGCTGAGGAGGCGGTGGCCGCCCAGCAGGCGGCCTTCGATGCAGCGCATGTGGATACGCCGCCAACGGCCGAGGAGCAGGCGGCCCAGGACGCAACGATGGCGGATCTGGAGGCTGCGGTCACGGATGCTGAAGAAGCGGCTGCGAAGGCGCAGGAGGCTGCGGCCGACGCTGCTGCCAATATCCCGTCGCTCGATGACGCACTCGCCGATATGGCCAACAAGCCGGTCGACCCCGAGGTCACCGAATGGGCCAACGGCGTGCTTGCCGAGAAGATCGACCAGATGGCCGCCACGCTGACTCCTCCGGCAACGCCGTAAAGCCGATCGCGGCTAAAACGGCCAGTCGAATGACCAAGCCGCCGGGGTTCGCCCCGGCGGCTTTTTTGACGGCACGGGGGAGCGCCAATATCAAGGGAAAACCGTTACTAACCCCAAGTACGGTATGGAAAATCTTCACTCCCGAGTGTAGCCTTCGCAATACCGGGGTAACGGCATCGGGGGAGAACGACATGCCTAAGGTTTCAGAGCTCTTTTTCAAAACCGCCATCGTGTTCCTCATATTGGGGATCGCGGCCGGCTTGCAGATGGCCATTTCCGGCGAGCACAGTGCTTTTCCGGCGCATGCGCATATCAACCTGCTGGGCTGGGTGACGAGCGCCATCTTCGGCGGCTACTACGCGCTCAATCCGCAAAAGGCGGCACGCCGCATCGCCATGATCCACTACTGGCTCTATACGGTTGGCGTGGTGATCATGCTGCCGGCCCTCTACGTGATGTTGCAGGGAAATCCGGCGCTTGAGCCCGTCGTTGCCGGAGGCTCGCTGATCGTCGCCGCTGCCGTTCTGATCTTTGCTTTCGTGGTTTTCTCGCCTGAAACGACGCGCTCGGTCTCAGGCGTGCCGTCGCCCTCTCGCTAGACTTTCAGGCGTGCGGAGCACTTGGCGGCCGGGCCGGTGCCCGGGCCGTCTGCAGCCGATGGTTGCGGCGCCTGTCGGCGCCCCGCCTCCGGCTCCTGGCCGTCGGCGGTTTCCAGGCCCGGTGCGAATTACTTTGTGACCGTTTGGCGCCGGAACCTTCCATTGGATAGCGCGTTGCGGCGTGGGTATTCGCTCTGCCTCATATACAGGCGTGGAGCAAGCGAAGCCGGCGAGGGGCAGACGGGCAGAGGGCAAAACTAAGCATGGGTTGGAGCACGATACAATGTCGAAAAGAGAAATCGGAACGTCCGCCTCATTGGGCAGACGCATTGCCGATCTGAAAGCCAGGATGCGAAACGCCAGGATTACCGAATACGAGATGCAGGCCTTCCAGAAGGTCGCTGCCATCATGGGGGGTAGCGAAGGGTCCCTACGCATCGATGCCGACGACCTGATGGCGGCGTCCTTCGTCACCGAGGCGCTGGGCGATTCCGCATCGAACTGAAGGTCCGGTCGCGCGCCCGTCGGCTCTCAAGCGCCGACGGTTGCCCGGCGCCGGCCCGCAGGTCGGCGTCGGAGCGTGCACGCAGCACACGCTCAGCGTCGGGCGATTGCCTGTGCGCGCTTTGAAGAGGTCGGGGAGCGATCTCAATGGCGCTTGAAATACTGGACTTCGCGTTCGTGTTTCTCGGCCGCCTCGCGGCTGTCGAAGGTGCCGAGGTTGCGTCGCCGTCCGGTCTTTTCATCGACCTTGCGCGAATAGAGGCGGTATTTTCCTGATTTGAGTTTTCTGATCATAGGTCTCTCCCTGATCACCAGGGCGCCGCTGAAGCCAAGCCGCCAGGGCGCGCCGGCGTGCGAGCGAAGGGGCTGACCGCAGCCGGCCCCTTCGAAAGATATCAGTCGCGATGCTCCGGCATCGCCTTGAGCTGGTCCTTGGTCCAGCTGGTGACGGCGTGGACGTCGCCATCCTCGTCGCGCATGAAATCAAGCTGGCTGGTGGTGACCGCCACCGGCTTGGCGCCGATGCCAAGAAAGCCGCCGACGTCGATGACAACCTGACTGCCATGCAGATGATCGACAGAACCGATCTTCTCATCGTCAGGGCCATAGATGGTCGCGCCTTCGAGAATGTCGGGCGTCAGTTCGGTGCTGGCAAGTCGTGCGTGATTGGTGTGATCCATGACCGGTCTCCTCTGAGTTGGACAATTTCCTAACCAGCGAACAGACGAAGAGTTCCGGTAAAACGCCACGAAAGTCCGGCGCAGACTGCTTCGAGCCTACACCTCGTCGAAAGGACCACCGCGTCGCGCCGGGTCGCGACCAATGGCGGCTTCCTCGGCATCGTCGGGCAAGGCATCGTCACTGTCCTGATAGGGGTTGTCGTCGTCTTCCTCGGGCAGGTCGCCTTCCTTCTCGACACCGGTGGTGTCCGGCAGGCTTTCTTCATCTGCCCCGTCGGGCAGGATCCTTGCGCCACGCAACGCATCCCAGTCCTGCTGGCGCGGCGTCGGGGCTTCCACTTCGTCGCTTGGTTTTCTACGCGGGTCCATGATTTTCTCCCTGGTCAGTGCTTGCATCGAGTAGGCGGAACTCGCCGCCGGCAAGCAGGTTCCCGAAACCGGTCCACCTTGCTTGGGGACCACTTAGGAACCAGTGGGGGAACCACTTTGGGAACCAATTTCCGCTGGGCTGCATTTGCCAAAAGAAGACGATTCCAGACGGAGACCGGACAATGAAGATCTTTGTTTTCTTGCCGTGTGCGCTGCTGGCACTTGCCGGCCCTGCCGCCGCGCAAGACAGCGGCGAGGGCACTCCTCCCGTGCCTTGCCAGGCGCAGCCCCAGGATGGCGGCCAGCAGCCGCCCCTGGCCGATGACGGCAGTGGCAATTCGACCGCCAATCTTGGTTCTTGCGGCGGCGTCCTCCAACCGCCGCCCAGCGGTGACCAGGGCATGACGCAGCCGCCGCCGGACCAGGGAAAAACACCGGTGATCAAGCCCGGCGAGGTGCCTGTGCAGCCACCGAAGCAATGACCTTGCTTGAGGTCTCTACAGTGTGGACCGGGGCCGGCCAGTTCCAGCCTTGGCCAGGCGCAGCGCCGTCACCGGATCAATGCCGGTCCAGGCAATGCCGGCCGTCTCCGTAAAGGCTGTGAACGCCCGCCGCGCCTGGTCCTTGGTCACGTGTCCAGCCCTTGCCATTTCGCAGGCCCTCAGCGCCGTTTCGTAAATCTTGCCGCGCCTGGCGTGCGGCCATTCCTGAAGAAAATTCTGCATCTCGGCCAGCGTGGTGATGTCGCGTCGGGAGCCGGCGCCGACGGCAATTGCCACCGGATTTTGCAGCGGCATATCGTCCATTTTGAAGGTCTCCTGAGGATCATCCTCTAATGCGAATCATGCCTGTGCGTTCCAGCAGCAATGGAACCGATCAATTAGTCTCCACTTACGGAACTAGACCGTACCGGAGGCGTTTGTCTCCAGGAGCCCGCCAATTTGATCCGTGTTGTTTTCGCCTCGTGCGGGAGCTCGGCGGAGCTCGCCAACAACGACAGGAGACGAAGATGAAAACCGTCCTTATTCCAGCAGTCGCCGGGCTCGCCATGATGGCAGGTCTCGGTGTTGCCGTGGCCGACGAGGTCATTGTCACGCAGCCGGCGCAGCAGCAGGTGATCATCACCCCTGAACAGCGCACGGTCGTGCACCAATACGTAAAAAAACATCCGCTGGCCTCGGTTAGTCTTCTCGGCGTTGAGTTGAATGTCGGCTCCGCCTTGCCCGACACCGTCGAACTGCAGGAGGTTCCTGACGTTCAGTACAGATATGCTGTGGTCGACAACCATACAGTGTTGGTCGATCCCAGCACGCGCAGGATCGTTGAGGTGGTCGAATAACGCTGACCACAACTGACCGAACCACCAATACGGCCCTGTCGTTCATCCCAAAAGGGGCGGCAGGGCCGAATGATGAAAGGAGCATTACCCCATGTTGCCGCATGTCGAGACCAACGTGGCGGCGTGTTGCGACAAGCTGTTGGCTGAGCGCAGCACCGCGCTGTTGTCGATGAGGGAAGCGATTGAGCTGCTGCGGGAGCGCACCGGCACGGATCGGTCGGATGCCGACCTCGCCGGGCTGATCACCAAGAAAGCGGCGCTGCTCGGCGTTGCGATCGTTTCCGATCCGCATTGAAAGCACACTCAAGACGCCGGCTCAAATTTCGGCTAATGTTTTCGTGGAATCTGGACCCAACCATCGGACCCAACCACGGAGGCTTAAGTGACGGACGACAGACAGGACCGCATTCGCCAGCGCGCACATGAGATTTGGGAACAGGCCGGCCGCCCAGAAGGCGCGCATCAGGAGCACTGGGAACAGGCCACGGCCGAAATAGATGGTGCGGCCGCCAAACCGAAGAAGACGGCGAAGAAGGCTGCTGCGAAGCCCGTCAAGGCCGACGCCAAGCCCAAGGCTGCAAAGCCGGCGGCCGCAAAGTCCGGCAAAGCCAAGTCGAAATAGGCAAGGGCAGAATTCGCCCGGGCGGCCTCGTTCTGGATGTCGCCGTTCGGCGCACCCGGGTCCGACGAATTGCGCCCCCAACGGGGAGCGCAATTCATTGCGCATGAAGATCGCGTGATACCCTATGCCTCCCAGGCATAACTCGACAGGGCAAAGCGGATACCGGCAGCTGTCATGACCAGTTCGCATTCGGTGATCTGGCGCAGGTGGCGCAGATAGCGCGCCACCGTCTGCGGCAGCCAGCCGGCGCAGGCTTCGACATAGGCGCGGCTGTGAACGAGCGTGCCGGTCGACAGCCTCTCGTCCTTCTCGGCAATCACTTTCAAATATTGGCGGATGAAACGAATATCGTCGGCGATGTCCTGGCTGGCCATTCGCCATGCTCCGGCAACGCGTTCACGCTGGTCGAGCGACAAGGGCGGCAGCAGCGGCAGCGACAACAGCGGGCGGGAGAGGTCGGCGAAGGCGGCATGGTTCGCTGTGCTCACGGAATTCCCCTTGTTGAAAGGAAATATCGTACTTTATGTACGATATTTCGTCAAGGATGACGCGTACAATTTGAACGAATTCAACTTTCGAAATGATGCGGATTTTCCTGAAGCCAAGAAACCTGGCCCAACACACTTCGCGATGACAGTCGAAAAATGCTCTTCCCCAATGCCTCGAACAGTGCTTTAACCCGCCCATCCACAGGGGTGCTCCGTACGGTCGGGGCTGAGATGAGGGCGGCAAGCCTTCGGACCCTAAAGCTGATCTGGATAATACCAGCGGAGCGAGGCGGGCGATGTTTTCCGGTGCACAGATTTCCCTTTATCCCATGACCGACGATTTCGTCGGCGTCATCCTTGGCGCGCTCGGCGCGCTCGATCCCTGGCGCGACCGGCTGAGGATCGAGACCGACGACATCTCGACGCTTCTGGTCGGGCCGCCCGAGGTGTTGTTTCCAGCCATGCGCGACCTGTTCGTGGCGGCCGCCAAAAGCGGCAAGCACTGCGTGCTTTCGGCTGCAGTTTCACGCGGTTGCCCGGGTGAGCCCGACGATCCGATCTGCCGCTCCGACGAGACCGGCGGACCCGCCATTGCGCTGGACGAGCGCAAGCTCGCCGCGATCCGCGCCGTCCAGGCTACGCCATCGACCGACCAGCCGGTGGCAGCACAGTTCTCGCTCTATGTGATGGGCACGGGCGACCATATGGACGAGATTTATGGCTGCATCGATTTCCTGAAGCAGTCCGGCGTCTTTGAACGCTCGAAGAACTTCTGCACCAAATTGCGTGGCGATGCCGGCGCGGTGTTTGCAACGCTCACTGAGGCCTTCTGCCGCTTCGGCCCGGGCGCCGGCCACGTCACCCTCGACATCACGATTTCGGCGAACAGCCCGAGCGCCGTCTGAGCCGCGTCTTTGCGCGCGCCGTTGAGGGAAATTGTCGTGGCTGTTTTGTCCAACCCATTGCGTGGGGGAGATGCCTCCGCTTCTGATCAGCGAGGCGGAGTGGAATCTTCTGCGATTGACGAAGGCCGCGATGCCAGCGAATCTCCCCCCTCGAGGGGGAGATGGCCGGCAGGCCAGAGGGGGTCCGAGCGCGTGGAGCGCCGACGTCCTCCTCGCGTCGGTAGGGCGTGGGCGCTCTATGCGAGACGACCCCCTCTGTCGCCTTCGGCGACATCTCCCCCTCAAGGGGGGAGATTCGCTGGCATCGCCAAGGCCATCCCCGCAGCCATCTCCTTCGCCCTGCTCCTTGCGGCCTGGGAGCTCTACGCCCGCTATGGCGGCGTCACGCATGGCATGCTGCCGGCGCCGTCGCGCGTGCTGCTGCAGGCCTGGGAAAACCGCGGCGCCCTTGCCGACAACACGCTTCCCACCATCCGCGCCACATCAGCGGGCTTCGCCTGCTCGTTGATTGCCGCCTTCGTGCTTTCGGCGCTGGTGGATTTTCTGGCCCCGCTGCGCCGAGCGCTCTTCCCGCTGCTGATCGTCAGCCAGACCTTGTCGCTGGTCGCCATCGCGCCGCTCATAGTGCTGTGGTTCGGCTTCGGGCTGATGCCGAAAATCCTGCTCGTCGCACTGGTCACTTTCTTCCCGATGATGGTGGCGCTGGTCGAAGGCTACGCTGCAACGAGCAAGGAGATTGCCCAGATGCTCGCCGCCATGGGGGCAGGGCGCTGGCGCATCTTCTGGCTGGCGCGTTTGCCTTCGGCGCTGCCCTATTTCTTCGCCGGGCTGCGCATCTCCATCACCTATGCCGTGGTCGGCGCGATCTTCGCCGAATATGCGGGGGCGGCGAAGGGGTTGGGCATCTACATGCTCAACGCCAAGAACAATTTCCGCCCCGATCTGGTGCTCGCCGCGGTCGCCGTCAGCGCGGCGCTCACGCTTGCTTTGTTCGGCCTTGCGGTGCTCATCCAGCGCCTCGCAATGCCCTGGGAACATGCGGGGAGCGAGAGCCGCGACCGCAAGCCTTCGGGAGAGAGCCAATGACACGGCTCGAACTCCGCGATATCAGCAAAAGCTTCGGCGCGCTGGAGGTGCTCGCGGGCATTTCGCTCCACGTCGCGGCCGGCGAGTTCGTTTCTATTCTCGGGCCCTCCGGCGCCGGCAAGTCGACACTGTTCCAGCTGCTGACCGGTGCGCTGAAAGGCGAGGGCGACATGCGCTTCGACGGTGCGCCACTCGACGACCATGGCCGCCATTTCGCCTTCATGCCGCAGCGCGACGCGCTGATGCCGTGGCGGCGCGTCATCGACAATGTGACGCTGGGGCTGGAGGTGCAGGGCATGAAGCGCCGCGAGGCGCGCGAGCAAGTCGCGCCGCTGTTCGCCGAATTCGGCCTTGCCGGTTTCGAGCGCGCCTGGCCGGCAGAGCTCTCCGGCGGCATGCGCCAGCGCGCCGCGCTTTTGCGCACAGTGGTGCAGCAACGCGACATGCTGCTGCTCGACGAGCCCTTTGGCGCGCTGGATGCGCTGACACGCGCGGCCATGCAGCGCTGGCTGGAAGGCATGTGGCAGCGTCATCGCTGGACGGCGCTGCTGATCACCCATGACGTGCGTGAAGCGGTGTACCTGTCGGACCGCATTTATCTCCTGTCGGCGCGGCCGGCCCGCATCATCAGCGAGATTGCCGTGCCGCTGCCGCGCCCGCGCGCCGCCGGCAGCGATGCCGCGCGCCAGGCCGCTGCGCTCGAAGCCGAAATCCTCGACACGCTGCTCAATCCTGGGACTGACCGAGCTTCGTTCCCGCAGACCGCTCAAAGGAGATCATCATGACCAAATTCACCCGCCGGCAAGCCTTGCTGCTGACGCTGGCCGCCGGACTGCCGCTGGCCTCGCGCGCTCATGCGGCTGCGCAAAAAGTCACCGTCGCGCTCGACTGGACGGTCAACACCAACCACATCGGCCTGTTTGTTGCTCGCGACAAAGGTTTTTACGACGAGGCCGGGCTCACCGTCGACATCCTGCCTTATGGCGATACCGGCGCCGGCACGCTGGTTGCCAACCGCATCGCCGATTTCGGCATTGCCGGCGTCGGCCTGTTCACCCAGCGCGCCGCCGGCGCCGACCTCAAGGCGGTTTACGCCGTGGTGCAGCAAGAGACCGGCCGGCTGGTCTTCAACGCGGATCGCAGCGAGATCAAGAGCCCGAAGAATCTCGACGGCCTGACCTATGGCGGCTTCGGCAGCGCCTGGGAAAACACGCTGATCTCGACCATTATCCGCCACGATGGCGGCAAGGGCAGTTTCGAGACGGTGACGCTCGGCACCTCGGCCTATGAGGCGCTGGCCAACGGCTCGGTCGATTTCACGCTGGAAGTCTCGACCTGGGAAGGCGTCGATGCCGAACTGAAGGGCATCAGGCAGCGCGGCTTCCGCTATGCCGATTATGGTGTGCCCGACGAGCACACCACCGTCATCTGCTCCAGCGATGCCTATCTCCAGGCAAACCCGAAAGCGGCGTCGGCCTTCGTCGAGGCTACGCGGCGCGGCTATCAGTTTGCCGTCGATCATCCGCAAGAAGCCGGCGATCTGCTGATCGCGTCCAACAAGGACGCGCTGACCGACCCGGCGCTGATCCACGCTTCGCTGAAGATGCTGGTCGAGGGGCACTTCCTCAGAAGCGAGGCCGGCGTTATCGGCACAATCGACAAGGCCAAGGTCGAGGCGATGGGAGATTATCTCTTCAACGCCGGCATATTGCTCGACGCCGACGGCAAGGCGCTGAAGGAGCGACCGGATTTTGGAGCGTATTTCACGAACGAGTTTTTGGGGGCGTAATCTCCCCCCTCGAGGGGGAGATGGCCGCGAAGCGGCCAGAGGGGGTCGGTCCGACTGGGCTCGACTTACCCCTGCAGATGGAGAGTCGGCGCTTCACGCGCGGCGACCCCCTCTGTCGCCTTCGGCGACATCTCCCCCTCGAGGGTAGGGCTATCGCATATGACATTTTCTGAGATGTTTGCCCGGCACTTACCCCCACCCTTAATCCCTCCCCACAAGGGGGAGGGAGACCCTGCTGGCGCTGATCTTGGCAAATTACTGAGGTCTGGATGCAAGGGCGGAGACAAACAGGGCGTGCGGCAGCGTTCCCTCCCCCTTGTGGGGAGGGTTAGGGTGGGGGTCTTCTTCGTAAAAACTCATATGCGATAGCCCTGGCCCGGAGGGGGACAGCATGCGTTTAGGCGACAATCTCAAAATCTATCCGGTTGCAATGATGCTCTTGGCCGCGCCGCAAATGGCGTTTGCGCAGGAGTGGTGGCAGGGCGCCTTCGCCAGTGAAGGCTCGAGCCCGTGCGACAACAATGACTCCATCGTGACGTTCACCGACAAATCGGCGGACATGTGGGAAGTCGCTTGCACCGTCCAAAAAGTCCAGAAACTGAAAGGCCTGGACGCCATCATTCTCGACATGACCTGCTCGGACGATGAGCAGAGCGTCGACAAAAGACGAACGCTGCTGCTCAAGCTCGATGACAACAAGTTGCTGCGCTATCCGGAAAACCAGGTGCTGCAGCGTTGTTCGGAGCTGGCAGGCAACGCAAAGAACTGAGCCGGACCAGCGAGACTTGGGGCTTAGAGGGAACAGTCAGGGAACGGTGCCGAAAAGCACCGGTCATTCCATTTCAGATTGCTGGCGGTTCCAAATTCGACGCAAAGCCACGTTGCCGCCATATTCGCGGTGGAAGCGAGGATGCGGGTGATGCAGCGGCGTAAGCCATCGGCGCGCCCGCAATGTCGCATCGCGGTCCGCTTTTTCACGGCTGAGTGATGCAGGTCATGGTTGGCTAATTGTTAACAGTGCCAACTTTAGAGTGCGGGCGATATCGCCCAATGATCGAGCAAGTAGCGGAACGCTATGCGCCAAACGCTACAAGAATGTCTGGAACGTCGATGAGAACCAGCCGCCGCTTTTTCCTTTCCGGAGCCTCCGCGCTCGCCGTCGCCATGGTCGCTAATGTCGCCAGCGCGCAGGACGTCATCGACGATATCCTGAAATCCTCGGCCCGCGGCAATTGGGACGACCAGTTCGACGCCCGCGCCTCGGAAGGCGGCAAGGTCGCCTCGACGCTGCCGATCTTCAGCCTGCAGACGGTCGCTTTCACCGAACAGGCGGTGGCACAGTATCAGAACATTGTCGCCCAAGGCGGTTGGCAAGACGTTCCGGCGACCAAGAAGCTACAACTCGGCGTCGACGATCCGGATGTCGTGCCGCTGCGCAAGCGGCTGATAATTTCGGGCGACCTGGCGCAGAGCGCCGGCATTTCGACGTCGTTCGATTCCTATGTCGACGCGGCGGTCAAGCGCTTCCAGACCCGCCACGGCCTGCCGGCAGACGGCGCCATGGGCAAATACACCTATGCCGCGATGAATGTTTCGGCGCAGATCCGCCTCGGCCAGCTGCAGACCAATCTGGAGCGGCTGCGCGAAAAGGCCGGCACGCTGGGCAGCCGTTATGTGCTGGTCGACATTCCGGCGGCACAGATCGAGGCGGTCGAGAACGACCGCGTCGTGTTGCGTCACACCGCAATCGTCGGCAAGATCGACCGCCAGACGCCGGTGGTCAATTCCAAGATCAACGAGATCATCGTCAATCCCTACTGGAATGCGCCGGTCTCGATCGTGCGCAAGGACATCATTCCGCTGATGCGGAAGAACCCCAGCTACCTCACGGACAGCCATATTCGCCTGTTCGCGCCGGATGGCAGCGAAGTTGATCCAATGAACGTCGACTGGTCGACGGACGACGCCGCCAAATACCGCTTCCGTCAGGATCCGGGCTCAGGCAACGCCATGGCCTCGGTCAAGATCAACTTCCCAAGCCCGGACGGCGTCTATATGCACGACACGCCGCAGCAGAGCCTGTTCGGCAAGATGATGCGCTTCGATTCCTCGGGCTGCGTGCGCGTGCAGAATGTGCGCGACCTCGTCACCTGGATCCTGCGCGACACCCCCGGTTGGGACCGCCAGCATTTCGAGGCGACCATCAAGACCGGTGAGAACACGCCTGTGCAGGTCGTCAACCCGGTGCCGGTGCACTTCCTCTATCTGTCGGCGTGGTCGACGGGTCCGGGCGTTGTGCAGTTCCGCGACGACGTCTACGCACTCGATGGCGCCAGCGAACTGCAGATTACATCTTCGCTATAAATATTTGATATAATTAACAAAATGCCGCCGGAAAGGCGGCCTTTTTTGTTGCGCCGCTCTGGCTGGACTCGGCCTATATGAGCCTTCACCAGC
>NZ_JBWLUY010000101.1:0-496 GCF_057784295.1 Mesorhizobium sp. CNPSo 4688
GCGGAGTAAAGTCCGAGAGTTGGTCGGAACGGCGAAGCATCTCACCGGCGATCAGGGCTATAGCCTCGCGACACTCCGCGGCTTCCGGCCACTTGCTGAAGCCGTTTGCCAGGTTCGACATCTCCTGCGGAGTAAATTCAGAGAGTTGGCCGGAACGGCGAAGCAGCTCGCCAGCGATCGCGATTGAGGCGCGCAAGCTCTCCACATGCGGCCACTTGCTGAAGCCGTTTACCAGGTTCGACAGGTTCCGAGGAATAAAGTCGGATAGACGGTCGGCATGGCGAAGCATCTCACCGGCGATCATGGCTGTGGCCTCGCGACAACCCGCCTGTTCCGGCCACTTGCTAAAGCCGTTTGCCAGGTTAGCCAGGGTCTGCGGAGTAAATTCAGAGAGTTGGTCGGCACGGCGAAGCACCTCACCGGCGATCGTGGCTGTGGCCTCGCGACAACCCGCCTGTTCCGGCCACTTGCTGAAGCCGTTTGCCAGGTTAGCCAG
>NZ_JBWLUY010000102.1:0-434 GCF_057784295.1 Mesorhizobium sp. CNPSo 4688
AGCGAAGCAGAATGGCAAATCGTGGAACCGCTTTTGCCGCCACATGGCTTGGGCAAGAAGCGGGTCGACGATCGGCGGGTGGTCAATGGCATATTTTACGTTCTGAGGACCGGATCGCCTTGGCGCGATCTGCCCGAGCGGTATGGCCCCTACACCACGGTCTACAACCGCTTCAACCGTTGGGCCAAAAGAGGTGTCTGGTTGGCGATGTTTGAAGCGCTGGCGGCTAAGTCACCACAGTCTTTGCATCTGATCGACAGTTCGATAATCCGCGCCCATCAGCACGCGGCGGGCGGTAAAAAGGGGGTCCGGATAACGCCATTGGCCGTTCTCATGGCGGACTGAGTACCAAGGTCCACGCGCTCGTCGATCAAGACGGCCTGCCGATCCGTCTCCTCATCTCGGAGGGAAAGGCATCCGACAAGACATTCGCC
>NZ_JBWLUY010000103.1:0-427 GCF_057784295.1 Mesorhizobium sp. CNPSo 4688
TCCGGCGTCTTCATCACCTGCCCCCGTGGATCAATCCACGACGGGCTTTCCGTGATTCGTTGTTCGTTCATTTGCTCTCTCCTCAGCTATCCACTGAGGGGGCAATTCCTCGTGGCGCCGAGGGGGCAATTTTCCATGACGCGCGACACAAACGTCCCGACCCGCGGCCGGGACAGCAGGTCGCGAAGCAATGGCGCCGGCCCTACATCTACAGTGTCGAAGAGATCCGTCGGCTTCTCGATATCGCCCAATCCTACCCTTCACCGCGGTCACCGCTGCGACCGGTGAGCCTCTACGTGATGCTGGTATTGGCCTATTGCTGCGGGTTGCGGCTGGGGGAACTCGCGCGTCTCGATCTTGGTGATGTCGATCTGATTGCCGGCACGATCACCATCCGGGAAACGAAGTTCTTCAAGTCCCGGATCCT
>NZ_JBWLUY010000104.1:0-424 GCF_057784295.1 Mesorhizobium sp. CNPSo 4688
CGTTCTCATGGCGGACTGAGTACCAAGGTCCACGCGCTCGTCGATCAAGACGGCCTGCCGATCCGTCTCCTCATCTCGGAGGGAAAGGCATCCGACAAGACATTCGCCCCGCAACTGATCGAAGGGCTGGCGCCAGCAAAGGCGCTTGTCGCCGACAAAGGCTATGACAGTTGGCCGTTCGTCGCCCTTGTTGCCGAGACTGGCGGGTGTGCTCACATCCCGACCCGTCGGCACGTAAAGGCAAAGAGATTTGTCGCGCCAGATCTCTATCGCGAGCGAAACCGCATCGAGCGCTTCTTCTGCAAACTCAAGCAGTTCCGCAGGGCCGCTACCCGCTTCGACAAGCTTGGTCGAAACTTCCTCGCAACTCTTACCCTCGCCTCCCTAAGGATTTGGCTGCGACACGTTGAGTCCACGCCCTAGG
>NZ_JBWLUY010000105.1:0-390 GCF_057784295.1 Mesorhizobium sp. CNPSo 4688
GCCTAAAACTAAAACAGGAACTTGATAAGAGAAACGGGCAGTATGCTGAGGTTTTGAGTTTCGCCAAGAAGCAGAATCAAACGCTTGAAAAAGTGGCTGGAGAAAACAAGGCGTTAAAAAAGGAAAATAAGACACTAAAAGAGAGAGTTGCCGTACTGGAACAATGGAAAGACAAAATGGTTCAGTGGGCTAAAGAAAAATTGCCAAAGATGCGGAAGTTAGCGGCATCGTTTTTCCGTACGGCTGGAATGCCTAGAGAAGCCAATAAATACAAGGACAATGAATTAGAGCGGTGAAAACGGGCAATCAATTGCCCTTCCAAAATTTCCACCACTTTTTTTGTTTGGTGGCTGCGATCATTTTTTGTGTCTCAAGGGACTCACGTAATGC
>NZ_JBWLUY010000106.1:0-370 GCF_057784295.1 Mesorhizobium sp. CNPSo 4688
GGGTAGCTTTTATCCGTTGAGCGATGGCCCTTCCATGCGGAACCACCGGATCACTAAGCCCGACTTTCGTCCCTGCTCGACTTGTAGGTCTCGCAGTCAAGCTCCCTTATGCCTTTGCACTCTACGAATGATTTCCAACCATTCTGAGGGAACCTTTGGGCGCCTCCGTTACCTTTTAGGAGGCGACCGCCCCAGTCAAACTGCCCACCTGACACTGTCTCCCGGGTCGATAAGACCCGTAGGTTAGAATTTCAATACAGTCAGGGCGGTATCCCACCAGCGCCTCCACCGAAGCTAGCGCTCCGGTTTCAATGGCTCCCGCCTATCCTGTACAAACTGTACCAAAATTCAATATCAGGCTACAGTAAAG
>NZ_JBWLUY010000107.1:0-369 GCF_057784295.1 Mesorhizobium sp. CNPSo 4688
GGGTGAACATGAGCAGCGCAACCGGCATGTCTGACTGCGGCAAGCTGACCTCCTTCATGTCCGGTCCTTCTGCCGCACCACCAGACGCGCTTGGCTGGCTGTCTGCCTTCCGTGTTAAGCGTGTTCGGTCTGTCCGGTCCTAGTCTAATTCTCCAGCCCGGCCCTTCGGAACGTTTCGGGGAACCGGTCCAGGCTAGCCTCGTTCCGTATGGGGAGACCCCTGCGGAAGAGGCTCAGGCTGAAATCGGGTCGCATGGTGAACAGCCGATCGCGATGGTCCGCAGCACGCACGTCGCGGCCGCACATAGCGTGACATGCGGCGAGGTAAGCCTCGACCCAGAACTGCGGCTCGTCGATACGCTCGTAGGC
>NZ_JBWLUY010000108.1:0-352 GCF_057784295.1 Mesorhizobium sp. CNPSo 4688
CGTCGTTCTGACGTTGGGGAAGCACATCAGCGGAACCTAATAAACGTCGTCAGCTTATCTTCTGATGAGCACCCGCGGCACCGACTTTTTGTACAAGTGGATTTCGGCCAACGTCCCCGAGACCGTCGGCGCTGACATCATCTCTGTTGCCGAGCTCACCCAAAAGCTATTCGCTGACGCCAAAGCGATCGGCATCAGTAGCGTTGAGATCGAGGAAGAAACCGGGAGTGTGTACGAGGCTCTTCTAGACGCGATCGTACACCACGATGCCGGCTTAGCTGAGTGAAGCAATCCATGACCAGCGTCTGGGTCGCATTCTGTTTCGTCGGCGTCGTGGTGGCACTGGTGGTGG
>NZ_JBWLUY010000109.1:0-333 GCF_057784295.1 Mesorhizobium sp. CNPSo 4688
TCCCGCCATGGCGAAGCTTCAGCCCCTCAGTCGGTTTTGCAGTGCCTGCCGATCGGCACGGAGCCCGTCGAGGTCCAGCTGGACTGGCTGCCCTGGTTGCGCCAATCGCCTAACCAGCTCGCGCGTGCCGTCCACCACAAAGACGCCGCAATCATGACCGTTTCGCTGTTGGGGGATGCGGGGTGACTCCAAGCGCGCGCCCAGCCTTGCTGCGAGTTGTCCTGCGGGCGCCTCGTTGTATCTCCCGTTCGAGTCGTAGTGATAGGCAACCGGCCGTTCCCGCTCGCGGCGATCAACGAACAGCAGCGACCAATGGCTGCCGCGGCGATTGGC
>NZ_JBWLUY010000110.1:0-310 GCF_057784295.1 Mesorhizobium sp. CNPSo 4688
ACACTGCAAGGTCCGCAGAGAGTGGATTGCTGCCCTCTGTCTCAGCATCGGAACGGCGAAGGGGCGCGCCAGAAGCCGACCTCTCAGTTGACCGGCTGCGCCTCGGGGAATCTCAATCCCTCGGTCAGCACGAACAGAGAGTGGCCCGGCTTCCACTCCGAGGGTGAACATGAGCAGCGCAACCGGCATGTCTGACTGCGGCAAGCTGACCTCCTTCATGTCCGGTCCTTCTGCCGCACCACCAGACGCGCTTGGCTGGCTGTCTGCCTTCCGTGTTAAGCGTGTTCGGTCTGTCCGGTCCTAGTCTAAT
>NZ_JBWLUY010000012.1:0-209739 GCF_057784295.1 Mesorhizobium sp. CNPSo 4688
CCGGGCCACTCTCTGTTCGTGCTGACCGAGGGATTGAGATTCCCCGAGGCGCAGCCGGTCAACTGAGAGGTCGGCTTCTGGCGCGCCCCTTCGCCGTTCCGATGCTGAGACAGAGGGCAGCAATCCACTCTCTGCGGACCTTGCAGTGTGACGAACCGAAGGTCGCCTTCGGGCAGCTCACGACGATGCTCGCGCCGTCCATAATGTCCACTCACGAAGATTCGCAGCCTGAAGCTGCCAGTCCGCAAGCGGCCCCATTGTTGCCCTGCACTCGACAGCCTACGGAAAGAGCTCGAAGTGCTCGACTTGAGCAGACTCGATCAACTCGGCTTCATCGCCATGATAAATCGCGTTATTCCAGTCTGGCCCGATAGCAGCCTTCACCGACTCCAGGCTGTCCCAGACCATCACCATGCAGAACGTCCGGCCCGCACTATCCGCAGGTGGCTTACCGGGGTAAAAGGCGATGAGGCCTGCCTGCTTCCTCAGCCAGGGAATAGAAAGCGACTCAACACGATCCTGCCAGAGACGCTGCTTTCCAGCAAAGACCGTGCCGCGATAAATGCGGATAATCATGGCGGTACCTCCTTACGGTGCCTTCGGGCGAACAGAATGCGCCCCCGTCGATCATGCAGACTGTTGCTTGCCGTCTACGGCGACTTGCATCCGAGCAACCGGACCGGCTTATCAAGTTTGGCGAGGTCCTCAGACTTGGCACAGCGTGGAAAGCCGGCGAGGCTCATCGTTTCGATCAGCCGGTTCCGCTGTACCTCGGTGAAGGGGAGGTTGGCGACTATTCCCTCTATGCTCAAGTCCGGATACTTCTGGAGGGTGAACGCGACAAGCGTCCGCGCCTCATCCGTCCGGCCCAGAGCGGCAAACGCGGCAGCTCGAAACGTCCCCACCCAGCGATCGTAATTGTCAGGGCCGAGCCGGTCCGTCATGCGCAGGGCGTCCTCGTAACGGCCGGCCCAGAAGTAGGCGACGTTGAGAGGACGGGTGCTCCACATCGGGAAGTTCGGGTTGAGGCTGATCGCCCTGTCGGCCAATTCGGCTCCGCGTTCGGGCTCGCCGAACATGGCCGCCCAGGTAACGTAGAAGGTCAGGATCTCGAACTCGTTCGGCGCCATGCTGAGGGCCGTGTCGAACTCCGCCTTCGCCTTCGCCAGATCGCCGCTCTCGGCCAAGGTAATCGCGCGGACCACATGCGCCTCGGCGTCACCCGGGTCGAGCGTGACCGCGCGCATCGCAGCATCGGCAGCCAGCTTTTGGTTCCGCAGAGGCTCCGCCCCGAAGCCGGCAAGGACCTTGCGGGCGTGCGAAAGCTCGATCCAAGCCCGGGCGAGGGAGGGATCAAGCTCCAGCGACCGTGTGAGAAGCCGGATCGCCTCTTCCAGATCGTCGCGATTGACCCGCTCGAGCCGCTCGGTGCCGAGAAGGTAGAGCTCGTAGGGCGTTGAGGTTCGCTGGCGGCTTGCGATGCGCCTCCCGGCGGCCCGCCTCCTGAATCAGGCCTGCGCCACCGCCGAGCCGGTTCGAGACCTGCTCGGCGATCTCGGTCTGAATCGCGAAAAAGTCGTTTTCGGGCCGATCCCACCGGTCCGACCAGATGTGCTTGCCGGTCGCAGATTCAACAAGTTGCGCCGTGATGCGGACGCGATCGGCCTGGCGCTGGATCGAGCCCTCTACGATGAAGGCAGCATTGAGAGCTGCCCCCACTTCTTTCATGTTAGACGACTTTTCCTTGTAGGCTGCGGTGGTGTTACTAGCTATCACCCGAAATTCTGGAAATCGGGCAAGGTCAGTGATGATGTCCTCGGTCAGGCCGTCAGCCAGCCGCTGCTGGTCCGCATCACCACCGATCATCCCAAATGGCAGCACGGCAACGGAGGGCAGAACTGCCACGGCGCCACTCCCATCGGCGGCGCGATGATCAAAGCCCCAGAGGAGTCCTGCCGCAAACAAGGCAATGGCCAGAGCTATAATGGCTGCCGACCAGCTCCGGCCTGTCGGTTCGATCGGCCATTCTTCGGCGTCAATTGCGAGTCTGTACCCGCGTTTTGGCACTACCTTGAGAACCGTCTGGTTCTTATCGCGCAGTGCCCGGCGGATATCACCGATGCATTGCACCAAGCTGTCGTCGGTTACTGCAATACCAGGCCATATCGCGTGCATGAGCTCGTCTTTTGTGACGACGCGATCAGCATGCCTGCTGAGGTATTCAAGCACCGCGAAGGCTTGCGAGCGCAAGACCACATCCTTGCCTTGGCTGTCGCGCAAAAACCCGGCGGCAAAATCGAGAGTGATGCCGTTCACCACGATTGTTTTGGATGAGCGCGGATTCATCCCGCATCTCTCTGCTTGCGCAGAACGTCGAACACCTGATCAGGAGCATATCAAACTCCAAATCGGGAGAAAATCGGAGTTTGATCGGTTTCCTTTCGTTACACCAAGGTTGTCTTGGCCGATCATGCCAGCTGGCGACGAGGGACAGCAGGTCTAACTTTGATGGCTTCGAAACCCACGGCTGTGCTGGCAGCAGCTTGCGTGTTGATATCGGGCGGAAGCGCGGGCGCGCATGATGCGGCGCGCGGCTGGCCTTATCCGCCAGCTTGCTGCAAGGGAAATGACATGGGAGGCGATTGCGAGCGCATCCCGGGCGCATCGGTGAAGACTGGACCGAGCGGCTTTTCCGTTACACTTCTTCCAGGCGACCACCACCTGGTGACCCGACAGCATTTGTTTCAGATTCCGTATGGAGACGCGCTGCCGTCCGGTGATCACGATTTTCACATCTGCCTGCATCCAAGTGAGGAGTATATGAACTGCTTCTTCGCGCCGCCCGATTCAATGTAACGGCGAGTTCTGTAATGAGGGTAGTTCTTGCAAGTAAGGGCATCGATCGTATAGGAGCCGACGCTGGCGAGTCGGCGAAGATCGTCGCCCATTCACATTTAGGGGTGACCGGCAGGCGGGAAGGCCACTGATCCGGCCTACTTGGAGGACGTGCATGCGTCTTCTTCGTGTCCACGCAACCAAGCCCGGCCCGGCCGGAGCGCCCGTCAATGTCAGCTCCCTGATCGGACAAGGCCCACGAGCGACGAAGTTGCACGGCCAAGACGCCGCGCAGTGTTGCGGGACGCGTGACGATCGCAGGGACTACCGCCGCCCTCGGCTCAGGGGCGCCGTTGCGCTCGCCCCACAACAGGCCAGTGAGGGTCATACGAGCAAGTTCAATACCCTGCCGAAGTGCTAGGTACCCTAAGAGAGCACGAACTTTGCGAGAGGCTATCGAGACCGGACTGCCGCCAGAACCGGACATTGTCCATCACCCCCATAGTGTAGACTTCACGTCGGTCCGGCGGCATCAAGGCGCCGGAGATCGTGACGCTTGCTGATGCGATTTAATTAGCGCATCCTCACAAGGGAAACGGAGCGGAGGCGGTCGCGCCGCAGGATAGCGATCCATCCGTCGAGACCGTCCAAATTGGCGTCACCGAGAGAAGGGGATCGCCCATGGAAAGTTTCTCTTTCGCGAAATATTTTGGTGAAATCAATACGCTGGCTGACCTGCAGTTCATGCCGGGCGAAAAACCCTTCATCGATCGGCCTTCGGCGGCACCCGAACCAAAGGACTTGCTCCTATATCTCGGATGCAATGTGCTCCGGACCGCGCATCTCGCAGTAACCGTGATCGAGGTATTGAGGAAAATGGGGTTCGACTTTAACGCCGCCGGCGGACCGGCGCATTGCTGCGGTATTATCCACCATCAACACAACGATCCCAAGGGATCTCGAACATTTGCCGCCAACAGCATGAAGCACTTCGCGAAGTATGGTGCCAAGACCGTGCTGATGTGGTGCCCGTCTTGCCACGAGCACTACGACGAGGTGGTCACGAAGGAGCAGGACGTACCCTTCCCGTACGAGCACGTAACCGCATTTATCGCGCGGCACTTGGACCGGGTTCCGTTCGTCCGTAGCGTCGAGAAGCGGGTGGCGATCCACTACCATACCGGCTTCAATCAGTCGGACCTTGATTGGCAGAACACCCGAACAATCCTGAGGGCTATTCCGGGTCTTGAACTGGTAGAAATCGAAAATCCAACTTCACTCGGCCGGCATTGCGCCCCAAAATGGATCGGCCGGATCGGACGACCGCAGTGGCAGAGGGAGATCGCCCGAATCCTGGATGCGGCGAAAGACGCGCGTGTCGACGTTCTCGCAACTCTCTATCATTCCTGTCAGAGGGAGATTTGTGTGGCGGAAGCGAATTGCCCGTTCGCCATCGTCAACTACATAAGCCTGCTCGGAGAGGCGATGGGCATCGAGCATCCTGACGTCTACAAGCGTTTCAAACTGCAAGCCGATCCTGACGCCGCGTTCACCGAGGTCGAGGCCCATGTCCGCGCCAACGGCCTCGATGCCAACCGCGTGCGCGAGGTCTTGCGCAAAACCTTCGGGCCAGCGTGCGAGGCGGACCCGGCGAATCCTTCCTGACCGGGTTTCACATAGCTGCTCGGACCAACCGCGGCCGGGCAAGGCGACGGAGGCCAGCATGGCAGCAGATGCTCAGATAGCCAGCGTGCATAGTCCAGACGTTGGCGAACCGCCGCCTCAGACCTGGTCCAACTGCTTGGTAGTCGATGGTGTCGCGTATGTCTCCGGAATGACCGCGCGTAGCAAGGACGGTCGCGTCCCGGAGGGAGATGAATACCAGCAGGCCAAGATCATATTCGCCAAGATCCGCAGCCTTTTGGAAGCGGCCGGTGGTGCGATGGCAGACGTGGTGAAGGTCACGATTTTTGTGACCGACATCACACAGCGCGAGAAGGTGTGGGAGGCCCGCAGAGAGGTTTTCACCGGCGATTTTCCGGCTAGCACGCTGGTCCAGGTCGCCTCGCTCGCCGAGGCTGCAATAAAAGTTGAGATAGACGCGATCGCCCATATTGGCGCTGGCGCGTGTTGATGGAGGTCTGCAAAATTCTTCACCGAAATCGGGAAACCGCCGGTGTCCGAGCGTAAGACTGATGTGATGCCCCGGCGTTATCTGCTTGATGGGCCTCGGAGACGTGGCTCTCACGGTACCACGCGGCGCGCGGGCGACCGGCACGGCTGCCGCAGCGAACTTTCGCCGCTGCTCCGAGTGCCGACGTCGCCAGCGTCGGCGCCGGCTCGTCGGCTGGCGCCATCCTCCGCACTGCGGATGCAGTCGGGATAAAAGCGCGCCGCTAGCGACACGTCTGCCGTCCGATCCAAGCTTCCACCGGAGTGTTCGTCGGGCCCGACCTCCGCAGACGCTGCGCACCGCCCAGCCGCGCTGGCTGCCGCCGGCAAGGGTCGCTCCATGCTGACACGAATGCGCAAAGCGTCGCCAGGTCGAGACCGAGGACCGTCCGATAGTCTGCGAGCGCTGATTGAGGCTCACAAGATAGCCTATGCTGTGTTCGGTGAAGCGCTGCATGACAAGGGCGGTGGCAACAGCCAGTCCGACAGAGCCAGCCGGGAGGAGGAGAGGGCATTGCTCGCCATCTGCGGCTACCCTGCGGTGGGGGAAGCGACCGCCTAGCCAAGGCTCGGTATCTTTTAGAGATCGAGGCGCGCGGTGAACTCGACCTGGCAGAACATATGCAGGCGGTTCTTCGGTCGACGATGTGGAAGGCATGAGATGAGCGGCGTGAGGGGGCAGATGCCGAATGTCTGGTATGCGCCCAATGTCGGCCATAGAGATCGCTTGTTGGCTCCTGAAAGCTGACCTTGCCGACGATCATCCGGAGGTCGCGGTTGTGCCGTACCCCGGACATATACAGACCCTGCCGGAAGGGCGCGTCTTCGGTACAAAGCGGGTCACTCGCCGCTAGGCGCGACCTAGGTGAATGGTCTACTCGAAGATTTCACGAGATCAGCTTCAGGCAATTACGGGGAGGAGCTTGCTCGAAGCGAGCTCGAGCAAATTGCACTTCCATCTAAAGGTTCAGGAATTCCTTGGCGTCGACAAGATCGCGGGTATCGAGACCTTCCGTGAACCAGGCGTAGATCGGGGCGAGTAAGTCGCGCGCCTCTCCGTCGTTCCCACGGTCGCGGCGCAGACGCGCGAGGCTAAGCGCGGCCCGGAGTTCGAGTGATTTCGTACCATCGTCACGGGTCATTGTAACCGCCCGTCGGAACCAGCCTTCTGCGCCATCATCCTGCGAGTTTTGCCGCAGCAGGAGTTCACCCTTCGTGCGCAGTAACTCCGGCAAGAGAAATCTTGCGCCAGAATCGGTCATGCTCAAGGCCCTCTCCAGCAGATCAAGTCCCTCGCTCGCTTCACCACATTCGATACAGGCCTGCGCCAGGACACAAAGGTTATGTTGCAAGCCAGCTGCCGCACCCATCGCTGTGATAGCTGCAAGTCCCTCGCGCATCTCTTGGATACCCTCCATCAAATGTCCCTCTTCAACGAGCGCCCATCCGAGTTGGAACCTGCCCTCGACGTTCTCGCGCTGCAGGCCGAATTCCTTTGACAGCGCGATTGTCCTATCCAGAGTGCGGCGCGCTTTGTCGGGTTCGTGCCGCAACAGATAAAGGTCGGTGAAGTTTGACAGCGCCAACGCCATTGTGAACGGATGAGACATTCCTTCGGCCAAGGCCACGGCGTCTCGGCATCGCTCGAGAGCTTGATCAGGATAACCGCGAAGCCAAAGAATCAGTGCAGAGTAGTTCCTGCAGCAGACGCCTGGATCATGCCCTGTATAGAAGTGAGTCAAGCGATGATCCCGATCTCGGTCGTAGTTGGCGAGACCGTAATTTAGATGGTGTTCGGCCGCAGCATAGTCTCCCATGTAAGACTTGGTGGCCCATTGTCGATGGTGTGCCTCAAGGAGCAGGGTGTGATCGCCGGATGCCCGTGCGAGCTCCAGGCATTGAAGGCCAAGTTCGTCAGCCGCGCGCAAATTGCCGGAAATCACTTGATATGAGGCTTCACCGCAGAGAGCGACGAACAGTTGGTCCCTATCATCCAGTTTCTCGGAAAGCATACGGGCTTTGGAGAAGGCCTGCAGGACTTCCGGCGATGCAAAGCCTCTGGTTGCAATCATAGTCACGCCCAACGCTGTCTGGAGTTCAATCTCCTGTCGCAGTCGACCCTCGGTGTCCGGCAGACGGGCTACGAGTTCGAGTCCCTTGCCCAAGTTGCCAATCGCTTCGGGATGGGCCGATCGCTTAAGCGCTTGTTGGCCAGCCTTCAGCCAATAGGCGACGGCTTGCTGAAGAAGGCCTGCGGCAGCGTAATGGTGCGCCAGTGTTTCAGGTTCGGCTTCGACACTTTCGGGGAACTGCGATTCCAGCGTCGAGGCGATTCTCGCGTGGATACGTTGGCGCCTGCTTTTCAGCAGGCTTTGGTAGGCGGTGTCCTGGACCAGTGCGTGTTTGAATGTGTAGGTGGCCTCGGGCGGGACACCACTCCGAAAAACAAGTTCTGAGCTTTCAAGCTGGCGTAAGATGTCGTCCAGCCGGGCGGCGTCGTAGCCAGTGACGGCGGCAAGGAGACGATACTGGAAAGCGCGACCGACGCAAGCGCCGGTCTGTGCTACCTCTTTGACCGGGGCGAGCCGGTCCAAACGGGCCATCAGCGAATCGTGCAACGTTGACGGAATCGCTAACGGAGGCAATGGCCCCAACAGGACGAAGTGATCGCCGGCGTCGGCTAGGTGGCCAGATTCGATCACTGTCTTGGTCAACTCCTCCACGAACAGGGGCACACCTTCCGTCTTTGCCAGGATCTGGTTCTTGACGTCGGTCGGCAGCTTCTTGCCACCGCTCACCCTGTCGACGATTGCTGATCCCTCGTCGCGATCGAGCCGGCTCAGCGACAACGCTGTGACGTTCGAGAACAGCGTCCATCGCGGCTGGAACTCGGGGCGAAAGGTGATGATCAGCAGTACCGGCAGGTTTTGAAGACCGTCGAACAGCAGGTCCAGCCATTCGCTGGTCGTGGGGTCTATCCAATGGGCATCTTCGACGATCATGATGACAGGCTGTCGCGCCGCCAAGGCTCCGACCAACCCGCCCAGAGCCGCCAGTGTTCGGGACTTCCGCACCTGGGGTGGCAGTTTCAGTGGCGCATACCGGCCAGAGGTGTCGATCGACAACAGCTCCGCTACAAGTGGCACCGTTTGTGCGACGTCGAAGGCAGACTGCCGCAAGAGGATTTCGAGCTTGTCGAGCTTCGTGTCCGGACTGTCGTCGCGCAGCAGTCCCGCAGCACGCTCGAGCTGCCTAATCACCGGGTGGAGCGCGCTGTGAGCGTGGTAGGGGGAGCAGAAGTACCGCAAGCGAGCGTGCGGCTCGCCAGTCAATCGCTCTCCCAGCGCGGCGATGAGCCGCGACTTGCCTATGCCAGGTTCACCAGACAGCAGCACGGCCTGGCCCTTGCGTCCTCGAACCTGCTGCCAGCGTTGAAGCAGCAGGTCGAGTTCCTCAGCCCGTCCGACCAGGGGCGTCGAGACGCCATGCACCGCGTCGAAGCGTCCCTCTGTATCGGCCTCGCCCGTGACATGCCACGCGCGAACAGGTGCAGCGAAGCCCTTGATCTGCCGATGGCCGAGATCAACTATATCGAACAATCCGGCAACCAGTCGCTGGGTGCCATCGGCGATCACGACGGTGTTCGGCTCGGCCAAGGCCTGTAGGCGTGCCGCCAGGTTCGGCGTTTCGCCGACCACCGCCTCCTCCTGTGCGGACCCTTCCCCAACCAAGTCGCCGACCACGACGAGACCGGTGGCAATCCCAATTCGGGTGGCGAGGGGCTCACACGCCGCGGTCGTCAGGTCAGCGGTAGCCGCCGCTGCGGCGAGGCTGGCGCGTACCGCCCGCTCGGCATCGTCCTCGTGCGCTGCGGGCCAACCGAAATAGGCGAGGACGCCATCGCCCATGAGCTTGGCGACAATGCCTTCGTACCGGACGATCTCCGCAAATACCGCACTTTGGTACGCGCGAAAGACCTCGCGCATTTCCTCGGGATCCAGCCGCTGGGACAACTCCGTCGACCCCACGAGGTCGATGAACACCACAGTCAACTGCCGCCGCTCAGCCCCGCGTACGCGCGGCGCCGGCACTGGAGCTGGCGCTGGGGGTGGCATCGACCCGGCGTCGGTATCTAGCGTGGCAATCGCGGCAAGCACCTTGCGGCGCGGGCCGAGCGGCAAGCCCAGCTCCTTCAGATCATCTTCGGTGAGATGACGAAGCGCGGTGAAGTCGACTTCGTTCGCGGTGAAAGTTTCTATGTACTTGTCCAGCCCTAGGTGGGCGAGCCAAGAGGCGATGTCCAACATGGCGGTAGCCCTCAGCGGAAAAGCCTAACACGACTGTCGCGCGTCGGACAGCAGCACCCCTATTTGAGCGTCGTGGCCGGCACCCAACAGATTCCCTTAGTCTCGGCGGAAGGGTCGTTCGTCGCCCTGGATCAGGACATTGGAATCTTATGACCGAACGGCGAAAACGGGTCAGATCACGACGATGCTCAACCTGAAGGTCCGCTCTTGAAGATCCGAGACCGCTACCGGCCCAGTTTCAGTCATCCCGATCGCAGGCCAGTTTGGCCATTACAAGCTGCTTTCAGCGAGCGGCGGTTGCCGATGTCCGGCGTTCGGGAGGTTGAGGCGCGAAATCGCGCTGCATTGCGGCGCAGGGAAGGGCGCGTGTCTTGCCTCCAACATCGTCCTCACCGGACAACTGCCCCACATTTGCTTGCTATCATCCGTTGCCCGGAGGTTGGGCGGAGCAAAGTGAAACTCGCAAATCTCTGATTTCAGGTGGAATTTAGATCCAATCGTGACCGGTCGTGATCCACAATGACCGTGGGGTGTCGAGCGGGATCGTTGTGCATCAACACACCAAGCACAGAAACAGAAGATTTATCAGATACTTGCTAGCCAACCGTGGAGGGCAGGGGTCGTTAACTGGGGTGTGTGCTGAGTGACCACTTATGATCTTTCACGCATGGGAATGGTTGCATTTGTGCAGTACCCTGACGTCCCGATCAAGCACGGATTCCGAACGCTTATCTATCTAGCCAGCGGCCTCTCGGCACGACTGAACGGCCTCTCTGCTACTCTGGCGGTGTCGCCTTTTCCCGTGGCAGTTCGCGTGTGGGTCTGCAGACGACGAGGATCGATTTGTCCCAGCGATCCAACTCGCCGCTCGGACAGAGGATTGCTTTGTCGATCTTTGGGAACGATGGCCCGATCCGCATGCAACGCCAGTTGCGAAGAGTCCCTTCGCTTAGCTGTCCGCGATAGCGAGCGATGACTTCTTCAGGGGTGAGGTAGTTCGGGTCAGGCATGGGCGTTATAGATAGCAGAGTTGTGCAACAGCTTGTTGCACCCGCGACCCCGTCGGATCGAGACTGGAGAATGCCGGCGCCGTCACCGCGGACTTCTCGTCGTGACCCGAAGCTGCCAATGAAGGGCTCAGGCGATGATGACCGCTTTGCGCCGGTGGGTTCAATAGGTCGCCGCAACACTCTTAATCTGAGAGATGAGGAGGTGTTGCATGGTGAGGTCACGGATCTGGTTTACGTCAGCGCAGAAGGCCGAGCTTTGGGAGCGATGGAAGCAAGGTCAGAGCATTTCGTCGATCTCGCGGGCACTGGACCGCCGGGACAAGACCGGCGTTCAGCGGATCGTATCCTTACACGGCGGCATTGCTCCGTCAGCAAGGCGTAGAGCGGCCTCGGCGCTCGGGCTGGCGGAGCGCGAAGAGATCTCTCGCGGGATCGCGGCGGGTCTCGCAATCCGCGCTATTGCACGAAGTCTCGGGCGATCCCCATCGACCATATGTCGCGAGATCTCGCGCAATGGCGGTGCACAAACGTATCGTGCAACCCGGGCTGACAAGCATGCTTGGGAGCGAGCGCTGCGCCCGAAGCAGTGTCGCCTGGCGAGGACGTAGACGACCTCTTCACCGTGATGCCGATGCATGGGAAACGTCGCTCCGAGCGCGAAGTCTACCCGCGTCTGAACGGCTTCCTGTCCCGGGACCCTGAGATCATGCCTCTGCAGGTCCGTCCGTGTTATCCCGGGCATTTGTTCCATCTATTGTACTGCGCCCGACCTGCGTGGAGCGTGATATCGCTTCCAGCGATCAACAAGAACGCACCATCCTGCCTTACCTTCATGTCAGCCTCTTACAAATCGTGGCGCCCATCCTCCCGGTCATGTTCGGTCGGGTGAGATGTGGTGAAAGATAGTCAGGCCTGCCGGAGGCCCCGGAACGCCGCGCGAAGCTCCGCGCTGAACAATTCTGGCTGCTCCCACGCAGCGAAGTGTCCGCCCCTGTCGACCTCGTGGAAGTAGGTCAGGTTGGGGTAAGCACGGCGCGCCCATGTCTCTGGCGGCTTGTACACGTCCTCAGGAAACACGGTGATGGCGACCGGGAGCGATATCTCGGAGGTCCTTTGCGCGGCCGCGAAGATGATGCTGCCGTGGGTGCCATTCTCCCAGTAGAGTCGCGCCGACGAGGCCCCGGTTTTCGTGAGCCAGTAGAGCGTGATGTTGTCCAGCACGTCGTCTTTCGTTGGCGAGTTTTCAGGATCGGCACCGTACGACCAGTGCGAGAAGCCGGGGTGCACGAGAACCCACGCCGCAAGGCCGGCTGGAGAATCCGTCGTGCCATAGCCCACCGTCTGGGGCCGCGCCGACATCATCGTGAAATACGCCAGGTTCCCATTCTTTCCGGACATCATGAGCGCTTCGATGACTGCGCGCTCCTGATCGGAGATGCCTGCCGGTAGCGCCCCGCCGCCGAGTGCCACGGCCGCTTCCGGCGGCACCGTTGCCGGCAGATTGATATGAATACCGCGCAATCCGGGAGCAGACTGACGCGCCATGGAGTTGCAGATCGCACTGCCCCAATCGCCGCCTTGGGCGACGTAGTTCGTGTAGCCAAGGCGTTTCATCAGATCGGCCCAAGCTCGCGCGATATGGTCGGGGTCCCACCCGGTGCCGGTCGGTTTGCCCGAGAAGCCGAAGCCGGGCAATGAGGGGATAACGACGTCGAATGCTTCCTCGGCGGTACCTCCGTGCGCTGTTGGATCCGTGAGGGGGCCGATGATCTTGAGTTGCTCAATTATGGATCCGGGCCAGCCGTGCGAGATGATCAAGGGAAGCGCATTCTTTTGACGGGAACGAACATGAATGAAGTGAATGTCGGTCCCATCGATATTGGTGATGAACTGCGGCAGTGCATTCAGCTTCGCTTCTATCTTTCGCCAGTCGTAATCGGTGCCCCAGTACTGAACTAGGCCCCGCAGCTTGGCCAACTGAGCACCCTGCGACTGATCGGCGACGGTCTCCTTGTCGGGCCACCGCGTAGCAGCAAGTCGCTTGCGAAGATCGACGAGTTCCTTTTTCGGAACATGAATGTGGAAAGGATGGATGGCGTCGCTAGAGGCTGCCGCACTCGGCAATGACGGAAGCAGCATTGTCGCACCAGCAACCACGATGCCGGTCGTGACTGCGGCCAGAAGTCGGCGTCGATCTCGATTGATACCTTCTGAAGCTTCGATCTTATCCATTTTCCGATTCCTCTGGTGTTGTTTTGTTTCCTGGCAAGCTGTCGAGAAAGTGGTGTGAGCGAAAGAGGACCGATGCCGGTCGAGACCATCGCGCGCGGCGGGGGAGGGGACCGGCAAGGCCGCCGGCCGGCATCGGTGAAGCTGGCCTTGTGCGATGGCCAGCGGACTCTTGGAGGCCGAGTTGACGGCGGGCCGTGCCCGGAACCATTTCTACTATGGCCGTTCCCTCCCGGGCGCGATCGATATCCGCAACCGGGATGGCAGCAACCTCAAGCTTCATGTCGACTGGGCGCGCCTTCGGGATTTTGGTCGCGGCTTCGCCGCTCGCCAGAATGGCGTTCACCTTGATCTCCTTTGCGCGTCAGATGCTCGTGCCAGATTTGTCCGGCACCGGGCCGAAAACAATTGCACGAAGGTCTTGGCGATACCTTTGGATTGCTTAGGCGCGGACGCAATGATTCCGTGATCCCGGGCACGCATTACGGTGAGCCGGGTGCGTAGAATTCTACTAATTCGAAATACCTCTGCCGGAGGCCGCGAAACCCCGCTGCGCTCAGTCGGACTCGAGGGCTAGGTCGAGCGCCTTCTGCAGCGCTGTGTCGCTAAACGGCTTGATCAGGCATCCGGCCGAACCCTTTTTGAGAAGAATCGGTGGAACCCTTTCGTCCCTTGGCGCTGTAATGAACACGATTGGGATAGACTGACCTCGGCGCGCCAACTCTCGTTCAAGATCTGGCCCTGTCATGCCGGGCATGTAGACGTCAAGAAGCAGACAGTCTGTCTGATCGATAGCGCTGGACACCAGAAACTCCTCGGCCGAAGAAAACGCTTCGGCACGGAAACCGAACTCTCTAAGCAAATCGGGTAGCGACTCGCGCACCGACTCGTTGTCATCCACAATCGACACAAGGGGGCGGAGGTCTCTCATGCAAAATCTCGGTTTATTGAGGCGCTGACCGGCGTCGGCATGACCGATGAGAAGTGGACAGGTACCTCCGGCCGTACATACTCGTGAATAGAAAAAGAGAAAGTTGCACCGTGACCCTCATTTGCCTCTGCCCAAAGACGGCCGCCATGGCTTTCGATGATCGAACGACTGACGGAAAGCCCTATGCCCATACCTTCAGCCTTGGTCGTGTAGAAAGCTTCGAAAAGCCGCTCTGACCCGTGTGGATCAAGTCCGACGCCAGCGTCTCGAACGAAGAGGCGGATATTCCCGTCCTCGCCAAGTTCGGTTCCCAGCACGACAAGTCTTGGCCGATCGTCGACTGGGATCGTTGCGTCGGCGGCATTGCGCAGCAGGTTCATGATGACCTGCTGCAATTGAACACGGTCGCCGCCTACGAAGGGTAGCCCGCCTGCGAGTTGGGTATGAAGCAGCACCCTGTTTCGTTGAAGTTCACCGGAAAACAGTGCGATCACCTCAACTGCGGCCTCGTTTAGATCGACTGGCTCGATAGTTGCAGACTTTTTCTGGAACAGAGAGCGAAGCCGCGCGACCACCTCGGCCGCGCGATTGCCGTCCCGGATGGTGCGCCGCGCGGTTTCCCGCGCTCCATCGACGTTCGGCGGATCGGCCGCCAGCATCCGCAGGCAGGTGCCAGCATTGGTGACAATACCTGAAAGCGGCTGGCTTACTTCATGCGCGATCGATGCCGTCAGGGCGCCCAAACTCATGATGCGAGTGGTGCGTGCAAGTTCGGATCGGATTTTCTCCAGCGCTTCTTCAGACCGGTGACGTTGCGTGATGTCGAGGACCGCACCGATGTATTCGATCTGACCGGAATCGTTCTTAGCCAGATGGGCAATCAGGTGAAGGTGCTTGACCGTCTGATCTGGCAAGACGATCCGATGCTGAAACTCAAAGTCGCTCTCGCCCCGTTGTGCCTTGTCGAGCATGACACCCATCAGGTGCATATCTTCTGGATGCACACGACTGACGATCCGTTCAAGCGTTATGACCGTCCCAGGCTTAAAGTCGAAGATTCGATAAAGAGGCTCCGACCATAAAATCTCGCCCGTTTTTACCTTCCAGGAAATATTGCCCATGCCGGCAAGGTACTGACCTTCCGCCAAGAACGCCTCGCTGCGCTTCAGAGCTTCTTCGGCTCGCTTGCGATCATGGATGTCGGTGTTTGTGCCGTACCACTTCACGATGTTTCCTGCTTCATCGCGGAGCGGATTTGCACGGAATAGACACCATCGGTACTCGCCGTCATAGCGGCGGAGACGTGCTTCAGCTTCGCCGGGGCGCCCGGACGCAAATATGCCCTGAAAAGCCCCATCTAGACCGGCTGCATCGTCCGGATGGACCGAGGCAGTCAGATCCCAATACTCGGACAACTCGGTGGTCGGTTCCCAGTCATTGGAACCCATGGAGAGGCCGACATAATAGAGATAGTGCTGGTTGAAGAATTCAGCAGTACCGTCCGGACGCGCCGACCACACCATTACGGGTATCGTGTTGACGATGAGGCCAAGATTGCGCTCATTTTCCCTGAGGCTCTCGTTTGCTTGCTTGCGATCGTCGATATCGATAATGGTGCCGTACCACCTCACGACATTGTCGGTGTCGCCGTGGTGCGGATGGGCTTGGATTAGGAACCATCGATATTGTCCGTCGCGGCGGCGCAATCTCGCTTCAGCCTCTCCGGGCCTTCCCGAAGCAAGGATAGCCTGCAAGGTCGAAGTCAAGCCAGCTACGTCGTCCGGATGGGCTGATGCGGTCCAACCCCAGCCCTGGGCTTCCTCGGCGGTAATGCCGAGATAGTCGAGAAAATTCTGATTCAAGAACTCGACTTCGCCGTCGGGTTTGGCAGCCCATGCCAAGGCGGGGATTGAACCGAGAATGCGGTGAAGATTTCGTTCGGTTTCTTCGAGCGCCTTCTTCTGACAATCCTGCTCGGCTGCAGCCAAGATCGCCTCTCGCCGTCGCAGCGATTCTTCAGCACGTTTTCTGTGCCCGATTTCAGCATTGACCACGTACCACTCGACGACACGGCCGAGATCGTCGAATACCGGGCTACAGTTGATTGCGAAATATCGATATTCCCCGGCAGCGCTCCGCAGACGCGCTTCCATTTCACCCGGTTCACATGACGCAAGTATCGAACGCCAGCGTTCCAGCAAAGATGGCAGATCCTCCGGATTGATCACTGCCTGCCATCCCGAGTCACGAGATCGCTCCAGGTCGAGCCCGGTATAGGCCGACCAGCGTTGATTGATAAAATGAACCCGCCCATCCGGCAAAGCGATCCAAATCATGGCCGGTAGTGCATCCAAAACACGGCGCCGATCGATCTCCATCCCGTCCCTTTCCCGATCTCGCGTGCGCGGAAATATACGTCGACTTCATCACGGCGTCTATTGCGCCATGTGTCGGTCGGCAGTGCAGGAGCCTTATTGACCGTGCGGCAGCCCCATCTCAAGTTATTGACGACACCAATCGTCCAATAGTCTGGATGCCATTTGGCGGCAGCGTTGGGGGATCGCCCTTGGTCAAAGGAGCAGCCGTCATGGCTTTCACCAACAGTCAGCCGCGCAGCGTACACGTGAATCGTGGTCGCGTAACGCATAATAGCGGCGCCGGGATGCGGCCTACCTTTCCCTCTCAAAGTCATTTATCCTGTTCGTCCGCGCCGCCGTTCGCTCCACCCGTGAGATACGCCGCACCCCGCCTCATCCGCGCCGCGCACCTCGTCGTCACTATCCTCGGCCGCGCGCAGAAAGGCGCATCCTCCGAGGGGCGAGAACCTCGACGATCTGAAAACGACTTTAAGAAGGGATTTTGCTCTCATAAACCCTATGGCGCACGCCAGAACCAAAACTAAGCCTCCAGCAGCTTGAGTAACTCCCTGGCAGCCGAGCTAGACGAGGAAGGATTCTGGCCGGTGATCAGCCGACCGTCCACGACGGTGAAATCGGCCCAATCGCCAGCTTTTTCAAAGTGGCCGCCCAGACGCTTCAGCTCATCCTCGACGAGGAAGGGCACCACCTTAGTCAGGTGGACGGCGTCTTCCTCGGAATTGGTGAAGCCGGTGACGCGCTTACCCTTGACGATGGGCTGCCCCTTGTAGGTCACCTTTTGGAGGGCAGCGGGGGCATGACAGACGGCGGCGACCGGCCTGCCGGAGTTGTAAAAATCCTCGATCAACCGGATCGAATTCTCGTCATTGACGAGGTCCCACATAGGACCGTGGCCGCCAGGATAGAAGACGGCGTCGAAGCCTTCCGCTTTGATGTCGCCGAGCTTTACGGTATTCGCCAATACCTGCTGAGTCCCGGGGTCTTTCTTGAAGCGCGTCATCGCTTCTGTCTGGGTGTTCGGATCGTCGCTTTTGGGGTCGATGGGCGGCTGCCCTCCCTTAGGCGAGGCCAAGGTGACCTCGGCTCCGGCGTCCTTGAACACGTAGTAGGGTGCCGCAAACTCCTCTAGCCAGAAACCGGTCGGCTTGCCGGTGTTCCCGAGTTGATCATGCGACGTCAATACCATCAAGATTTTCATGGTTAGCCTCCATTAGTTGCGGCATGCTCAAGACCGGCATTGCTCTTAACTTGGCCTCGGCTCACTAGCCTACTGCCGGTTTTTCGGACACGCTGTTAAGCTAGCATAGCTTTCTACTCGTATTGTGGCTTCGCGGTTTGTGCGAATGTCTGGGTCGAGAAGTGAGCTACCGCCGTGGCGGCGAATAGAATTTCTAGCTTATTGATGGTTGAGCGCGCGGATCTGGACCCTTGCAACGTAGGATCACCAGCAAAGATCGACCCACCGGCGATCTTGGTGTCCCATTCCAGCATTCTTTGTTGTCGTCGGTTGGATAGGCATGGGTCAGGTTCCTGTCGCCGCGCGCGCGCGCTGGTAGTCGAGCGTAGGCAAGCCGCCCCAGCCCCAGCTGTCTGTGTCGACCTCCTCGATGATGACAAAAGTCGAGTCGAAAGACTTGTTCAGGACATCGCGCAGGAGCTGGCTCGCGCCCCTGATTAGCGCCGCCTTCTCCTCCGTTGTGACGGACGTTGTTCCTGACTTGGTGCCCTCGCGGGTTACTTGAATAGTAACAATAGGCATGTGGTGTCTCCTTGCCGAGTTGGATGCGCGAAACGAATTTCTTTAGTGGCCAGCACTTTGCCCGCCATCTACGTGCAGGATATCTCCGGTCACGAAGGCTGCCGATTCCAGGTAGAGAATTGCCTCGACGACATCGGCGATTTCGCCCATGCGTCCGACGGGGTGAAGGGCTCCAAGCGCTTCGTGCGTCTCGACCGGATTCATCGGCGTCTTGATGACACCGGGCGAGACCGCATTCACCCGGATGCCGCGGCTTGCATACTCGATGGCAAGCGATCTGGTCGCGGCGTTCAATCCGCCCTTTGTCAGCGCGGCGAGCGCCGCTGGCACGGCCGTGTTTGGGTGAGCGACCAGGCTCGTCGTAACCTGTACGATATGGCCGCTGCCCTTCTTCTCCATTTCGGCGGCGGCGCGTTGCGTGACGTGAAAGAACCCAGCGATGTTGACACCCAGGACCGCCATGAAGTCCTCCTCGGTGTAGCGGGTGAACGGCTTAGAGATGAAGATGCCCGCGTTGTTGATGAGTGTGTCGATCCGCCCGAATCGATCCACTCCTGCGGCGATGACGCGCTCGGCCGTCTTGGGATCAGCGATGTCGCCGGACACGACCAGGATGTCGCCGTCGCCCGACCGCTCGATTGACCGCGCTGTTGCGACCACACGGTAGCTCCGACCCCGATACGCGTTGACCAGAGCCGCGCCGATGCCGCGCGACGCTCCGGTGATGACGGCTACCTTTTGATCGCTGCCCAAAGTAATTCTCCTTCCGACCGCTCTTTGTTCAATAGGCGAGATGTAATACGAAAGCTGAAGGAAAGGCGGCGCGAAATCGATTGTACGTTGGTGTCGTCGATACCTTTGGATTGGTGAGCCGAAAATTGTTCAGGCGGGCGTTACATACGACCGCCAACGAGTTGCGTTATCGCGTCAGCAGTTGACAGTAGAAAGGTAGGGCTAGTGAATGAGCCAAGCGCCTGCGGCGTCTGCCGCTCTAGTACGTAAGGCCGAGCTTTGCGGCCATATTCACAAGATGTGGGAGTGAGCAGGCCTTCATCTTTCGCATGACTTGGCCCCGGTGTGCCTTCACTGTGATTTCGCTGATGCCGAGCTCGAAACCCACTTGCTTGTTCAGCAGGCCGGAGACGACCAGCGCCATGACCTCCTGCTCGCGGCAGCTGAGCGATGCGTGGCGATCATGCAGCGCACTCACCTCCAATTCAAGCTCGAGCACGGTTCTGCTGCGCTCCAGCGCCCCCTTGATGGCAGTCAGCAGCGCGTCGGCGTGGACGGGTTTCATCAGGAACTCAACAGCACCTGCTTTCATCGCCCTAACAGCCATATCCACATCGCCGAATCCCGTGACGAAGATGATCGGCGTATCGGTCCGCTCGACAGTGACGAGTTTTTGCAGATCAAGCCCGCTGATATCCGGAAGATTGACGTCCAGGATCAAGCAGTTCGGAACATTAGGTCGCGGATGAGAGAAGAACGCCTGAGCGGACTCGAAAATTTCCGGGTACCAGCCCGCAGAGCTGATGAGCGAATCCAGCGATTCTCGGACGGATGGGTCGTCGTCGACCACGAACACGACAGGTTTATCTTGCGACATAGATGACCTCGCGTCAGCAGTTTTCGCCAACTGCGCGCCTTGCGAAAAGTCGTTGACAACCTCCCGCTCTGCCCAACGTGTCGCCGACACGCACCGTCGCAAATTGTCAAGCGCCTCTTCTGGAACGTTGATGCGTGAGGGAGGAGTCGCGTTATCCCCCTGAGTCTCGCCTGACCGGGCGTGTGCGGCGGCGGGTTTGGCTGCCTTCGCAGAAAGGCCAATAGCGCTGGCGGCTGCCCTAATCGCGAGGACGTTGGGCCGGTTGGGTTCGTTATCCATGGCGAAGCTCCTGAGTTCGGCATACGGTAACCTAGTGAGGGAGGGGAGGTGACGACGGTGCAGCGATGCAGGCGGCGGAACTGCGAGCAACGCTCAGTTGCAGTCGGCCCAAGTGACTCCTCTAAACCTCTTCAAGTTTGTTTGCTGGTACCCTAAGATTCTGTGCTGGGTTCGCTATCCAACGATCGGAAGGCGTGCTCATATCAAGGGGTGAGTTGGATAACGCAGATTGCCGTTTTCTGTCCCGCCACGGCGGAACTGTCGCTGCGATCGCATCGACGGAACGTGAGTGCTATTGAGGTTTACGCAACCTTTGGCCTGGGGAAACTCAGATCCCCCGTAAGGTAGCGCAGATCGTTGTTGGCGCCATCACTGCGGTCGGAAGCCCGACGCGGGAAGCGGGTGTGCAGCCTTCGCGAATGAATCCAGTCCTTCCCCAGGGCTCCGAATCCAGGTTAACAAAAGCTCCACCGCGCCTTGCGACGACATCCTGGGTGGAGGCCGGCTGGTTTGAGGGCTCGCGTCGCACGCATTTTGGATAGTTCATTTCCTCCGAACCGTGTTCAGGCTTCCGGGGCATGCGTCTGGGTATCTTGCCAAACTCTCGTTAACCCGAGTTCGAGACCCTGACTCCGTCACACTTTCGTTTGATGCACGCCCAGAGTTCTGGCATACTCCCCATAGAGATGCCGCTGCCCTCGGATCAGAAATCGATTGTTCACGTGGTCGACGACGACGCGTCGTTGCGAGAAGCGTTGCCAGACCTGTTCCTTTCGATAGGGCTCGAAACGCGGACATATTCAGCCGCACAGGATTTCCTCGCCACGGCCATTCCGGATTGTCCGGGCTGCCTTATCGTCGATATCCGCTTGCCTGACATGAACGGGCTGGATTTTCAGGCGAAACTGTCAAAGCAGGGAGTTCAGTTGCCGGTCGTGATGATGACCGGATATGGCGACATTCCCATGTCAGTTCGCGCCATGAAGCACGGCGCAGTGGACTTTCTTCCTAAGCCTTTCAAAGATCAGGACATGCTCGATGCCGTGTTGGCAGCCATTGAACGCGACCGGCAGCGGCGCGCCGTCGAAGGCGATGTTTCGAAAATGCGGGAGCGGTTTGGAACACTGACGGCACGGGAGCAGCAGGTAATGCTGCTGGTCACCGAGGGAAAGATGAATAAGCAGGTGGCCGGCGACCTCGGAATCAGCGAGATCACCGCCAAAATTCATCGCGGCGCAGCCATGCGCAAGATGGGCGCGAGGACCTTGGCGGACCTGGTCAGGATGGCGGACTTGATCAGCCCCAGGCCGCGGCCGCAAGTGCCGGAGTAACACTCCCGTATAGGTTCCTAATAGCCGCATCACATGCCAAAATAGCGATCCTACTATTCGCCTTGGTGAAATCCGAGGAAAGGACGATGTGTCGAGAGAGTTCCTAATCGCGGTAGTCGATGATGACGAATCATTCCGCATGGCTCTCGTCGATAGCCTTGGTTCGCTGGGATATAGTGCACGCGGATTTGTGTCTGCGGAGGACTTCATCGCCTGGGAAGCGCACGCGTCTTGGAAATGCGTCATAACTGACATTCACATGCCCGGCATGAGCGGGCTTGATCTTGCCCGGCTGCTTACGGGGCGCCCGCGCGGTGTGCCTGTCGTTATGGTCACCGCACGTTCAAACCCAGGCATCGACGATCAGGCGGCAGCAATCGGCGTAATCTGTCTGCTTCGAAAGCCATTTAAAACGGAGGCGTTGATCGACTGTGTCGAAAAAGCTCTCAAAATCTGAGGAGTCATGACCGGCCGGCAAGCTCGCAAAATATTAGCCCGATCGCATACAGATTGGGTTGTCAACCATCGATCCCTCGCGCATTCTCGATAAGCCGACTATTGGCCATCTGGTACGGACCCTGACTCCAATGACAGAAAGCGGGGAACCAGTGTTTGCGCTGGCCTCGCGCGCCGAGCCCGAGGCCCTGGCGAATGTTCCCCCAACTCACGTTCAGCGCCGCATGGCGCGCGCTTTCCTGCTGGCCCTGCTCTTGATCCTTCTCGGCACTTGGCCGTTTGCGGCCATCAAGCTCCCGGAAATCAACGCGTTTGTACCGACTCTCGCCGCCGCCCTGTTTGTCAGCGACTGCGTAACTGCCGCTCTTCTGTTTGCTCAGTTCTCCATTTTACGTCTATGGGCACTCCTGGCGATTGCGAGTGGCTACCTGTTCAACGCCCTGGTCGTGGTTGCACATGCGCTGACGTTTCCGGGAGCGTTCACGCCGACCGGCGTCCTGGGCTCGGGATTGCAATCCGCCGTCTGGCTCTACTGGTCTTGGCATTCAGGGCTGCCCCTCGCCATCATCGGCTATGCGCTGCTCAAAGACAGGGATCGCATAGCAGACGTTCGCTTCACCGGATATGCCATCAGCCTGAGCGTCGCGGGCGTTCTTGCCCTCGTCCTTGGACTGTTCTGGTTTGTTACGCAGCATGAAGATCTGCTGCCTATAACCTTTGTAGACGTGCATCCTCTCAGTCTATTTCGTCGCGAAATCGGTGGGGTGGTGGTCCTGTCGCTGGGCGGCATTGCTCTTTGGTTGCTGTGGCGGCGCCAGCATTCCCTGCTCGATCAGTGGCTGGTTGTCGCTTTGTGCGCGCTCCTGCTTGAAGTGGCCCTGGCCTCTGTCTTGAGTGCCGGCCGCTACAATCTTGCGTGGTATGCCGGCCGTTTTTATCAGCTCGTGACTGCCACCGTTGTGATGGTGGTATTGCTTGCAGAGATGACACGGCTATATGCGGGCCTTGCTCGTTCGAACGCGATGCTGCAACAAGAGCGCAAGAGGCTGCAGCGCGCTATTGATGCGCAGCGCCGCGAGCGCGATGCCCGACTGATAACCGGCGATGCTGTTGCCGCCACGATTGCACACGAGGTCAAGCAGCCCCTTGCTGCTATGATAACGAGATCCGAAACCGGCTTACGCTGGCTCGATCGAGCGGTTCCCGAACTAGACAAGGCGAGAACGGAGTTCATGAAGATCGCCGCTGATGGGCATCGCGCGGCTGCAGTTATCGAGAGCATTCGCGCGAATTTCCGGAAGGATGAACGCGTCAGAACTTCGTTCGACGTCGACAACCTCATTGAAGAAGCGATCGCATTGCTCCAGGACGATCTGAAAAGTCACCGGATATTGGTCAAGGTTGAGCGAAGCGCGCGGCCGCTGTGGGTGACGGGAGATCGAATTCAGGTGCAGCAGGTGCTCCTCAATCTGGTCACGAATGCGATTGAGGCCATGATTACCGTGGATGGTCCACGGGATCTCGCCGTCAGTTCCAGTCTTCGCGACGATGGCGGCGTCATGATTTCGGTAGCTGACACAGGCATGGGCATCGACGCGCAGGACCTGCAGAGAGTGTTCGATCCGCTCTTCACCACCAAATCTCGCGGGATGGGAATGGGCCTATCGATCTGCCGTTCGATCATCCAAGCGCACGACGGCATGCTCTGGGTATTGCCCAACGCACCACGGGGCTCAATATTTCAATTTGTTTTAGGCGCCAATACCGCATCCGCCGGCATGGTGTGAGACCTAGGAAGCCGAGGCCAGGCACCATTTGATGATCACTCCGGAGTCGTCGCGCATCGGACCGCATTGGAGGTGGAACCAACTGTACTGCCCGTCTAAGCGTCGTCCGCTGCTTCCATTTCGCCGGGCTCGCCGGACGCAGGATTAATCGCCAGCGTCTTAAGGATTGAGTACGGCCTCCACCCAGCCGTCAAGCTTCCTCGAGCCGCACACGGGTGTATCGGGCCGCCAGACTCGAATGACAAATTCGATCTGCTCGTCAGGCACCGCAGTCCACACCATGGCCGGCAACGCATCCAAAACGCCGACCGAAAGCCGATCTCCATTGCCGTGCTATTGTGCCTTGGTGTCGTCTTTCAGACGTGCACTGTTCTCGGGCCCGCCACCATCCAAAGGTATCGCCGACTCCATCGTGCAATAGATTTGCCTCGGCTGACAGTCGATTTGTGTACTCGCATCCGAACAGATCGGGTTGACGGAGCAGGATGTCATGTCAGCAATGTCACTATCGCCCACGCGGCGCGAGCTACTTGCCGCCACGGCCGCTGCCGGCGCCCTCAGCCTGCTCCCCGGGGTGCTGCGCGCGGCGGGCGCCAGCGATTCAATCCGCCCATTCACTGTCGACATCCCGCAGAAGGAGATCACAGAGCTTCGCCAGCGCATCGCCGCGACCCGGTGGCCCGATCGCGAAACGGTTGCCGATTCATCGCAAGGCGTACAGCTCGCGACGATTCAGAAGCTCGCACGCTATTGGGTGACAGATTACGACTGGCGCAAAGGTGAGGCCAAGCTCAACGGCTATCCGCAATTCATAACCGAGATTGATGGGCTGGACATCCATTTCATCCACGTCCGTTCCAAGCATGAAAATGCGCTGCCGCTGATCGTTAGGCACGGATGGCCCGGCTCGGTCTTCGAGCAGCTCAAGATCATCGATCCACTGACCAATCCCACCGCTCACGGCGAGAGCGCATTCCATGCGGTGATCCCGTCGATGCCGGGCTACGGGTTTTCAGGCAAGCCGACCACGACCGGCTGGGGCCCCGAGCGCATGGGCCGAGCCTGGGCAGAGCTGATGAAGCGCCTCGGCTATACCCGCTACGTCGCCCAGGGCGGCGACTGGGGAGCGTTCGTCGTCGACCAGATGGGCTTACAGGCGCCTGCGGGATTGCTCGGCATCCACACCAGCATGCCTGCCAACATTCCAGCCGACATCGACAAGGCGGCCCAGGCCGGCGACCCGCCGCCGGCCGGTCTCTCGGCCGACGAAAAGCGCGCGTACGAGCAGCTGGTCGCGACATTCAAGCAGGTCGCCTACGCAAGGATGATGGCGTCGGGCCCGCAGACCTTGTACGGCATTGCGGACTCGCCCGTCGGCCTGGCTTCTCGACCACAACGACGCCGATGGCCAGCCCGCCGCAGCAGTCGCGACGGTTCTGACCCGGACCACGAGCGCCACCGGCGAACTGACGCGGACGAGATTCTCGACAACATCACGCTCTTTTGGGTGACGAACGCGGGCATCTCTGCGTCGCGTCTCTACTGGGAGTACAAGGGCGGCTTCTTCAATACCAAGGGCGTTTCCGTGCCGGTGGCCGTGACCGTCTTTCCTGGCGAGCTATACCAAGCCCCCAGGAGTTGGGCCGAAAAGGCGTATCCACACCTGATCTACTACAACAAGGTCGACCAGGGCGGTCACTTCGCGGCCTGGGAGCAGCCGCGGCTCTTTCTCTCCGCCGAACTCAGGGCCGGGTTCCGGCCGTTACGCTAGGAAATCTGAAGCGAGCGGGGCTACCAGCCGCCCCGCTTTCTCCCCAGAGGCAGATCGAACCAGTCAGATTGGGCCGCCATAGTCCTCTCCGGCGCCCAGGGCCGGCGGTCTGCCGACCGCCGGCTCTTTTATGATGGAGTTCCCGATGGCCTGATATTTCCTTACCCGGGTGACGGCTTTCTTGTGCGTGACCGGTCTGCCGACATCGGTTCTAGCGCTTCCCTACCTCATCTCGCCGCAAGAAGTACTGCCAGTGAATCCACTAATACGAAGGTATCGACAATACTATCGTGCAATACATTCTCCATAAGAGATATTGTAAATTGCCAATGTAGTTTGATCGGAAGGACGCAGTCATGTCGGAAGTCATGTCGGAAGTACTCTCATCGGTCACACGACGTGACCCACTTGCCACCGCGGCAGTCGTGAGTGCCGTCGGTTTCATACCCGGGCAGCTTGCCGCGGCGGCTGACGGCAGCACAATTCGGTCGTTCCGCGTCTCCGTTCCGGACGAGCAACTCGCCGATCTCCGCAGGCGCCTCGCGGCGACCCGTTGGTCCGACAAGGAGACCGTTCCGGATCATTCGCAGGGCGCGCAGCTCGCGAACCTGCAGGAACTCGTGCGCTACTGGGCCACGGATTACGATTGGCGGAAGGGCGAGGCTAAGCTGAACGCGCACCCGCAGTTCATGACGAACGTCGACGGCGTGGACATCCACTTCATCCACGTCCGTTCGCGCCACCCGAACGCGATGCCGCTGATCGTCACGCACGGTTGGCCCGGATCGGTCTTCGAGCAAATCAAGATCATCGGTCCGCTCACTGACCCAACCGCGTTCGGCGGCCGGGCCGAGGACGCCTTTGACGTGGTGATTCCGTCCCTGCCAGGCTACGGGTTCACGTCTCGACCCACCGAGACCGGATGGGGCGTAGAGCGCATCGGCCGTGCTTGGGACGTGCTGATGAAGAGGCTGGGGTACACGCGCTACGTCACCCAGGGCGGCGATTGGGGAGCGGGCGTCGTCGAGGCGATGGCGCGGCAGGCGCCGACGGGACTGCTCGGCATCCACACCAACTTGCCGGCGGTGTTCCCGCCCGACGCTGCCGAGGCGATCGCCACCGGCGGGCCCGCGCCTGCGGGACTGACCGCGAAGGAGCGCGCGGAATTCGATGCCATGCAAACGTTCATCAAGAACGGGGGCTGGGGTTACCTGACGATGATGAGCGCGCGACCGCAGGCCGTCGGTTACGGCTTGACGGACTCCCCCGCCGGCCTGGCGGGGTGGATGCTTGTGCACGGCGGGTTCGGCAAGTGGACGTACGGCAAGGATCCCGAACAGCGGCCGACGCCGGACGAGGTACTGGATAACTTCTCGCTGCACTGGCTGACCAACACCCTATCCTCTGGGGCGAGGCTCTACTGGGAGAACCGCGATCAGAACCTCATCAGTGCGGCCGCGCAGAAGACCGATGAGATCACGATCCCGGTGGCGATCACGACGTTCCCGGACGACGATCTCTTTCGAGCGCCGGAGACGTGGGCACGCCGCGCCTTCCCCAGCCTGATCTACTTCCACGACGCCGAAAGGGGCGGCCACTTCCCCGCCTGGGAGGAGCCGATGATTTTCACCCGCGAGCTCAGGGCGGCGTTCAAGCCGCTGCGCGACCTGATTTGAGACGAGCGCGGGGCGGCCGCTTGCCGCCCCGCTCTCTCCCAAAAGGCAGACCGAGACACGCAACCCAAAGGAGAATTCAAATGACGATGCTCATCAAGACGCTTGCCGCCGTCGCGGCTGGCACGTTGCTCGCCGCGAGCGCCTTCGCCCAGAGCGCGAGGGAGACCCGCGGCGCTTCACCGTACGTGGCCGTTGAGAACGAGCCCGCACCCAAGCTGATCGTGGATCCGCCGCTTGCCGAAGGGCTGGGCCAGGGCATCTTCTGGGCCCAGTACCGAGTGGAGAATTTGCGCATCGTACCGGTGTTCGGGGCGGGTGCCGTCGACGCCTCTCCACGTGTCGGGCATCTGCACATCATCGTCGACGACCTGCCATGGTGGTGGGCGGATGCGAGTGACACCAATACGATTGACATCGCCGGGCTGCCGCCCGGCCCGCACAAGGTGAAGCTCCAGTTGGTTGACGCTAACCACAACGTCTTCCCCGGACAGGTGGTGACGTTGAACTTCACCGTGCCCGAGCACGACGAGACGACTCACTAGGGGCGCAAGGGAGAGGCGAAGCTGAATGCCCTCCCGCAGTTCATGACCGAGATCGACGGGCTCGACATTCGATTCATTCACGTTCGGTCGAAGCATCCCAATGCTCTGCCGCTGATCACGACGCATGGCTGGCCCGGGTCCGTGTTCGAGTTGCTCAAGACCGTCGGCCCGCTCACGGATCCAACGGCGCATGGCGGAAGCCCGGAGGATGGTTTCGACCTGGTTCTGCCCCTAATGCTTTAGGAGGTTCGACTGTGAGTCCGTCCTGGCCTGCATCCGTCCAGAAACAGTCGGGCGCAATAGTGCGCGCGTTTCGCGATCTCGGCGCGGCTCGGCGGCGTGCGCTGGCCGAACATAAGGGCGCGCTGCGGTTCCATGATCATCATGCCCCTGAGCATGCCGACCGCCACCGACGGCTCATCGATCTCGATCCTGCCGCGGTCGCACTGCCGGTTCACCCAGCGCTCCATCGTCTGGGTGGTGCGGCGGATCGCGAGATCGAAGAAGGCAGAAGCGATCTCCGGAAAGCGTTCGCACTCGGCATAGACCAGGCGAAGCGTTGCAGGCGTCTCCTCATCGAGGGTCAAGGTGCCGTAGGAAAAGAGAATGTGTTCGAGCGCCTCCTCAATGGGCAACGCGTCGAGATGCTCTTCGTCAATCTCCAGAAAGAAACGCGAGATCCGATCCGAGACAACGCTTTGGAACAACTCGGCCTTGGTCGGGATCAAACGGTACATGGTCTTCGTGGAGACCCCAGCGCGGTGCGCGACGCGACCCATGCTGGCCCCTGCATAGCCACTGGCGTGAAACTCCTGGCGCGCCGCCGCGATGATGAGCTGCCGCGTCTCCTCGTCCGGGCGAACCTGCGGTCGTCCGCGCGACCGCTTTGCGACTTTGGTATTATGGACCATGATCGTTTTCCAAAACCCCTTGACATTCGTTTCGGCCTGCTTATGTTTCGGAAACTAGCAGTTTTCCTAAATAGGGGCAAGCCGGTGACCCGGCGCCCCAGGGACGGGCGAAAGGAACCTACCATGAGCGAGCACCAGGCAGTCTTCACCGCGGAGGAGGCTCTTCCCACCGCCGAGGCGGCACCCGGCATAGAGCTGCCGCGAGAGCTTCTTGTCCCTGTTCCGCAGGTCCCGACGGTAGTCGCTGACGTGCCCAACACGTCGCCCAAGCGCTTGCTGCGGAACCTGCTGCTAGCCGGCGCGGCCGTCGCCGTCCTCGCGGGCGCCGCCGATTTCGGCTGGCAGTATTGGACCGTCGGCCGCTTCGAGGTCTCGACCGACGACGCCTATGTCAAGGCCGACAACACGACGATCGCGCCGCGAATCTCCGGGTACATCGCAGGAGTGCTGGTGGATGACAACCAGCCCGTGACGGCGGGGCAGGTCCTCGCACGCATCGACGATCGCGACTTCAAGGTGAATCTCGAGCAGGCCCGGGCCGAGGTCGAGTCGGCCAAGGCCAACATCGCTAACAAGCAGGCGGCGATCGTCGCCCAGCAGTCCGCGATCGAGGCGGCGCAGGCCACGGTCGCGCTCGACCAGGCCAACGCGATCTTCGCCGAGCAGGACGACCAGCGCTATGCCGAACTGGCGAAGAAGGGCTACGGCAGCGTCCAGAACGCCCAGGAGGCGTCCTCGAAGATCGCCGCGGCGCGGGCGGCCGTGACGCGCGATACCGCCGTGGTCGGCACCGCAGCCAAGCAGCTCGATGTGATCAAGGCCGAGCTTGCGCAGGCGCAGGCGACGCTGAGCCGCGCCGAGGCAGCCGAGGACCAGGCCGAGCTGAACCTCTCTTACACCGCTCTCGTCTCGCCGGTCGACGGCGTAATAGGCAACCGCACGTTGCGGATCGGCCAATATGTCCAGACCGGTTCGCAGCTGATGTCGGTGGTGCCAAACCAGGCCGCGTATATCATCGCCAACTACAAGGAGACCCAGCTCGCCAACGTGCAGCGTGGGCAGTCGGTCGATATCGAGGTGGACACGTTCCCAGGACAGGTCTTCAAGGGCCATGTCGACAGCCTGTCGCCGGCTAGCGGCCAGGAATTCGCACTGCTGCCGCCCGACAACGCGACCGGCAATTTCACCAAGGTGGTGCAGCGCATCCCGGTGAAGATCGTGCTCGACCAGGCAAGCCCGCTTTCCGTCGTGCTGCGCCCCGGTATGTCGGTCTACCCGACGATCGACACCAAGGCTGCGGCGACCCAGGTCGCCTCGGCATCGGAACGCATTAACTGACGGCGATCGGACGCCAGTTTCTCGCTAGCCAGACATGGCAGGAGAGTGCGATGGCCACCATGACGCAAAACGTCCAGCTCGGTTCTCCCGGTCCAGCCACAGTCGCGGCACCTCTGCCCGAGAGGGCGAGCACGATGGCGTGGATCGCCGTCCTCGCCGCGATGATCGGCGCATTTATGGCCATCCTGAACATCCAGATCACCAACGCCTCGCTGCTCGACATCGAAGGCGGCATCGGCACCGGCGTCGACAACGGCGCCTGGATCTCGACCTCCTATCTCATCGGCGAGATCGTGGTGATCCCGCTCACGGACTATCTGAGCCGCGTCTTCTCGTTCCGCCGCTACATGCTGGCGAACGCCGTGCTGTTCCCGCTCTTCTCGGCGGCCTGCGCCTTCTCCCACGATCTCGGTTCGATGATCGCCCTGCGCGGCCTGCAAGGCTTCGCCGGCGGCGTCCTCATCCCGATGGCCTTCACCATGGTGCTTACCAAGCTGCCCAAGTCGCAGCAGCCGCTTGGGCTGGCGCTGTTCGCGCTCTCCGTCACCTTCGCGCCGGCGATCGGCCCGACCATCGGCGGCTACCTGACCGAGAATTACGGTTGGCAGTCCATCTTCTTCGTCAACACGCCGCCCAGCATCGTGATGATCGTTGCCCTGTTCTTCACGCTGGAAAAGAAGCCGATGCAGCTGTCGCTGCTCAAGGAGGGCGACTGGGCCGGCATCGCTACCATGGCGATCGGGCTTGCGGCGCTGCAGACGGTGCTCGAGGAAGGCAACAAGGAGGACTGGTTCCAGTCGCCGTTCATCGTCAAGCTCGCGCTGACGGCGGCGGTGTTCCTGACCGTCTTCGTGGCGATCGAGCTCACCGTGGCGAAGCCGCTGGTCCAGCTTCGTCTTCTCAAGCGGCGCAATTTCGGCATCGGCATCGTCGTTAACGTGCTGGTCGGCGTCGCGCTGTTCGGCACCGTCTACATCCTGCCGCAGTATCTAGGCCAGGTGCAGCGCTACAACGCCGAGCAGATCGGGCTTGTGCTGGCCTGGACCGGCCTGCCGCAGCTGCTCATCATTCCGCTCGTCCCGCTGCTGATAAAGCGCTTTGACGTGCGGTATGTCGGCTTTGTCGGCATCAGCATTTTCGCCGCAAGCTGTTTCATGAACATCACTCTGTCACTGGACAGCGCCGGCGACCAGTTCTTCGTGCCCAACCTTGTGCGCGCCATAGGCCAGGCCCTGGTGCTGACCCCGGTTACCGTGATCACCACGGCGGGCATCGCACCGAGCGAGGCGGGCGCCGCATCGGGCCTGTCGAACATGCTGCGCAATCTCGGCGGCGCGGTCGGCACGGCGATGCTTGCGACGGTGCTGACCAAGCGCGAGCAGTTCCATTCGAACATCATCGGCCAGTCCGTCACCTTCGCACGCGAGGAAGTGCACGACAGAATCGCCCAGCTGACGCAATACTTCATGGCGCACGGGGTCACTGATCCGGCTGTCGCGCAGCACAAGGCAATCGCTGCGATCGGCGCCACGGTCCACCGCCAGGCTCTCATCCTGGGGTTCAGTGACACGTTCGCGGTGATCGGTGTCGTACTTTCGCTCGCCGCGGTTGCCCTGCTCTTTGCCCGCAAGATCCAGATCGGCGGCGGCGCCAGCGGTGGAGGCCACTAGCGACCCGAACCGCTCGCCGGCGGACCTATCCAGAGGTATTGCCGATACCAACGTGCAATGGATTTGACCTGCCTGAAAGTCGATCTCTGTGCTGGAACAGCGCAGAGTAGAGGGCTCTAGGGAGGACTTCATGTCAGCCATTTCGCCAACCCCAACCCAGCGCGAACTGCTTGCGGCGGCCTCTGTCGCGGGCGCCTTCGGCCTGCTTCCCGGAACGCTGCGTGCGGCCGCCGGTGACGACGCGATACGCCCGTTCACCGTCAACATCCCGCAAGCCGAGATCGATGAGCTTCGCCGGCGAATCGCGGCGACGCGCTGGTCCGACCGGGAGACAGTGAATGACCAGTCGCAAGGCATACGGCTCGAGAAGCTGAGGCCGCTCGTCGAATATTGGGGCAGCGGTTACGACTGGCGAAAGGCAGAGGCGAACCTGAATTCTCTGCCGCAGTTCATGACCACGATCGACGGCCTCGACATCCACTTCATTCACGTTCGCTCGAAGCATCCGAACGCCATGCCGCTGATTATGACGCATGGCTGGCCGGGATCGGTGTTCGAGTTGCTCAAGACGGTCGGCCCGCTCAGTGACCCGACCGCCCACGGCGGAGCCGCCGAGGATGCGTTCGACCTCGTGCTGCCTTCGATGCCGGGCTTCGGCTTCTCGGGTAAACCGACCGAGACCGGATGGGGCCCAGACCGCATCGCGCGGGCCTGGGCAGAACTGATGAAGCGCCTCCGCTACAACAGCTACGTCGCGCAGGGCGGCGACTGGGGTTCGCCCGTCTCCAGCGCCATGGCGCGCCAGGCGCCGACCGGCTTGCTCGGCATCCATATCAATCTGCCTGCGGTCGTGCCGCCCGAGATCGCTGCGGTGCTCGCCGCGAGCGGGCCGGTGCCAGCCGGCCTGACTGACAAGGAGCGCACGGCGTTCGATGCGCTGAGCGCCGCCGCAAGGATGGGCAACAGGTCCTATGCCGTGATGATGGGCAATCGGCCGCAGACGATCGGTTATTCGATAACGGATTCACCGGCCGGCCTCGCAGCGTGGATGCTCGGCCATCCCGGCTTCTCGCACTGGACCTACGACAACAGCGATCCCGAAAAATCGCCCGGCGAGGTACTGGACGACATCACGCTTTATTGGCTGACCAACACCGCGACCAGCTCTGCGCGCATCTATTGGGAGTATGGCGGCGGACGCAGCCCAGCTTTCTCGGCCCCCGAGATGACCCCTAGCATCGCATTGCCAGTGCCGATCACAGTCTTTCCCGGCGAGAGCTACCAAGCGCCGGAAACGTGGGCCCGGCGGGCGTACCGCAAGCTGACCTACTTCCACGAAGTGGACAAGGGCGGCCATTTCGCCGCGTGGGAGGAACCCGAGCTCTTCTCGGCCGAACTCCGGGCGGCGTTCAGGCCGCTCCGCCAGTCGATCTGAGACCAACGGCGGTGCGGCCGATCCCTCCAGGGCGGCGGCCGATCCATCGCGCAGCATGAAACTCGTACCCAAACTGAAGAGATTGAAATGAGCAGTACTACTCTGGTGCGCAACGAATCCGTGACCGAAACCCAAACGGCGCGAGGGGTCGACATGAAGCTCGAGGTTGTCGTCCTCCCCGTTTCTGACGTCGGCCGCGCCAAGCGCTTCTATCAGGATTTGGGTTGGAGGCTCGACGCCGACTTCCTCAGAAGCGACGGGTCCCGGGCCGTTCAGCTCACGCCTACGGGCTCGCCGGCCTCGATACACCTGGGCGACAAGCCGGTGTTCTTTCTCGTCGTCTCCGATATCGAGGCGGCACGCGCCGAGCTCGCCGAGCGCGGCGTCGATATCAGTGAAGTTTTCCACCGCGGCAAGGAAGGCCCTGTCAACGGCCGGGACCCGGAGTGGCGCAGTTACGGCTCGCTGGCCTCGTTTAGCGATCCGGACGGAAACAGCTGGCTGCTGCAGGAGGTTACCACGCGATTGCCCGGGCGTGTGGACACGGACCTCACGACATTCACTTCGTCGACCGAACTGGCGGCCGCACTCCGACGCGCGTCGGCCGCGCACGGCGAGCATGAGGCGCGGACGGGCGGCCAGCGTGATGAGAACTGGCCGGATTGGTACGCCGCCTACGTTGTGGCGGAGCACGCCGGCAAGCCGCTGCCGCGATGAGCGGCGGCCGCACATGATCATCGGCGGAATGAGACGGGGTGGGGCATAACTGCCCGCCCACCGTCGCAATTGTAGGTGCGCTGCACCCGGCTGATGGATCGCGAGGCGCAATACGATCCATCTGGAGTGTCGGCTCGCCGCTCCCAACACCCGATCGGCACGTCGCAAAGCTATCATGAGCAGGCTAGTTCACGTTGTGCGATCAACATCTGGCACATCAGAATAACCGACCTCCTGCGCGCGTCTGCATTTGTGCTGCATCCTCGAGCCCAGCGCGCGTCCCAGGCGTACACGATAGTCCATCATGCCTTGGCGTTAGTCTCTACCCTTGGTCCGATTGCTTACTGCCCCGGCCAATCCGAAAGTATTGCCGATACCATCGTGCAATAGATTTGGGCACCCTGATAGTCGATCTGTGTCACACCCGAACAGATCGGGCAGACAGAGGAGGATGTTATGTCAACATTACCGATCTCGCCCACGCGGCGTGAACTTCTTGCCACCGCAGCTGCGGTCGGGGCTGTCAGCCTGCTTCCCGACACGCTGAACGCGGCAGCGGGCGGCGACTCGATCCGCCCCTTCACATTCAACGCCTCGGACGAAGAGTTGGCCGAGCTTCGCCGGCGCATCGCGGCCACCCGCTGGCCCGACCGCGAAACGGTCGCGGATGATTCGCAGGGCGTGCAACTCGCGACGATCCAGAAACTCGCGCGCTACTGGGAAACCGACTACGACTGGCGCAAGGTCGAGACGCGGCTCAACGCCTTGCCGCAGTTCATCACCGAGATCGACGGGCTCGACATTCATTTCATCCACGTTCGTTCAAAACATGAGAATGCTCTGCCGCTGATCGTCACGCACGGGTGGCCCGGCTCGATCATCGAGCAGCTGAAGATCGTCGATCCGCTGACCAATCCCACAGCGCATGGAGCGAGCGCGTCGGACGCTTTCCATCTGGTGGTTCCGTCGCTGCCGGGCTTCGGGTTTTCAGGCAAGCCAACCACGACCGGCTGGGACCCCGCCCGCATGGCACGTGCCTGGGGCGTGCTGATGAAGCGCCTCGGATACACGCGGTTTGTGGCGCAAGGCGGCGATTGGGGTGCGATGGTCTCGGATGTGATGGGTACGCAGGCGCCTCCGGAATTGCTCGGCATTCACCTCAACTGGGTTTTCGCGGTTCCACCAGACATCGATAAGGCGATCCAGACCGGCAGCCCGCTGCCCTCGGATCTCTCAGCCGACGAACGACGGGCGTGCGAGCAGCTGGCTTTCTTCTACAAGACAGGTGTGGGCTATGCCCTCGAGATGGCGAACCGCCCACAGACGCTGTACGGACTCGGGGATTCACCGATCGGCCTGGCAGCCTTCGTACTCGACCACGATCCGCGCAGTTATGGGCTCATCGCACGCACCTTTGACGGACAACCCAGTGGCCTTACGCGAGACGATGTCCTCGACAACATCACGCTCTACTGGTTGACGAATACGGCGACGTCGTCGGCGCGTATCTATTGGGAAAACAAGTTCGCCTTTTTCGCCCCGAAAGGGGTCGCCATACCCGTCGCCGTAAGCGCCTTTCCTGACGAGGTCTGTACAATCCCGCGGAGTTGGGCGGCGCGTGCGTATCCCAAGCTCATCTATTACAACAAGCTCGATAAAGGCGGGCACTTCGCCTCCTGGGAACAGCCAGAGCTTTTCTGCAGTGAGCTTCGGGCAGCGTTCAGAACCCTCCGTGGATCCATCTGAAAAACGTCGGCGCGCGCACTTGCGCGCCGACCACCATACGCCGGCTCGGTTGTCGTCCAGAAGATATAATCGATGCGCGCTTTGAAGCGTCGAAGACGAACAAGGTCCGCAGGTTCAAGGAGTTTGTTGACGGGGCCGCCAGTTGGAGCCCGCGTGGAGCGCATCATCGCCCGCGTCGAGGTCGGCGCCAAGGTGCTGACAACCGCTTCATCTTCACCGATCTTGCAGGCGGGAAAATCGTTGTTGAGCGAACACTTGGCCGGCGCCCCCTTGGAAATCGCCGAATGATGAGGCGGCCAAGGGCTTCTTGGAATCATAGGCCTGTCGGACTCAAGGGTTCGAGCTGCTCAGTACTTCAGTGTGCTTTGCTGCTTCGACGACGCGCGGTCGTGAGGTCGGGAGTTTTCATCGATTCGCTCGAATAATGCCAAAGTATTGGCGACACCTTCGTCCAATAGATTGTCCTTCGCGCTCGATCATATATTCACGTTGTATCTCATTGAGTAGACATGCTAAGCGCAGGAGATCGCATCATGAAACTCTGGATCCTCACTATACAGTTCGCTTCGATGTTGCGCGAATTCGTCATGCCTCGCTACCGACCCGAACTCCACTATATGCGCGGCCCAGGACCAGCCTACGCGCACCGCGCGACCGTGGTCGAGGCGAGACGCGTATTGCCGAGATTGCGCGGCGAATGTGGTTGACGAGGGAGGTAGCCATGGCCTTCGCCATCAAAGTCAACGGCGAGTCGCACACGGTTGATGTCGACGGTGATAGCCCGCTTCTTTGGGTGCTGCGTGATGTGCTTGGCATGACCGGCACAAAGTTTGGGTGCGGCATGGCTCTCTGCGGCGCTTGCACGGTGCATCTCGACGGTGAACCCGTCCGCTCCTGCATTACTACCGTGGACAGCATCGGTGAATCGGAAGTCACGACGATCGAGGCGATCGGCGCCACCGCAGCGGGCGCGAAGATACAGCAAGCCTGGCTGGATCATGAGGTGCCCCAGTGCGGGTACTGCCAGTCGGGCCAGATCATGTCTGCTGCGGCGCTGCTCGCAAGCAACCCGCATCCGACAGACTCCGACATAAACGACGCGATGTCGGGCAACATCTGCCGCTGCGGGACCTACGTGCGCATACGGGAGGCGATCAAGCAGGCGGCTGCGAGCTCAACAGGGAGGCGATCATGATCCCGCACCAGAGCAGATTCCGAGCCACCGATCGTGGGGGGCAGCCCGAGGCAAACGGTCTTTCGCGCCGCAGCTTCCTGCAGGCAGCGGCCGCCACGGGCGGAGGCTTCTTGCTCGGTCTCACCCTGTCGCCGCCATCGGTTGAAGCTGTTGCAGCCGGCAGCGACGCATTCACGCCCAACGCCTTCATCCGGATCGAGCGGAATGGCGAGGTCGTGCTGATCATGCCCTATGTCGAGATGGGGCAGGGTACCTACACGTCCATTCCGATGCTGATCGCCGAAGAGCTGGAGGTGGACCTGAAGCAGGTTCGGCTGGAACATGCCCCTCCCGACGAGAAGCACTACGCCAATCCCCTGCTGGGCGTCCAGGCAACGGGCAATTCCAACGCGATCCGCGGGGCATGGGAGCCGTTGCGCCGGGCCGGCGCGACCGCGCGGACCATGCTCGTTTCGGCTGCCGCCATCCGCTGGAACGTCGATCCGGGGGGCTGCAATGCTGAACGCGGCGAAGTGATTCACGCGGCGACCGGGCGACGCCTCGCCTATGGCGAGCTTGCCGCCGACGCCGCACGCATGCCGGTACCCGAAAATGTGGTGCTCAAGCAACCGCGAGATTTCAAGCTCATCGGCACATCGGCCAGGCGCCTCGACTTGGCCGGAAAGGTGAACGGGACCGCGATCTACGGGATCGACGCGCGTCCGCCGGGCGTCAGGATCGCGACGCTGGCGCAGTCACCTGTGTTCGGCGGTCGGGTGAAGCATGTCGACGACACGGCAGCGTTGGCCGTCAAAGGCGTCAGCCAGGTCGTGCGGATCGACGACGCCGTCGCAGTGGTAGCGGACCATATGGGCGCCGCGAAAAAAGGGCTTGCGGCTCTGGTCATCGAATGGGATGACGGGCCGAACGCCACGCTATCCACCGAGGCGATCGCCACCGAACTCGAGCAGACGACGCTCAAACCGGGAGCCGTTGCACAAAGCATCGGCGATGTCGGCCCCGCCTTGTCGGGCGCGGAAACCAGGGTCGAGGCGGCATATCTGGTGCCGTTCCTCGCCCATGCGACCATGGAGCCGATGAACTGTACCGTCCATGTCCGCAAGGACGGCTGCGAAATCTGGGTGGGCAACCAGGCCATCGCGCGGGCTCAGGCATTCGCCGCGAAAGCCGCGGGTCTGTCTCCCGACCAGGTCGTCGTGCACAATCATCTGATCGGCGGCGGGTTCGGGCGCAGGCTCGAGGCCGACGGGGTCGCTCGCGCCGTCGAGATCGCCAAGCACGTCGACGGTCCGGTCAAGGTCGTGTGGACGCGCGAGGAAGACATCCAGCACGACATGTACAGGCCTATGTTCCACGACAGGCTCTCCGCCGGGCTCGACGCCAAGGGCATGCCGATCGCCTGGAACAATCGCTTTGCCGGATCATCGATCATCGCGAGATACCTGCCGCAATACTTCAAGGACGGGCTCGACCCTGACACCACCGAGGGCGCGATCAATCTCGTCTACGACTTGCCCAACCTGCATGTCGAATACGTGCGGATGGAGCCGCCGGGCATTCCGACCGCGTTCTGGCGCAGTGTCGGGCCGTCGCACAATGTCTTCGTCACCGAGAGCTTCATGGATGAGCTTGCCGCCGCGGCGAAGCAGGACCCGGTAGCGTACCGGCTGGCGCTGCTTGGCAAGACACCGCGTGCCAGGGCCGTACTGGAACTGGCCGCCGGGAAGGCCGGCTGGGGAGAGAAACTGCCGCCACGGGTCGGCCGCGGCGTCTCGATCCAGAACGCCTTCGGCAGCTATCTGGCTGAGGTCGCCGAGGTCGAAGTGTCCCGGGACGGTCAGGTTCGCGTCAGACGCGTCGTATGCGCGGTCGATTGCGGGACGGTCATCAATCCCAATACCGTGGAGGCGCAGATCCAGAGCGCCGTGATGTTCGGCATCACCGCCGCGTTTCATGGCGAGATCACCCTCAAGGACGGCCGTGTCGAGCAGACCAATTTCGACACGTACAAGGTGCTCCGCATCGACGAAGCTCCCTCAGTCGAGGTCCACATTGTCGCGAGCGCCGAGGCGCCCGGCGGGATGGGAGAAGCCGGAACCTCGGCAATCGTACCCGCCCTGGCCAATGCGATCTTCGCTGCCACGGGCAAGCGCCTGCGCAAGATGCCGATCGATAGCGGTGTGCTCAAACAGCCCGCTTGACTCGTGAACCAGCGAGTTGCCGACATGCGAGCCGAAATCGTTCTTGGATCAATCTTCCCGACTATGAGCTCTCCGACCACACCGCCAAGCGGCGAAAGCTCTCCGAGGCATGCCGCCCGTACGCTCAAGGGACGGTGTAGTGCAAGCGGGATCCGATTCACCCGTGTGCACTGCGTGTAGTCTGCGCGCGCGGAGCATGCGTCAGCCGCCTGCTGAGTCTGTGTTCTTCTCATTGTTGTCACATCTTGAGCCACACTGCCCCGACTGGCGCCACGTACTACATCGACGGCAGCCAGCAACTCGTCTCGTGATGAACGACCGGTGGACGAATAAATATACAGCAAGACGAGCAATACCATAGCATAATTGATTCAACTGAGTTCACCTGCTGTAATTCGCTAGCTTTATCATGTGTTGCCACTCTAAAGACACTCAATCCCAAGGAGATCAACATGAGCAGTACTCATGGGCGCAGCGAAACTGCAATCGAGACCCCGAAGGCGCGGACGCTCGACATGAAGTTCGAGATCGTGGTCATCCCTGTTTCGGACGTCGATCGCGCCAAGAGCTTTTACGGCGGCTTGGGGTGGAGGCTCGACGCCGACTTCGCTGCCGGTGACGACTGGCGCGTGATCCAGTTCACGCCGCCTGGCTCCGGCTGCTCGGTCATTTTCGGCAAGAACGTCACCGCGGCAGCACCCGGCTCCGCTCAGGGACAGTACCTGATCGTCTCTGACATAGAGGCCGCCCGCAACGAGCTGCTTGATCGCGACGTCAACATCAGCGAGGTTTTTCACGACGCGGGCGGCGTGTACACGGGTACAGACGAGCCTTACCTGTTTGGGCGAGCCCGGATCAGAGGCCCGGATCCTGAGCACCGCAGCTACCACTCGTACGCCTCGTTCAGTGATCCGGACGGCAACGGCTGGCTGCTCCAGGAAGTCACCGCGCGATTGCCCGGGCGTGCGGCGGACCTCACGACATTCACCTCGTCGACCGAGCTGGCGGCCGCACTCCGACGCGCGTCGGCCGCGCACGGCGAGCACGAGGCGCGGACGGGCGGCCAGCGTGATGAGAACTGGCCGGACTGGTATGCCGCGTACGTGGTGGCGGAGCACGCCGGCAAGGAGCTGCCTTTATGAGCAGTGGCTACGACGTCATCATCATCGGCGGATCGCCGGGCGAGCACTGCGCCGGTGCGCTTGCAGAAGGCGGGCTACGCGTCGCGCTCGTCGAGGCCGAACTGGCCGGCGGCGAATGCTCCTACTGGGCCTGCATCCCGTCCAACACACTGCTGCGCCCGGGGGGAGGCCGTGCGCGGCGCGATCCGCTATCGCGACGTGCCGCTCTCCGGTATCGACGGATGCGCTTCGCGGGTTTGGAGTGCCGACGCACCTCCTGAACCACCTCGCAGTGATGGCCGAACTTCACGTGCAGGGGCGCTATGACCGCATGACGGATGACCTGGTCAAACTCACCGGCAAAACGTCGACAAGCATGTACGACTTCGTGAAACTGCACGCCGCCGAATTCCCGCGGGGTGAAGCCGCTGCGGCTTGACGTAGTGGCGGCCGTCTGCCGCCAGGGTGCACAATCAACAGCGATAACAATGGCTTACCCAAAATCGTTCGGCTCGCCCAGACAGGTCAACGCCGGATCGCTGAACGTCGGTATGCCGATTTGGGGCCGGTCGACGGCGCGCCTGTCGTCCTCTGCTCCACGGCTGGCCATACGAGATGCTAAAGTCACGCATTTCAAAGCGAATTCTGATTAAAGGGTGACACAGCGTGATTCAGCATGCCCGACGGGTATGGAGCGGGATCGTTGTGCAGCTTCCTCTCGCCGTTAGCTAACTGGTTGAAAGATATTGCAAAAATCTCTGTACTCGATAATGCGAGGAGCGGCTTCTGGGGGCGGTATTGGATTCTCCTCCGTCACTAACCACGCTCACTCACCGCCGTTCATGCTGACTCGCATTTGACGCACGGCACGCCACTGTATTCTTTTGATCCCACGTCTCCAGTTCCTCAATTGGGTACAACACGGCTTTGCCAAGCTTGACGTACGCCGGTCCAATCCTCTTGGCTCGCCAATTTCGCAGCGTTCCAAGAGAGATGGTGCCGCGATAGCGTTCCGACACTTCCTCAGCTGTCAAAAACTTCCTGTTGTCCATCAAGCTCCCCAAATGTCCGACGTCGGGAACATGGGAGCGGGCTCAAGCACGCTCCCAAACTCTTGGTCATGCAGTTGCGCGGCCATGGGTAGGTATGTGCATCGGAGATGAAAAGCCGCTGAGTGATGGAGTAGAGGCAGGGGATATGTCTGGATAGAAATCGGATCAACTGCCCACAGAGTGGGCAAGGTCGCTCGACCCGGGCCAACCGGAAAATGAGGGGTGCGATCTCCGTTCCCATCGCCTCGACCCGTTAGTGCTTGGGTTGATGTCGGAGACGAATTGGATGAGGAGACGCCGTTCGGCGAATTTGAGCCGGCCAAGAAGGCTGAGCGGGTCGAGCGCAAGAAACTCGAGGCGACTACTCTCGAAATCTCATCGCCATGTCGCAATCTAGAAGTGACGGGATAGTCAGAGGATGAACGCTCGGTGACCACGGCACGAGTTGGGAGCCGAGGCCGTCGTCGATCATCGCCAAGCGACCCGATCACAGTATCAGTTGCCGCCCGGTAGGAAAAAGGCCGGCGCCCTCGCTGGGAGGTTGCCCGAATGGCACCGGCCAGACGGTCCTTTTCAGGTCCGCCGCTCTCCAAACATAGCTGAGTCTTTCCGTTGCGTCAGGTGGTGGCGGACTACGCTTTGGCTTTCCGCCTCCCAGGTGCCTTCTTGGCTGGTGCGACGGGTCCCGCCTTGCGGCCAAGTCCTATGGACTTCGCCAGTTGCGAGCGTTGAGCGGCATAATTCGGAGCTGTCATAGGATAGTCGTGCGGCAAGTTCCATTTGGCGCGATAGGTGTCCGGTGTCAGGCCAAAGTCCGTGCTAAGATGCCGCTTCAGTGATTTAAACTTTTTGCCGTCTTCGAGGCAGATAATGAAGTCCGGCGTCACCGACTTCTTTGGGTTGACCGCGGGAGTTTGCGGCTCAGCGACAGGCGGGATCGGCGTGCCAAGTCCGGACAGCGAAGCATGAACCGATGCTATCACGTCCGGCAAGCCAGACACCGGCAATGGATTGTTGCTGACATATGCTGAGACAATGTCGGCGGTTAACTCAGCTAGTTCGGCAGAGTGGGTATAGGTTTCGTTGGTCATTGGTGGTCCTTTTGCCTGATTTATCCCTTCTCTATGGGCTGATGATCAACGGCGCAACCGTCGTCCTAAGCCTGATCTATCGAACTGAAGTGGAACCAACGCAGAATTCGTAAGGTCTTCGGACAACCCTTTGATTTCCGAAGTAGTTCCTACCGTAGAGCGAATGAGGCTTGCGGAGTGAAATTGCTTGTCCAGCCTCCGGTTTGGCTGGGGTTCTTGGAAGCTTTTCGAACTTTCTGCCATGCGGCACCAGCCGAATTGCGCGTGCTCGCGAGTGAGGCCAGAACATGAAAACCTCACTGCGGGGCTAAGTCGGAGGAGGTCTGGCGTGGTGCTTTGAGGTGGCGAGTCGTGCTCGAAATTTCAGCAAGACACATGCGCTTTGGTCCTTCCAAGCGACAAGAATCGCGTATGTGCGTGCAATCCTCCCACCGATGCTGACGAACCCCATCGCTTGCCCGCATGACTGAAACTTCGCATACCAGACTGCTCTCCCGCAAAATCTCTGATTTCTGCCGTATCCGTCTCGACCCACTGCTTCCCCCTCAAGAAAGTGCCCGCATCAGAGCGTTTCTGCTCAACCTGATCTCCTGTGCTAAAACACCGCCGCGAAAACTGCGCGGCTATGATTGGCAAGAAATCGGCATTTGTTGCGACCTCGACGGTGAAACGCTTCGATCTGCCCGGACCGCAATCGAACCAGCATTGGACGCGATCGCTCGAAATACAAAAGCTGCGGCGAAGCGGGCGACCATCGCCGGCCGTCGCAACACTAAACCGCAGCGTCATGAGGGGGAACGTCCGCAACCGCCGGCAGAGAAGGCGCCAGCTCCAAGTCGTCAAAAAAAGCTCGCGCGGTCAGAGCGGGAGCCTGCAGCGTTCGACCGGCAAAAGTCCGGCATGACACCGCGCGCTATCGAGGAGCTCCCACCACCACTTTTCGAGGAAGCGTCTGATCACCCCAGCTTTCAGGCGGCGTTGGATTTCCAGATGCGCCGCCATGGCGATAGCTGTTGGCATCTTCATCGTGCTGTTGTGCGAGACGACGAGAGTCTAGACCGCTCGACAATTCGTCACTGGCTCCAGGGATCAAAATCGCCGCGCAGCGTGGCGAGCATGGAAGTGCTAGCGCGGATCGAGCGTCGTTATCGTCTTTCAGCAGGGTATTTTAAAGCGAGACTCCCGCTTCAGACACGCTCCGCCTCAGGCCACATTCTCGATGATATCGGCCCCGCTGAACGCCGTCGGCTTGCGTGGCACCTGCCTGACGACTTCAACACGCGACGTTCCGAGGAGCAGGAAGAGATTCTGGAATGGGTTCGGCGCGTAATTATCAGCGGATCAACTGACTACCGGAGATTCCAGGCGGCCGCGTTGAAACAGCGTTACGCCATCCGTTTCCCGGGTATCACCTATGGTCAGTCGGATGTTGCAAATGACGGCTATCGAGTTCAGCGCGAGCAACAGGACGATGATGGTGCACAGTTCACTGACCCCGACCTGATGTCCGGCGTCATCGACGCTCCACCTGCGCTTGCGATGGAAATGGCGGATCTGATCCGTTTCAAAACTGCGACACTTACTGCGTTCGGTCTACAGCGCAACGGTGTTTGGGGCGAGGAGACCGCATCGCAGAAAGTCGAGCATCTCGGTTTGATGTTCGGTGCGTTGGCCGCGCATCCGCGCGGACCAGTACGCGGCTATGGCGTTCCCACGCAGCATTTGACTTTTGGTCTGCTCGTCTTCCCGTCTGTGTGGGACTGGTATGTGCAATGGCGCGAGAGACGTCGCGGGTTCTACACCGCCTGGGAGGTGGACATGTTGCGAATTTCGCTCGCGCTCACTCGCAAGGACACGGGCTGGCTCAGGCAGCAACCTCATCTGGCGTCGCGGATCCGTCCCATCAATGGACTGGTTTCACAGACCGACATTGATCGCGCGAGCGGGGACTGGGACGACGCCTGCGATGTCTACTTCAGGCACGCCACCTCTCGCGTGAAGGAAATTCAGCGTGTGGCGCGTGTGCATCGTGATCCCTTTGAACCAATCATGCCTGTGCTGGAGGCCGATAGCCCAGTCGGCGAGTATCGAAAGATCACTGAAGAGATTCTTCGGCTCATGCCGGATGAGCGCTTCCATCGGCGTCCTGCCGCCGAAGCAGCCCGCTCGTTCCTGATGCTTCGGTTCGGGCTGCATCTTGGGTTGCGACAGAAGAACCTGCGTCAACTGATGGTCAGTGAACGCGGCAGACTGCCCAGGTCTGAGCGTCAGCTAGCCGAAATGAAGCGCGGTGAACTTCGCTGGAGCGAACGTGAAAAGGGCTGGGAGGTGCTTATTCCTTCAGTCGCATTCAAGAACGCGAATTCTTCCTTTTTCGGGAGTAAGCCATTTAGGCTCGTCCTTCCGAATTTGGGCGGTCTGTACGAGCACATCGAGGCGTACATCGACCGTCATCGCCGTGTCCTGCTTGGAGGAGCGGAAGACCCCGGCACCTTCTTTATCAAAACGGTGAAAGTGACGAGCAAGGATGCGGCATACGATCGAAACACGTTCTATGAGGCGTGGCGCCTGACCATCCAGCGATATGGCATCTACAATCCCTATACTCAACGCGGCGCGATCGCCGGCCTTCTCCCTCACGGCCCCCACAATGTTCGCGACGTGCTGGCAACGCATATCCTGAAGCAGACCGGGTCATATGAGCAGGCCAGCTACGCAATCCAGGATACACCCGACATGGTGGCGCACCATTACGGGCGTTTTTTGCCGCAAGACAAAGCTGCCCTTGCTGCGCGGATTTTGAATCAGGTCTGGCAGGCGGCCTAAAAGGCATCAAGCAGGGCGACTATGCGCCTCCGTCGATTTGGCCATCGTGGTGGTGGGGGGCTGATATGTCGATGAAATCAGCTAGTTGCGAGATGTTGTGTGCAAAAACCGCGCACGAAAGTTCTGCTCCCTTCTCTTTCGTTCCCACGACGATGCCGCCGACAGCACTTCTGGACACTCTTCTTCCGTCGCAAAGCGCCGCACCAGACGACTTGCCGGTTGTCCAGAGGCGTTTAGATGGCGCGGTATAGCTTGGCGTGCGTACATTGGACGGACCGCGGGTGCACGGGCATATCACTGCGCCAGCGACTACACGGTCGGTGACACGAGGGTGATCTATCAACGGGTCGAAGAGATCGTAAAAGACGCAGCGACGCGGGGCGAAAAAGTTCTGGTCTGGTCCAGCTTTGTTCGCAATCTGAAGTCCCTTTCGCGACGTCTTAAAGATTACCAACCGGCGATGGTACATGGCGGTGTGCCGTCAGACGAAATGGTCGCGGACGATGTACTGACGAGAGAAAAAGAGTTCGATCGCTTCCGGCATGACCCTAACTGTACGGTCCTCTTTGCGAATCCTGCCGCCTGTGGAGGGCGTGAGCTTGCACCATTGGTGTCATCACGCTGTCTACCTCGACCGAACATTTAACGCAGGGCACTTCCTCCAAAGTCAGGATCGAATCCATCGTCTGGGGTTGAAGGCTGGCGTCTTGACGCGTTTTACCCTGCTCATGAGCTCGGGTTCGATTGACGACACCGTGGACGGGCGCCTAGTTGACAAGGTCGAGGCTTTGGCACGCCTGATGGATGATCCTGGACTGGTTCGGATTGCGCTTCCGGCGGCTGACGAGGGCGGCGGCGGTACGCCGGCGTTCCAAGACGATTTTTCGGCCGTCACGGCTCACTTTGCAGCAAGCTACGATGCGCGATCTTCCTAGCAGAGGGAGGTGCCACGCTACTTTCCTGCTGGCTTACAGTGCGCGCGTGAGGCGCTGCGCCGGCGTAGAGGGCTGGGTGCGCGGCGCTTGAGAAACCGACGCACATGGCAGCTTCTCTTGACCTTGGTCGCACCGCCGAGCTCTTGATCGACGTCGGACTTGCACGTATCGATGAAGCGGTTCGGATCGGTGCCGAACTGGCGCGTCTCGATCAAATTGCAGACATTTCTACGCTCAAGGCGATCGCTCGCCTTCTACTTGTTCGACGGCCTCCAGATTGGCTGCGCGGTGCCGTGGTCGATGAAAAGCTAGTTGTCGAGTTCGTCCCTGCCCACGACATGGAAACGCTCTCTTGGCTCGGGCCTGATCTGGAGCCAATTATTGTCGCTGCTCATCGACAACTATACGCAGTGGGGGACGATGCGTTCCTGAAGCTTATCGGGGATGCTGGTGAGCTTATGGTCATGGCCGCTCTACGAGCAGTCAACTATCGGCGGCGTCACGTATCACGCGTTTCTGACCGCTTTGGGTATGACATCGAGTATGACTTGCAACAGGTCCGCTATGGCTTGGAGATCAAGACGGTCGTGCCCACTACGGCTGACCGAATTCTCCTGTCGAGACACGAGTTCGACGTTGCCGCGCGCATGGGTGGTCGGTGGAAAGTTGTTCAGGTAACCATCTCATCATCTGCCTTTGTGCAGGGCGTGATCGGCGCCTCTAACATTACGGGCATCCGGGAACTCCCTGGCGCGACACTTGCAAAACTGGCTCCTGCGGACACTACGGAGTTCCGATGGAGCGACAGTGCAGAGTTCCGACCGCACCCCGACATGTGGTTACCGAGCCCCCTACCGGTGCCGCCGGATTTCAGCTTCCAGCTGAGCGCCTGAAAAATCGAAGGAGCTACTGGCGCCGAAACTCCTGTAGGCGGCGTGCAAGTGTCCCTTGGCCTCGATCCATAGCTTTCGTTTCGTCACGCCGGTCTCTCTGGAGCCGCGCCTGAAGGCACGGACGCTGACCGTCAATGGTGTCTCTAAAGCCTATGCCATGACCGGATGGCGGATCGGCTACGCCGGTGGATCGCGTGAGCTGATTAAGGCGATGGCGGTGGTGCAGAGCCAGTCCACGTCCTGCCCGTCGTCGGTCAGCCAGGCGGCGACTGTCGAAGCGCTGTCTGGGCGGCAGGATTTTCTCAAGCCTCGAACCGAAAGCTTCCGCAAGCGCCGCGACCTCGTCGTCTCTGGGCTGAAAGCCATCGACGGCATCCACTGGCGCGTGCCGGAGGGCGCCTTCTATACCTTTGCTGATTGCACTGGCTTGATCGGCAGGATGACGCCTGCCGGGAAACGGATCGAAACCGACAGTGATTTCTGCGACTATCTGCTCGAAGACGCTCATGTCGCGGTTGTTCCGGGTGCGGCTTTCGGCCTGTCGCCATTCTTCCGCCTTTCCTACGCGACATCCGAAGCCGAACTGGGGGAAGCGATCCAGCGCATTTCCGCAGCTTTCGCCTGCCTTGTGGGAAGAGCAGACCAATGCTGAAAAATTCCCGTTCCCACGGCCTCTGGGAAGCGACCGCACCCCAGGCGCCGGCAACGACAGCACTTGACGGGGAGGTATCGGCCGACGTGGTTGTCGTCGGTGGCGGCTATACGGGGGTGTCGTGCGCCCTTCATCTCGCCGAGGCGGGTCGCCGGGTGGTCTTGTTGGAAAGCCGTGAGATCGGCTTTGGCGGTGCCGGCCGCAATGTCGGGCTGATCAATGCCGGCTTGTGGCTGATGCCGGACGATCTGATCACCGCGCTTGCTTTCACCTGAAATCTCGCTGATCTGGTCATGACGCACCGTAGAGTGATCCGACAAGCACGAAGCCCCACTGCAAATGAACTGACCCCCGAAAGTTGGACACAACCTTCGGGGGTTTTGCATGTCCAGACACAGTGCGGGTTTCAAGCGCTCGGTTGTCGATAGCTATTTGTGCGGGGATGAAAGCTATGCGGGTGCGGCGTCGAACCATGGGGTTGACGCGGCGACTGTTCGCAAGTGGGTTGCTTTGTACCAGGCGCATGGCGATGCCGGGCTATCGTGCAAGTACAGCCGTTACGACGCGGCGTTCAAGCTGTCAGTGCTTGAGCGGATGTGGGATGAGGGTCTGTCGTATCGCCAGACGGCGGCGTTGTTCAATATCCGCAATGCCGGTTGCCTGACGGGCTGGGAGAAGCGCTATCATGCGGGCGGGATAGAGGCGCTCGGCCCGCGCCCCAGAGGACGACCCATGTCGAAGCCGCCAGCCCCCGCAGTGCCTGTTGCAGCCAGTGACGAGGCCAAAAGCCGCGAAGAACTGCTGGCCGAGCTGAAGCATCTGCGGATGGAGAACGCCTACCTAAAAAAACTGGAGGCCTTAACGCAGGAACACGCGCCCAAAAAGCGCAAGCCGTCCAGGCGTTAAGGCCGTTGCATCCGCTTGCGGGGCTGCTCGAGCTGGCGAAGCTGCCGCGCAGCACGTTCTATTACAGGCAAAAGGCGGCTTTGCGCCCGGACCGCCATGCGGCGTTGAAGGAGGCGATCAAGGCTATCTTCGACAGCCACAAGGGTCGTTATGGCTATCGCCGGGTGACTGCGCAACTGCGCCGGTTGGGCCGGTGCGTCAACCACAAGACCGTCCAGAGCCTGATGGCCGGGATGGGATTGAAGTCGCTGGTCAGGCCGAAGAAGTATCGTTCCTACAGAGGCGAGGCTGGGCGGACCGCTCCCGATCTGTTGCAGCGCAAGTTCAGCGCCGACAGCGCCAACCGCAAATGGGTGACCGACGTGACGGAGTTCAGCCTGGCCGGGGACAAGCTCTACCTGTCCCCGGTCATGGACCTCTACAATGGCGAGATCGTCGCGTTCGAGACGGCGCGGCGGCCGCTGTTCAAGCTGGTGGACAATATGTTGACCAAAGCCCTCGCCCGACTCAATGAGGATGAACCGCCGATCCTGCATTCCGATCAGGGATGGCAGTACCAGATGCCGGCGTTCCAGCGCAGGCTGGAAGCCAGAGGCCTCGCACAGAGCATGTCACGCAAAGGCAACTGCCTCGACAACGCGCCCATGGAGAGCTTCTTTGCCATCCTCAAGTCCGAACTCTTCCATCCAGGCAGCTTCGACACTGTCCAAAGCCTCAGCCAGGCCATCGAGGACTACATCGACTACTACAATAACCATCGCATCAAACTGAAACTGAAAGGGCTGAGCCCTGTGCAATACAGGACCCAGCCCTTAAGCCTACCACTTCAATGAACCGTCCAATTTTACGGGGTCAGTTCACAAAGGCGGGGCTTCGTTATGTTCAGATCCGCCGGCGCCGACCTCTCGTCAGGCGTCCCACGTCAAGCCTTGGCCGTCGTCTTGCGCGGCTTCTTCATCGGAGACTTGATTGCCGTAGCAGTTGTTCTTGCCGCCGCCGCCCGTATGGCCGGTTTCCGCTTTTCTGCGGACGTGGCCGCCGGCGTTTTGCGCCCAAGTCCAATCGATTTCGCCAGGGCCGACCGGGTCGCCGCATAGTTAGGCGCCACCATCGGATAGTCGGCCGGCAGGTTCCACTTCTGACGATATTGGTCGGGGGTCAGGTCAAAGTGCTGAAGATGCCGCTTCAGCGATTTGAATTTCTTTCCGTCTTCCAGGCAGATGATGAAATCTGGCCTCACCGACTTCCTGATCGAAACTGCCGGTTCCTGTTTGACCACAGGGTCTACTGCCGGCGTGCCGATGCCAGTCAGGGCGGCATGGATGTCGCCGATTAGTTTCGGCAACTCGCCAACCGGTACTGGATTGTTCGATACATAGGCCGCGACAATGTCAGCCGTTATCGACACGGTGTCCAGTGCGTTGGCATGTTCGAGAGCAGTGGTCATATAATTTCCCTTTTTTGTATCGGATGAATTGAGAGACGTTTGATCTTCTGACCTGCCCACGACGCAAATAGTACGTTTCTTCGTAAAATCCACGTCTCTTGTGCAACATGACAAGAGTAAGTTTCGCTTCGGTCGTCCCATCGGCGGAGATGCCCTTGCCGATCTCATCTAAAGCGAGGAGTTTTTCCGCCCGTTCCAGCTGTGCAGAGCAGCGCCGCTGGCTCGCGCCGTGGCTATAGAGTTTCTATCAAGGCGCAGTGTGCACATGATCGCATCGGAGGCGTGGGAGGTTTCGAGGGGAACACGATCTGCCATTTGAATCTTGCTCAAAGGGCAGCGCCTGCTTTGACAAGCTGCGCCTACTCAAGCCTGCGCCCTTCATCACCAGGATCAAGACCTCGCGACAGAAGATTGTCGCCGGTAGCGGAGAAGATCGCGAAAGCTTTTTGCGCACGCGCTTGACTGCGGCGTCGGCGTTGGCGCACCGGCGAAGTCTGCTGTTCGGGCTTCGCGCCGGCCGCTGCTCGCGCCAACTGTGACTAAGTTCGGCGCCCCATCCGCTCTTCACGCCGTTCACCATCGAACGCCTGCTTTCCCCTCCCGGCCCACAGGTCTCGCACGTGCTCGCCTTCATCGCTCTGCAGCTTGGCGGCGATCCAGAGCATCGCGCCGTAGATGATGGCGCGATCGTCATTGGTCAGATCAACGATGCCTGCCTTCGCGACGAGTCCGCCGAGCTCGATCAGATGCCGCGTGCGCTTGCGACGCTCGACCTGCCACGTGCGCATGTCATTGCGAGCCAGAGCCGCTTGCCGGCGATTGCGAGCTGCCCGGTTGCGCTGGAGCGCCGCGAGGGTTGCGCTGAGATGCCGGAGCAACTCGCCGGGACCGGCTCTCGAAAAACATCGCTCCACGCTTGGCCCATGCCTCACGCTTTGCGGTGTCTTTCGTCTCAGCGATTGCGACCAGTGCGCCGGCAAGTTCGTCGCTGCTGAGCTGATCGGCGCCGGTGGCGATCACCAGCTCGCCAAGTTGCTGAACCTTTCGCGTTTTGAGCTCTCGGGCTTTGTCCTCCAGCGCCTTCAGTTCGGCGTCGAAGTCCCGTGGTTTGCGCATGGCTGTCTCCATCGATTGTCGATGCGGCGATGATAGGCGAGCGTCCGCCGGAAGGCTTCAGGGTTGCCGAGACAGCCCGGGACGGGCTGGTCCATCCCGAGATTTTTTCGAGGGAGGGCGCGCTTATACGTCGTGCCGACGTGGGCTTTGACGTGCAAATGATCTGGTCGCGATGGCGATCTATCATCTTCACGTCAAGGTCATTGGCCGCAAGGCTGGCTCAAGCGCTGTCGCGTCGGCCGCCTACCGCTCGGCTTCGCGGTTGCGCGACGAGCGCATCGAGCGCAGCCATGACTTCTCGGCCAAGCGCGGCGTCGTCCATTCCGAGGTGATGTTGCCGGAGGATGCGCCAGACCCCTGGAGCGACCGCGAACGGCTGTGGAACGATGTCGAGGCTTTCGAGGCGCGCAAGGATGCGCAGCTTGCCCGCGAGGTGGAGTTTGCGCTCCCGCGTGAACTCAGCCAGGCGCAAGGCATCGAACTGGCGCGCGACTTCGTTCAAGCCGAGTTTGTCAGCAAGGGCATGGTCGCCGACCTCAATGTGCATTGGGACAGGGCAGAGGATGGCAGTCCCAAGCCGCATGCTCATGTCATGCTCACCATGCGGTCGGTCGATGAGAACGGTTTTGGCGCGAAGGTTCGAGACTGGAATGCTACCCAGATGGTCGAGCGCTGGCGCGAGCGATGGGCGGAGCTTGCCAATGAGCGCCTTGCCGAACTCGACATCGACGCCCGCATCGATCACCGCAGTCTGGAAGCGCAGGGCATTGCCCTGGAGCCGCAGACCCAGATTGGCGCGCCGGCTCAACGCATTGAGGGCAGCGGGCTTGACACTGCCGGCATTGAAGCAGATCGCGCCGAACTGCATCGCGAGATCGCGCGCAACAATGGTGCGCGCATCATTGCCGATCCATCCGTGGCGCTCGATGCCATGACGCATCAGCAATCGACCTTCACCCGAAAAGACATTGCGAAGTTCGCGCATCGGCACAGCGATGGGCTCGAGCAGTTCAACCAGGTGATGGGCGCGATCGGCAACGCACCCGATCTGGTCGAACTCGGCAAGGACGGACGGGGCGAAGACCGGTTCACCACCCGGCAGATGATCGAGACCGAACAGCGCCTTCACCGCGCGGCAGAGCGTATTGAGTTGGACGAGCGACACGCGGTGAGTAACGCACATCGCGAGGCAGCACTGGCGCAGGCTGCGCAAGGCGGGCTTGTCCTTTCGGGCGAACAGCGCGATGCGCTTGCACACATCACCGATGGTCACGGTCTTGGTACCGTTGTCGGCTTTGCCGGAACGGGCAAGAGCGCCATGCTGGGCGTTGCGCGCCAGGCATGGGCTGCGGCGGGCTACGAGGTTCGAGGCGCCGCACTTTCCGGCATTGCCGCCGAGAACCTGGAAGGCGGATCAGGCATCTCGTCACGCACCATCGCCAGTATGGAGCATAGCTGGGGACAGGGCCGCGATCTGCTCACTGCGCGTGATGTCCTGGTGATCGATGAGGCAGGCATGGTCGGCACGCGCCAGTTGGAGCGCGTGCTCTCCCATGCCGCCAACGTTGGCGCTAAAGTCGTCCTCGTCGGCGATCCGCAGCAGCTACAGGCAATCGAAGCCGGCGCTGCATTCCGCTCGATTCACGAGCGACACGGCGGCGTCGAAATCGGCCAGGTGCGCCGGCAGCGCGAGGACTGGCAGCGTGACGCCACGCGCGATCTGGCAACCGGCAGGATCGATGCCGCAATCAGCGCCTACGACGCGCAAGGCATGGTGCATCAGGCTGCAACGCGCGACGAAGCGCGCAGCAATCTGGTCGAGCGCTGGGATCGCGACAGGCAGGCAGAGCCAGATGCAAGCCGGATCATTCTCACCCACACGAACGACGAAGTGCGCGCCCTCAACCAGGCAGCACGCGAGCGCATGCGCGCTGCTGGCGATCTCGGCGACGAGGTTCAGGTGAATGTCGAACGAGGTGCAAGGGCCTTCGCCTGCGGCGACCGCATCATGTTCCTGCGCAATGAGCGCGGACTCGGCGTCAAGAACGGAACTCTCGGCATCGTGGAAGAAGTCAACACACAGAGCATGGGAGTGCGCACCGATGACGGTCGTTCTGTCCGCTTCGATCCGAAAGACTACGCCCACATCGACCATGGCTATGCTGCGACCATCCACAAGGCGCAGGGCATGACTGTCGACCGGACTCACGTGCTGGCGACGTCGGGCATGGATGCGCATGGCAGCTACGTTGCCTTGTCGCGGCATCGAGAAGGGATGGACCTGCACTACGGCAGCGACGACTTCGCGACCCGCGAGCGGCTCGTCCGCACGCTGTCGCGCGACCGCGCCAAGGACATGGCTTCCGACTATGAGCAGATTGACCCAGCCCAAAGCTATGCCGAGCGGCGCGGGATCACCTTCCGTGAGCGTGTGGTCGAGATCGTGCGCCGCATCGTTCCGGAAAAGCTCCGCGACAGGATCGGCGGGCTGCTGGACGGGTTGCGATCGCATGTGGACGCCGAGCCCGGCCAGGAACGTGCTCGCAGGCCGGGAAGGGAAAATGTTGGAGGGCAGATCGGGGATGGCGGCGCCACGCCTAAACGAGAAGCTTCTGCCGGGGGAGCGCAGCGCGACATCGATGTGCCGGTGGACCAGGAAGCAGCGTTGCGCAGCGCTCGCACCAAGGCGCTTGTGCGCCACGCGCGCGCGATCGACGCAATCCTCAGTGCTGGAAATGCGGACGGGCAGGGTGGTCCCGAGCAGGTGCGCGAATTGAGGGATGCCCGCAGTGCGTTCGAGAAGGTTCGGCCGCATGGCTGGCGCGATGCCGAAGCGGCCTACGTCAAGAATCCCGAGCTGGTTCGGGAAGCGGCGGCCGGCCGGGTCAACCGCGTAGTGCTGGCTCTCCAGCTTGAGACGGAAATCCGCACCGGACTGGACGCCGATCCAGGCCGCCGCGCCGACCGGTTTGTCGAACGCTGGCAGAAGCTCCACCGGACAAGCCAGGAGCATTATCAGGCCGGCGACATGCCCGGATACAAATCAACGCGCACAGCAATGTCCGACATGGCTAAGAGTCTCGAGCGCGATCCGCAGCTCGAATCCCTCCTTGCCAACCGCAAGCGCGAACTCGGCATCCATAGCGATTCTGGCCGGCGCCTCGGCGCTGAACTCGCATTCAGCCACGGCATCGGTAGGGGGCGGGGCATTGGGATCTGAACACGTCCCATTTGCCGCCATTTCCACGCCACAGGCGGGTCAGGCGAGAAGTCTAGTTGCGTCCAGCATTGGTTCGCCCCGTAGTCCCAGCAGATACCGGCAACAACCAATGAGAAGCAGGCGAGCCATGTCCGAGCCGGATCGCATCATACGCCTCATCACCGTTCTCAACCGTACCGGCCTGTCCCGCTCAACCCTGTATCGCAAGATCGCCGAAGGCACGTTCCCCGCTCAGATCAAGATAAGCATCAACGGGGCGGGTTGGCGGGAATCCGATGTCAATCGATGGATCGCCGATCCTGTTGCATGGCGAAAAGAGCGTCAGTTCTGATTGCGAGACAGACGAACGCCAGGGCCGCCACCATTCTCTGAAATGAATTCAATGCCGGCGCTTTCGAACGTGCTTCTTATCAGATCCACAGTCGATTGCTTCAACGCTTCGCCTCTTTCGAAGCGAACAATCGTCTGGGTCGATATTTTGGCTTCTTTTGAGAGGTCTAAAACACCCCATCCTAATGCAGCCCGAGCCATGCGGCACTGCACCGGATTCATAAAATCACCATATTATGGTGATTTTGGTTGCTTAGATTATGCACTGTGTGTAGTCTCGCTTTCACTTGGCGGCCGGATGGGTGATGCAACACCAATCCGGCCTGGCCACGCCAAAGCTGTTCAGGAGCTCGGATCATGGCTGATTCCGACAATAGCACGTCTTTGCCTTCCGTCACGCACGGGCGAGGGCAGCGGCAGACCGCAGGCGTGTCTGGAACTTTCGACGATGAAGACGCCGCCATTCTGCTGCTACGAGCCTGGCTGCGGGCACAGCATGTTTCGCACGTCCTTTGCCGACTTCAGCAGCGCCTTGAGAGGCGCGTTCTCGCCGCCTCAGACTCCGAAGCGATAGATGAGAAGGTCGGCTATTCGATCGCTTGCCAAGCGGAGGTCGAGGCCACGACTGCGGCTTTAAAACTTCAGGACAAACTCCCCCACATACAGGCGCAGTCGCTTCTTGGCATCGTCGCCAAGCTCGAAATTATCGCTGGCGCGGATCGCGAGATCGACGATCCCACAGACTTTCCCTGGCCGCATATTGCATCGGTCCTTAAAGACTTGAAGAAAATCGTCGGGAGCTTGCCGCTTGGACGGCCTGAGCGAACCGTCGTCCAGGCGGACTGTAGGCTTTATCAGGAGATAGCGACCGATCTGGTCGGTCTGGAAAAGCAGTCCGCCAGCCTTCATCTGGGGCGCGGCTCTGCATCATGCATTCTAGGATGAAGCACCATTTAGCCTGATCGCAAGACCCTTAGAGCCCTCCTAAGGGAAGGGATGACGCGTTCCAATCGCGCGCGGTGCGCCACTTCCGTTCAAAACTGGGCACTGACGCCGCAGCCGCTCCGCTCATCACCAGAGTACGGCAAAACCATAGCCGATCCTGCTTGAGGTGACCGCCGCCGTCGACCTGGCCATTGCGGCCGTAGGTTGGGAAGAATTCGTCAAAGTCGCCTTTACCGGCGAAAGCGCGGCGTCCAGCTTTCGACTAGAGCTTCCTCGTCGTCGGTATCCTCGTCAGCCTCGCCCTCCTGGCCAATGGTTCCGGAAGTGAGGACGGTGAGCACGCGGCCATAGCTTCCCAGACCCAGCGCTTCTTCAGAAACATTGGCGCGGGTCGGGCCGCCGAGCCAATCCCGCACGTCGACTTCGTCAACTGCACGATCGCCCCCGACGACGCGGTCCGGGTCGGCGGCAAGCGCGGCGGTCGCCGTGCCTGATGGCAGGGGCGTACCTTTGCGAATCCAGTCCAGTTTGGGCAGCGACTTCATGGCATCGGACATGAAGCAGTAGTCGATGACACCGCGGGTACTGACGATCACAGCTACCGCGCTGTCCGAAAGCTCGGCATACCGGATGGCTGTGGCGGTGCGGGATGTAATGCAAAGGTCGGCCATCTGGTCGATCGCTTCGAGACCGCGACCGAAGCCGTCGAGCGCTTCGCGGAACGGCTTTTCCGGCATGAGCAGTCCGGCGGCGAAATGGTCTGCTTCCAGCTCATAGGGGTCGTTTGTCGCAAATCCGGCACGAGAAACATGCACGCCGTTTTTGATCACCTGATCGACATGACCGGGAAGGAAATAATGGCCCAGCTCGTGGCTGATGCTGAACCTCTGAAACCCCGGGCTCTGGATGTGCGTGGCGTAAACGATGCCGAAATTGTTGCCGTGACGGAGCAGCGTCCCGGAGACGCCTTCGGTATTCTCCGGCTTCCCTTGGACAACAATGTCGCGGCTCGCCGCGATCGCGAAGGGATCTACAGGCAGGCTCAGAAGCCCTTCCTCCTTGAGAAAGGCTTCTGCCGTCTGCCGGGCGAGTTTCAGACTGAATATCTTGCTCACGGGGCCTGATCTTTTTTGGCGTTTCGTTTAGCCAGCATTTCGAGAAAATCTTTGGCTATCTCCCGGTCATTGCCCGTCAGCTTGCCTATGTCCCTGAAGAGCGGATCGCCCGCCTGGGCGAGTTCCGGACTGTCCACGCGCCCCAATAAATAGTCGGTGGTAATCTCAAGCGCGTTGGCGATTCGGCGCAGTGAGTCGAAGGAAGGCTTTCGGCCCGTCTCAAAATGAGCAATCGAACTGGCGGGCATTCCTGCCCGGCTACCCAGCTGCTCTTGACTGTAGCCCCTTAATTCGCGGGCACTTTTCAGCCTTTCGCGGAAAATATCGCTGGGGCTTTCTTCATCGGCCATGTCTGCTCCGTCATGTTAATGTTGACGCCAATTTCCCGGCGTCGTAAAATCCAGACATATTTTCCATGTCGAGGACGACATACGCAAGAAATGATTTAGGCATCGTTCCGGCTCCCAAACGGGGCATGCCACCAGCCAAAGGAGCTGCCGATGACCTGTCATGACCCGTTCCGCCAGACCGCCGGCCTGGATGAAGTGCTGCTTGATGTTGCGGCCGTTATCGAACTCAGCCTTCGCGACCGCCGGGTCGCGGAAAACCGCTATCGTGTACTGAAGCGCCATCTCGAGCGCGGCGCCAGCACGCTGGCGCCTTATCTCGTTGACGGGGTCAGCCTTATCTACGCGCAAGGCTCCATTGCCACGAGCACGACCATCGTCAGCGGCACCGACGACGACCGGTTCGATGTCGACGCGATAGTCGAAATCGACGTGCCCGCCGACTGGGATAACGATAAGGCTCTCGATGAACTGGAGAAGTCGCTCCAGGGCTTTCCCGGTGTAACCGAAATTGTCCGCTGCACGCGCTGCGTCCAGTTGCGCTTCCCCTTCATGCACATGGACGTGACGATGATGGACAGAAGCGGACGATTGGCCGTTCCCCGGGCTGGACAGATTTTTCATTCGCCCGACGAAGGCGCCTCATACCGGGTCGACTCGAACCCCTGGGGGTTCACCGGGTGGTTCCGCGGGCGTGTCGGCATCGGTCAGGCCGCGTTCGCCGAGCTGCTCGGCCGCCACCGGGAAGCCGCGGCCCGCAGCCGCCTTCAATTCATCGATGAGCAGGAGCGCCTCGTGGTCATGAAGGCCGATCAGGTCGCGCTGCCGCCGATGATCCCGAGCGCCATCGACGCGCAGGAAGCCGTCGCCCTGAAGCTCCTGAAGCGCAACCTCAACATCGGCTACGAAAAGCCGACGCTCAGCCGCCCGCCGACCATCTACCTGACGAAACGCGCAGGTGATCTGGGATACATCCCGCAGGGGCTCAGCGCGCAGCTGTTCGCCCTCGCGGATTCGACAGCAAAGATCATGCGCGGGCATATCGCGGCGGGCACGCGTCCGGCGGAAGAAAACCCGTCATATCCTGCCGACAAGATCAATGACCGCTGGCCGCGTCAGGGCGCGGAAGGTGTGACGGACATGCGCGTCTTTGCCGAGAAGCTAGAGTACCTGGCCGAGAAGCTGGAAGCGATGGCGCAAGCCCCGCTGGCCGACATCGCCAAGGCTATTGACGAGCTTTTCGGCGAGCGTATCGGACGCGAGCAGCGCGCGATCCTTGCCGCCCGTCATGACCGCCGCGCGACGGTGACACCGATCCTCGCGGCGCCGCGCTCCGGCTCGATCCAGGCTCCGGCCGTTGTCGTCGCGCCCGAGCGCTTCCGGGAAGTTCCGCGCCATAACTTCCACCCGATGCGGCTGGATGACCCGCATGACGAGTAAGGGCAACATACGCAGATCGCCGGAGGCGCAGCTTGCGGGGATGCGGCGCCTGTGGCCGGACTTCTCCGGCGAAAAGCTGGCGGACGGGACGCTATGGTGGCAGGGACTGCTGCGTCCGAAGGCGCAGCTCTATGTCGTTTTGCTGTTTTGGAAACCGGGTGCGATGTCTCTGCCTTACGTCATGGTCAGCGACCCGCCGATCAAGCCGCGCGAAGGGGGCAGCTTCGCCGAGATTCCGCATCTCATCTACAACGCTGAAGAGCCTATTCAATCAGGCTTGTGCCTTTTCGATCCCGAAGGCAGGGAATGGACACCGGCGGACCTTATCGCCGAAACAACGATCTACTGGGCTGCCGAGTGGCTGGCCTACTACGAACTTTGGCATATGACGGGCGAATGGCTGGCGCCGGGCGTTGGCTCTGATAGCGTCGCCCGTATGCATTTAGGAGATGCGCAGGCGGTGAAGGAGGTGCTTGCCGATGTTCACTGACCGCCGTGCCAACAGCCTGCCGAAACGGCGGGGGCGCCAACCATGGCCTTCAGGGCGAACTTTCAAGATTCTCTCGCTCGACGGTGGCGGCATAAAGGGCATCTATACCGCCGAGCTGCTGCGTCACTGCGAAGAGCAGCTTGCCCGCGGTCAGCCTCTCGCACGGTACTTCGACATGATCGCCGGGACCTCGACGGGCGGCATCATTGCGCTCGGCCTTGGCCTTGGCATTTCCACCAGCGACATCACGTCGTTCTATCATGACGACGGACGGAAGATCTTTCCGGCATTGCCTACAGGGCGGTGGGGCAAGTTCTGGCAGACAGTCGGGTGGACTCAGCAACCAAAACTTGGCCACGAGGAGCTGGAGAAGGCTCTGAAGGACCGGTTCGTAGATCACACGCTTGGCGAGGCCGGGCCGCGCATGGTCGTTCCTGCCTTCATGATGCCAAAGACCGAGATTGCCGTGTTCAAGACGGATCATCATGAAGACTTTCGGAACGATCACCGCACGCCGATGTGGCGCGTCGCCCGATCGACTTCGGCGGCGCCGACTTACCTAAAGGGCCACGAACACGAGGAAAGCGGCCGCATCTTTATCGACGGCGGCGTATGGGCGAATAATCCGGCGATGGTGGCGCTTGTCGACGCGTTGACCGCCTATGACCTGACGCCCGATCAGATTGAAATGCTGAGCATTGGCACCGGGAATGCACCGTTCTCGCTGAGCAGGTCCGGCGTTCTTGCCGGGCTATGGGCGTGGAAAGAGATCATCAAGGCTGCAATGTTTTTGACAACGGATAATGCCACGGCCCAAGTAAAGCTGCTTCTCGGGCCAGAGCGTTGCCTGCGGATTGAGCCGCAGGGTGATAATGCGACTGTCGAAATGGATGACTATGACGACGCGTTCCGGCGGCTTCCTGCGCTGGCGGGACGCGATTTTTCAGAATTGAGGGGCGACATTGAGCGATTTTTTATCGATGAGGTTCTGCCCCGCGAAAGGCACTACACTTAAGGCAGCGCTGGCGGCATGAACGTGCCAGTTGCCAATATTCATACCGGAACAATAGAAAATGCCATCATTAGAAGAAGTGACAGGATCACTCGATCAGATCATGGGGGTGAAGGCGGTCTGGGGTCGCTCGTCCGAACCCGTGATGTGCTTTGGCTCGCGTGGTGATGAGGCGAAGAAGAACGCTGCTCATTTTCAACAGGCGCGTGCGACGGCAGAACGTGCGATTGAACGGCCTTATCTGATCACGATCGGCGGCGGCGCTGAAGTCGGCGCGGAGTTGCGGGGTCGGGTACTGGAGCTCGTGCGGGTGACGGGCGTCTTTGGCGAGACCAAAGCCTTCGTCCGCGATCCTGATCTCATGGCGCGCCTGGCGCAGTGGCCGGTCGCGGTGGTGCTGTCCGAAGTCTACCGCATCGAAGGCGAGCCGCTGCTGATCGAGGACCTCGGGTTTGCCGACAAGAACATCCTGAACAATGCCTATGACGGCGTACGCCGTGACGAAACCTACATGGCGCAGCTGTGGGAGGCGCTTCGTGACCATGAGGTGACACGCCGCTGGGAAGTTCTTCCACTGCCGGGCTTTCGGGACCCAGGCAAAGTTGAGATGTACGGCTCGCTCTATCCCAACGTTCCGGCGGGCTCGGCGGAAGGGCAGAAGGTGCTGAAGCTAATGCGCCAGGCCGAGCGCGACCGTGACCTCGCGAAAGCGGTGAAGGAGCTGAACCGGGCGCGTAACGGCGGCAAAATCGTCTGCGAGGGTTGTGATTTTTCTGATGAAAGCGGCGCCTTGTTCGACGCCCATCACCGCGATCCGCTGGGCAAAGGGCCGCGCTGGAGCAAACCCGAGAGCTTTGCCGTCTTATGTCCAACATGCCATCGCTGGTGTCATTGCAAGGCGGTCGACGTGCTGCAGCCGCTCGCCATCCCGGTGCTGAGAGCGGCGCGGTTCACCGCTTGACAGCTGCCGAGGGTACCGGCAGAGTCTCGCGGTGCATGTGAGCATAAGGCTGCGCCTGGCACCTTCGACTATTGCGGCCAATAAGTAATCCAGCACCGGTATGGTCCGGCAAGGCTGATGAATCCCGCAAATCAACATACGGAGGCGTGCCATGCACGACACGGATATTGTTGCGCGGATGCCGGCACTGGATTTTGACGCCGCGCAGCCGTCGCGTGATGACATTCTTTCCATTTTCGAGAAGGTGCTCGAGGTCACCTACCGTGGCGAGACCTATCTTGTCCGGGACAACGGCGCGGTGTGCCGATGCCCGCGCCCGCAGACGCGGCGCAGGCGCCTTGACGATGTCTGGACCTTCGGGACCTACAACCGGCATTCCGGCTACTTCGAGATCGCGGGTCATGTCGTGCACCGGATCGTTGCCATAGCCTTTCACGGGGCCGAATTGTCGGCTGAATATGTGGTCGATCATATCGACACGAACAGGAAGAATAACCGTCCCGAAAACCTGCGCTGGGTCACACGGCTTGATAACATCCTGCTCAATCCGATCACCCGCAATCGCATTATCATGAGTTTCGGCTCGATCGAAGCTTTCTTCGAGAACCCGGGCGCGAACCTCATTCCCAATTTTGAGTGGATGAAGGTCGTGACCAGGGAAGAAGCGCAGGAAAGCCGCAAGCGCCTGCTTGCGTGGGCGCAGGCCGGGCAGGTTGGGAGCGGCGGGACGCTTGGTGACTGGGTTTTTGAGCCGGGGAGAAGGGCAGCGCCTGCAGAGTTTCACAGCGCGGCGGTGAACGCCGCACAGCGTGAAGCTTATGCGGCTCCGGCCTTCTCGTCAGGGGTAGAAGAGACCGCGCCGCGCCGCCATGGCGCTGTCATCGTGCGTGGTCCTGAACCAGAGCCGCTCGACCGGCCGTCGCTGACGCCTAACGCGATTCAGCGAAAGTGGAAGACGCCCAGTGAGTTTCCGCAGTGTCCGGAAAAGGTTTCGGTGGATGCGCTGCAGGATTATCTCGGGCGCCTGACGCCAGACGCGGTTTTCAACGCAACACTTACGGCGAGAGCACAGTGTTCGAAGCGGCCATCGGGCCGGACGACGCACTGTCCGTCGTGTGCGCGATACCGTCAACCGTCAAGGGATGGGGCCACGGGCTCGTCTATGTTGAAGGGGAAATGTTCGTTCACGAGTCGGGCGGCACGTTCTTTACGCAAGAGGGCGCGATGAAAGCGCACTGCCTTGCGATCGGCGCGCCGACGGACGCCTATGACGGATCGTTCGATGAGTATTGTTAGTTTTATGACGCACCCTTGCGGGCCGGGCTCTAGGCGCTGCCCCGAGCCGCTCTCCGTCCCGGCCCCTGCGGGTAGCGATCCCTTGCGCAAGAGAGGCTCGGGAACTCAACCACCAAAGCAAGCGGGCTTTTGTCCGGATCGCCGTCGCCCGCACCCACGTGCGGCCGTCCAGGAGCTACTATGGCTGCTCGAAACCGTTTCGACGGCATTTCAAGGCTTGGAATCGGGTGCGGGAACGGTCGAAGGGAAATACTTCAACGAGATCGTCCGCGATCTGCGCAGACACAACCGGGGAACAGCGCTCAGCCAAATCTTGGGCTGGGTCGAGAAACTACGTGGGTTCCTTTCCTCGCCGTCAGGTGGTGGCGTGCGCCACGGCACTCAACTTGAGCCGACATGACTCCCTCGCTCGCGCAAGCACACCTCTATTGCAACCTCACAAAGAGCTACATCAACTATCTGGTGGCGGAACTCGCGGCAGTCAGATCCAAGCCATAGCTCTGGTGTCCTGCCATGTTTGCATGCCAGCTCTCTGCTACTTCGATCGTGCCAGTTTTCGGCAGCCTGGTTGCATCCGATGCGGCGGCCCTGAGCATCGCCATTGCCCGACTATGCGATGCGACGCTGTTCTTAGTGTGCTCGAACGACAGCAGAACACCGGCCTGGCTGCCATGAGTGATTGATGCCACGAGTAACAAAGCTTCACTGAGCAGCGCGCGATGGCGTCGGATGGCGCACGTTTCAAAATCATCCCCGCAGCGGTGATCGGCCTGAAGGCCAACCGAAACGCCCTACTGCTTCCGTAGTGCTTCCGCGACGTGTTTCCCGCCCTCTTCTCGCGGAAAAGAGGCCTTGCTAACCAGCTGTTTTCACAATATAAAAATGGCGCACCCGACAGGATTCGAACCTGTGACCTCTGCCTTCGGAGGCCGGTTCCCCAAGCAAAGCTCTCAACCTCTGCCCAGCAATCACAGATGTGATGCCTCCGAGGAAGGCAATCGTCAGGCAGCTTCCTTGAACGCAGCTTTACGCTTCTTCTTCACCAGGATCTCACGGACAAACTTGTCCCATCGGGCCATGGCAGCACGCTTTTCCGGCATGTAATTCCAGCGATCGTAGCTCTTGGAACTGACGTCTTGCAAAGTGTGATTCTGCAATCGGTCTCGGATCTCTTTTGAGAGTCCTGCCTTGCCGGCAAGCGTCTTCCAGGTTCGCCGGAGATCGCGGTTTGTTACGACGGGTATGACCTCGCGATCGCGTTGGCGCCACATGAACGAATAGAGCGTGCCGTGGCTGACCGGCTTGGACGGGTCGGTTGCGGATGGAAAAAACCAGCCAAATTCATTCGGCTTGATCGACTCGATCAGTTCCGCCGCGATCTTGGGCACCGGGATGGCATGAGGCTTTCCATTCTTAGTTTTGGACCAGTCGATGATGCGCTCTGCCGCATCCCATTGATCGACGTGTAAACGGGCGATCTCCTCGACGCGTTGGCCGGTCAGCATAAGAATTCTCACGGCACGCGTGTAAGGGGGGTGGACCGGCGCATCGGGAGATTCGAGCCAACGATAGAGGCGGATAAATTCCTCCTCGTCCAACCAACGCGTTCCGACGTTTTTCGGTTCGGTCGGAATACCTGCGGCGGGGTTGTAGACCAGACGAAAGCGACGTACCGAGGTTGAACGGTAGTCATGCTCGGACTTAAGCCCCCAGCTGTAGGCTGATCGAATATAACTACGTACATGATCGGCCATTGACCGTTTCCCTCGCTGATAAATGGGGCGAATGATGTCCCTGATCTCATCAGGCTCGATGTCGCGGGCAGGGCGGTCGCGGCCGAGTGAATCTGCGATCTTGTTCAAGCCCTTTTCGGTCTCCTTCCAGGACGGTTTTCCATCCGCCTTGAGCGACGCGACGTAGGCCTCGAACAGATCGGCTACCGTGCCCGGCCGCGTGTCGCCCGCAATCTTGATGCTGCGCCCCTTCTGGATCATGTCGGCGAAGTCGCGTTTGAAAATCTCGCGGGCCTGGCTGAGGCCCATGGACGGATATGAGCCGAGCTTCTTCTTGAGACGCTTTTGGTCCCGCCACTGCTGGGCCATCCAGTCCGCCGTTACGCGGGTTGGCATTGGCTTTATCACGAGAACGAGGCGGCCCGTTCCGTGGCCCTCACCATCCACCAAGTTTTGTTGCTTTCCGGCCTGCTCGACCTGCTTCAACGCGCGGCGAATCTCTCCATCGGTAAGGCTTGGCACTGGGGTCCCCCGTAGGCTTTCGAGTGGGATCGGCTGACGGGTTAGTAGGGGTATGTGATTGGGTTCAAAATGGCTTTCGATACCCCTAAAACCGACCCCAATATGCCACAATGTCCGACTCTACGACAAGTCGAAAAAGCGATATGTATCAATGTGCTAAAGCGTGATCGTGCGTGATTGAAAAGGGCCGAGTGGGATGATTGTGGACCAGGATGACGGCGCTGGCCGAGAGTTCCAGCGCGCGCTTGATCACTTCGCGCGGATAGACCGGCGTGTGGTCGACGGTGCCGACCTGCTGCACCTCGTCGGCGATCAGCACGTTCTTCTTGTCGAGGAACAGGATGCGGAACTGTTCGCGGTTCTCGAACGCCATGGCCGAGCGGCAATAGGCAAGAAGCTGCGTCCAGTTGGACAGTACCTCGCGGTCGCGGACTTCGGTGCGCGCCATGCGTTGCGCGGCTGCGGCAATCACCTTCAGGTCGACCGCCACGGCAGGACCGATGCCCTTGACCTCCTGCAGCAGCGCCACCGGCGCGCCAAGCACTTCGCCGAAAGTGCCGAAACGCGCCAAAAGGGCTTTGGCGATAGGCTTGGTGTCGACGCGCGGGATCAGGCGAAACAGCAGCAGTTCGAGAAGTTCGTAGTCGGGCAGGGCGTCGCCACCGCCGGCAACAAATCGCTCGCGCAAGCGGTCGCGATGGCCATGATAATGCGGCTTCTCGGTTGATTTGTCTTTTAGCGCCTTGTCCTTCGCCGGCGGCTCAATCCACCGCTCGGAGAAGAACCCCCGTTCGTCGTCATTGCCGTTGTTCGCCATATGCAGCCCACATCCCTTCGAGGCAGACATTAGAGCTTTTCTGGCGTGGATTGAAACAGTTCGTCACGCAGATCGTGGAGGCGGCAAGATGCAGCCACGATTGCGCAACAAAACTTAACACCACTTAATGCATGCAGCCACCTTCACCTGAAATGCTGACAGCATCGGGGGCTTTCGCCTTTTATGCTTGGAGCACGCATGTTCGCTAAAATCGAGACTGGACTATTTGCCGGCAGGACGTCTGTCGCGGCGATGGCAATCCTGTTTTCAACGCATTCGGCCATGGCAGCCGATGCCATTGCCGTGAATTCCGACGATTTCATCCCGCCGCCCGACGTTTCCCGATTTGGGCGCTTCGAGCAGAAACTGGCCGATTGGCACGTCGTCCTTGGTGGCGGCGCCATCATCGTCCCCAAATATGAGGGCAGCGACGAGTTCAAGGTCATGCCGGTGCCTTTCGTCACCGCGACATTCCTCGACATCGTGACGATCAATCCGTCAGGCGCCAACATCGCCGTCTATGAACAAGGGCCATTCGAACTGAGCGCGCGGCTTGGTTTTGAAATGGGCCGCAAGGAGGACGATGCCGATCGCCTTCGCGGCCTGGGCGATATCGATATGGGCGCGAAAGTCGGCATGAAGGCGGCCGCGAAGTTCGGTCCGGCCGAGGTCTTCGCCCAAGTTGACAAGACCATCGGCGGCAGTGACGGTTTCGAGGGCGAGGTGGGGATCGAGCTTAGCCGGCCTCTGACCGAATCGTTGATCGTCGGCGCCAGCGCATCCGCCGTCTTTGCCGATGAAAATTATATGCAGGCCTATTTCGGCGTCACGCCGGAACAATCGGCTCGCTCAGGGCTGGCGCGTTATGATGCCAGGGCCGGGTTGAAGCGCGCCGATTTTTCGATTTCCGCCACATATATGCTCGATGCGAACTGGATGGTGCGTGGCAAAGCGGGAGTCGGCATTCTCCTGGGTGACGCCGCCGACAGCCCGATCGTCGTCGACAAGGTTCAGCCCTCAGGGATGCTTCTGGTCGGATACCGGTTCTGACACCAGGCAGGCTCACATGCAGGCTATGACAAAATCCGAGCTTGCCTGGCAAAGGCAGCAAGACGACTTGAACACCGAAGCGGCAAGGCAAGGCCCACGCATCCTTATCGTCGAAGACGATTTCGAGATTGCGCGCATGCTGGGCGACACGCTTGCCGAAAACGGCATGATCGTGGAAATCGTCGGCAACGGTGTGCGGATGAACGCCGCGCTTCGCAGCCAGAAATTCGATCTCATCGTGCTCGATGTCATGCTGCCCGGTGAAAGCGGCCTCAATATCTGCCGCCGCCTTCGCGCCGAAACCAACATTCCGATCCTGATACTGACCGCACTTGGCGAAGAAATCGACCGTATCTTCGGGCTGGAGATCGGTGCGGACGATTACGTGACAAAACCGTTCAGCGGGCGCGAACTGACCGCGCGGATACGAGCTCTGCTGCGCCGCGCAGCCTATGCTCCCGAAGAGCGGGATCGATCGAGGGTGCTTCGCTTCAACGGCTGGCGCATCGATCCCATACGCCGACAACTGCATGACCCGAGCAATGCAAGGGTTGCCACCACCACGCATGAGTTCGACCTGCTGCTTGCATTTTGCCGCAATGCGGGCCGTGTTCTGTCACGCGAAGAGCTTCTCGGCGTAACGCATGCCGGGCTTGCCGGCCCGATCGAGCGGAGCGTTGACGTCCACGTCAGCCGCATCCGCCAGAAGATCGAAAAGGATGCGCGCGATCCGGTGCTGCTCAAGACCGTTCGGCTGGGAGGTTACATCTTCACCGCGACGGTGGAGGAAGCATGAGGAATTTCCTCGGCCGTTTCCTGCCGCAGTCGGTGCGTGGGCAGTTCGCGGCAATTATTGTCGTCGCGGTGATCGTGATCCTGTCCAGCGGCTCGGCCGTCGAGAGTTTTACAGACTATTTCGATCTCCCGGCCGTGGAAGACAGCGCCAGACAGACTGATGTTGTCGCCACTCTGTTACGCGGGGCGCGGATGGAGGATCGCGGCGTGATTCTGGCAGCGGCAAGGCGAGCTGGCTTTGACTTCAGGATGTTACCCAGGGAACAGATCCGCGCTATCCCAACGTCCTACCTGGAATGGCAAAGCATCGCTTGGCTTCTGCGGATCGAAAAGGGTTCGATTGATGGGCGCTGGATGAGGATCGGCGGCCAATACGCGTTTGTCATCGACCTGGACCGGCAGAGCGTCTTGGCTCATTTCGGCATGCCCGATTCCTTTCTGACATCAGGCACCGTCCGTTCTTCGTTCTACAGGTTCATGGCCTTCGTTGCCTTGCCCACGCTGATCTGGCTCTTTGCCGTATGGACCGTCACAGGCCCGCTGAAGCGCATCTCCACGGCTGTCGGTTCGGCCGAGATCGAGAATGGCGACGAGCTTTTTATCGAACGCGGGTCCACCGAGATGGTCGGCCTGACGCGCGCTCTCAACCGGATGAGAACACGTATCCGGACGATGATCGAGAACCGCACGCGCATGTTGCGCAGCGTCAGCCACGATTTGCGCACGCCTTTGACGCGGCTGCGGCTTCGCGCCGAGCGTATGGATGAGAATTCCATTCGCACGGCAATGCTGACCGACATTCAGCATATCGAAGACCTGATCAGCGAGACCTTGACCTATCTGCGCAACGACGTCTCGACAGAGAAGCTACAGCGTGCCGATATTGCCAGCGTGCTGCAAACTGTCTGCGCGGAATTCTCCGATGTGGGGTTCTCGGTATCATATTCGGGACCGGACCGGCTTCTGGGCTGGTGCAAACCCAATGCACTGGCGCGTGCAATCACCAATCTCTGCGACAATGGGGTCAAATTCGCCGGCAACGTCACGGTCGCATTGACGCAGACCGGCTCAGCGGCACGCATCGCGGTTGGTGACGATGGGCCGGGCATTCCGATGACGGCGCGCACCCAGGTCTTCGAACCCTTCTTCAAGGAAGATGCCTCGCGCGGCGTTGCTTCGAAACATGGCTTTGGCCTGGGCCTCTCGATCGTCGCGGACATTATCCAGGGGCATGGCGGCAGGATCGAACTGCAGGACAACCAGCCCAACGGACTGATCGTTACCGTCGACCTGCCGAATGAACCAGCGATCCAGCTATCATGACATGGCATCCGCCCGAAACGGTCGGGCCGCCGGCGCTTCATTCGGCCGGCGCGGTTCGATTGCGAAACTGCTGCGCCATCCAGTCGATGAATACGCGCAGGCGCGGCGATAGTTGACGCGTGGGTGAATAAAGAACGTGAACCGGCAAGGGCGTCGGCGGAAAGCCTGCGAGCACCTCGACCAACGCGCCGCTAGCCAGTTCCGAGACGACCCGGTAGCGCGGCACCTGGATCAGCCCGAGCCCGAGGCAAGCGGAAGCGACATTGGTTTCGGGGCCGGTCACAGTCACATTGGCAGGCAAGGTGATCCGGCGGGGCTTGCCGTCGACGCTGAAGACGAGCGGAATGATCTCGGCTGCCTCGGGCGACATCAGCCCGACCATTTCGTGGCCCGCAAGATCGTCGGGCGTCTGCGGTGTGCCGAAGCGGCTGAGGTAATCGGGGCTGGCGAAGGTGCCCCTTTCCAGCGTCGCCAGGCGTCGCTTGATCAGCGGACTGTCGGCCAGTTCGCCGGCGCGCAGGAGACAATCGAACCCCTCACGGATCATATCCAACGGCTGGTGCATCTCGCTGATGTGCAGCCGGATGTCCGGATACAGCTCGCGGAAGCGGGGCAGGCCCGGCAGCAGGAAATACCGCGCCTGGGTGCCGTGCATGTCGACGCGGACCAGGCCTGACGGTTTGGCGCCGACAAAGGCGCCCTCGGCGTCTTCCAGATCGGCAACCAGGCTGACGCAGCGCTGATAATAGGCTTCGCCATCCAGTGTCGGGCTGACCTGACGGGTCGTGCGCTGCAAAAGCCGCACGCCCAGCCGCGCCTCCAGACCCTTTACCGCGTCGGTGACAGATGAGCGGGGCAGTCCAAGATCGTCGGCGGCCTTGGTGAAGCTGCGCCGCTCGACGATGCGGATGAAGACGCGCATGGCTTCGAAGCGATCCATTGTTCGACATCTCGAATGATGATGTCGGATTATGCCCGATTATCCGCAACGCGGGAAGACGCATCTTGCTGTCAGCCGATCAACGGCATCCAGCAAGGAGACAGACAATGACCAATCAGACCAACCAGGCCAGCAAGATCGCTCTCGTTACTGGCGCTTCCGGCGGCATCGGCGCCGCCGTCGCCGAGCGCCTCGCCAAGGACGGCTTCACCGTCGTGGTGAACTATGCCGGCAACGCCGCCTCGGCAGAAGCGGTCGTCGCCAGGATCGAAGCGGCCGGAGGCAAGGCAGTGACGGCCAGGGCAGACATTTCGGACGCTGCCGCGGTGACCCGCATGTTCGACACGGTCGAAACCGCTTTCGGCGGCGTCGACGTGCTGATCAACAATGCCGGCATCATGAACCTCGCCACCATCGCCGAAAGCGACGACGCGCTGTTCGACCGCCATATCGCCGTCAATCTCAAGGGCACCTTCAACACATTGCGCGAAGCGGCGAAGCGGCTGCGTGACGGCGGCCGGATCGTGAATTTCTCATCAAGCGTGGTGGGCCTGCTGCAGCCGACCTATGGCGTCTATGCCGCCACCAAGGCTGCCGTGGAAGCGATGACCAGCGTGCTCGCCAAGGAACTGCGCGGCCGCAACATCACCGTCAACGCCATCGCACCGGGGCCAACGGCCACCAAGCTGTTCCTCGACGGCAAGCCGCAGGACCTCGTCGATCGCCTGGCCAAACTGGCCCCACTCGAACGTCTCGGCCAGCCCAAGGATATCGCCGACGCCGTCGCCTTCCTCGCCGGCCCGGACGGCGCCTGGGTCAACGGCCAGACCTTGCGGGCCAATGGCGGCATCATCTGATCCAGCCGCCCCTGAACCGCACACCCAACCTCAACCAAGGAAACATCGTCATGTCCAAATTCGTCATCCTCGTCACCGGCGCTTCCTCGGGCTTCGGCCTGATGACCGCCAAGTCGCTGGCCGAAGCCGGCCACACAGTCTACGCCACCATGCGCGAGACCACCGGGCGCAATGCGCCCCAGGTCGCCTCCGTCGCCGCGTGGGCCACTGAGCACAAGGCCGATCTGCGCACCGCGGAACTCGACGTGCAATCGGACACTTCAGCCGAGGCCGGCATCGCACACATTATTGCCGATGCGGGCAGGCTGGATGTCATCGTTCACAATGCCGGTCACATGGTGTTCGGCCCCGCCGAGGCCTTCACCCCCGACCAGTTCATCCAGCAGTACGACGTCAATGTGCTGGGGGCACAGCGGGTCAACCGCGCGGCACTTCCGCATCTGCGCGGGCAAGGCAAGGGCCTGCTGGTCTGGGTCGGCTCGTCCTCGACGCGCGGCGGCACCCCGCCATTCCTGGCGCCCTATTTCGCGGCCAAGGGGGCGATGGATGCGCTGGCCGTGTCCTACTCCACCGAGCTCGCTTTGTGGGGGATAGAAACAACCATCATGGTTCCCGGGGCCTTCACCAAGGGCACCAATCATTTTGCGCATTCGGGCAAGCCGTCCGATGCGGCGCGCATTGCCGAATATGAAGCCGGACCCTATGCCGGTATTGCCGATCGGGCGCTGAAGGGGCTGGCCGGGCTCGAGCCCGCCGATGCAGATCCGTCGGAAGTGGCGCGCGCGATCGTTCGCGTCGTGGACATGCCGTTCGGCAAGCGGCCGTTCCGCGTCCATGTCGACCCGTCGCAGGATGGTGCGGAGATCGTCAACGGCGTTGCCGACCGCATGCGCCGCGAGATCTACCGCAACATCGGCCTCGAAGAGCTGCTTCACCCGGCTGTTGTCGGCTGAGGTCGCTAACCACAAGAACAAGAAACACAAACGGGCCGGCGCTGTGTCGCCGGCCCGTTTGCGTATTTGGATCGCTAGGCCGGCAGGCCGGGCCGGTCGAGCTTGTTCGGTGACAGCGTAAAGATCTCGCAGCCTGTGTCGGTGACACCGATCGTGTGTTCGTACTGCGCCGATAGCGAGCGGTCGCGCGTCACCGCCGTCCAGCCGTCCGACAGCACTTTTACATGTGGCCGGCCGAGATTGATCATCGGCTCAATGGTGAAGATCATACCCGGCCGCATCTCGACGCCTTCGCTCGATGTGCCGTAGTGCAGGATGTTGGGTGCGTCGTGGAACAGCTGGCCGACGCCATGGCCGCAGAAATCGCGCACCACCGAGCAGCGTTCGGCTTCGGCATAGGTCTGGATGGCAGCGCCGATGGCGCCGGTACGGGCGCCGGGCCGCACCGCCGCGATGCCGCGCATCAGGCACTCATGGGTGACTTCGAGCAGGCGCTCGGCGGCGCGCTTGATGGTGCCGACCGGATACATGCGCGAGGAATCGCCGTGCCAGCCGTCGAGTATGTAGGTGACATCGATGTTGACGATGTCACCGTCCTTCAACGGCTTGTTGTCGGGAATGCCGTGGCAGACGACATGGTTGATCGAGGTGCAGGACGATTTGGTGTAGCCGCGATAATTGAGTGTCGCCGGCAGCGCGCCATGGTCCATGCCGTATTCGAAAACGAAACGGTCGATGGTTTCGGTGGTGACGCCCGGCTGGACCATAGGCACCAGCTCGTCGAGGCAGCGCGCGGTGAGATCGCACGCCTTGCGCATGCCGGCAAAGCCTTCTTCGCCATAGAGGCGGATCTGGCCTGTGTTCCTGAGGGGTGCCGTGGCGGCGTCGAGATAGGTGACCATGGTGTCCGTTTTGTCTGTAAGCGGGCCATGCCGGTCAGCCCGTTCGAAAATCTCTCCAGATTTGGCATTGGAAGCCGCTAGGTTCAAGGAAGAACTGCGGCGAGGGCTCGCGTCGGTGATATTCATGCCCCGAGGCAGTGTCTTCCGACCTTGTCCGCCTGCGCGAACCTTTCCTTTTTGGGGCTCCGTCTACTGGGCGATCGCCGAGACGCTCAGCATGGCGGGAACCGCCGCTCTGGTGCTTGCCGTGATATTCGCTTTGCCATCGGCTTGCGTGCTCTTCATAGCCGTGCGCATGGCCTATGAGGCCGAGACCGATCCGGCCAACCAATAGCAACAAATTCCAGGAACGAGTGCAGCGGTTTCCATCGGGAGTTGCTTAAAAACAAAGCGTTAAAGTGCGCGCCTGGGCGCGCTTTAAACGCCCGAAAGCTGCGACCCCAGTGACGACACATTCTTGCGCGACATCAGGTCAAAGCAACTTTTGACGACGAACGGCGTTGTGGCGACACCAGTTCGGGAGACTTGGAAATGGACAGATTGCAATTCGAGGTGCCGGTGCGCATCGCGCCCGCGCCCGGGCTGCCGGTAGAGGAGATTTACAGCGTCGAACAGGCGCTGGATGTCCTGCATGAGTGGCCAAAGAAGCGACAGGGCAAGGTCTATGAGGCGGCGTTCAACGCTTGCTTCGGCGCCACGGTGGATGTCGTCAAGACCGAGGACGCCTGCCGTGCGTTCATGGCGTTCTGCCGGGTCAGCGGCCTGCTGGCCAGGGACATGATGGTCACAGCAAAGCGCGGCGGTGGCGAGGCGAGGGGCGTGCGGATTTAGAGCCTTATTGATCCGGAGGCTGACCACCCGACTCGCTCGGATCGTCGCGGACTCCGCGGCGTTAAGGTTCCGTTTCCGACTTCACAGCTAGGCATGACGCCATAGAGCAGCGTCTGATTCGTTGCGTCAGTGTCATGGTGCAGAATATGTCCTCAGCAAATGTGCGCGCCTTTCCGCTAGACCGGCAAACCATGCTGGTGCGCGATGTGGCGGCCAGGCTGGGCAGGCTGCATGGCGACACGGCCAACTCCTTCTGGAAGGCCACCGCGCGCGAACTCCTCGACAAGGCGATCGCAGCCGGCAGCGATGCTGCTTCGGCGGCCAACGACGTCCGCCGGTTTTTTGCCGCCGTCCAGGACGAGATGCATTTCAAAGCGGACGATGCCGCTCCGGGACAGCGCCAAACGCGCACCCGCTTCTAAACCATCAGCACACAACATCCTTCTATAGGTCCCGGCATCACTGCGTGGCGGGCGCCGACACCAGACGCGGGACGGTCTTGGCGTCGACAACTTCAGGCTTTGCACTGTCGATCGCGCCGTCCCAGCCGCCGCCGAGCGCCTTGTTGAGTGCGACATAGTCGGTGGCGATGGCGATGCGGCTTTGCAGCAGATCGTCCTCGGCCGAATAGAGCGAACGCTCGGCGTCCAGCACGTCGAGAAGGCCGGCTTCCCCTGATTTGAACAGCGTGCGCTCGAGATTTGCCGCCTCGCCATAGGATTTCACCGAAGCGGCAAGCTTGCTGTTCCTGATGCGCTCCTGGCGCAGCGCGACGATGGCGTTTTCGACATCTTCGAGCGCCGACAGCACGGACGTCTTGTAGGCAATGAAATACTGATCGCGCTCGGCCCTGGCGACGTCGGCCGCCGCCTTCAGCTGCCCGGCATTGAAGATCGGCACCCTGAGCGTCGGCCCGAACGACCAGCCGATGGTGGAATTCTTGCCGAGGTCGCCGACCTTGAAAGCCGAGGTGTTGATATTGCCGGTCAGGCTGACCGCGGGATAACGCGCCGCCTCGGCCTGGCCGACCTTGGCGGTATACTGGGCATATTGCCGCTCGGCCATGCGCACATCGGGCCGGGTGAGCAAGATGTCGGCGGGAATGCCGGTCGGCAGCGGCAGGCGCGGCGTCGGGATCGGCGCGCCGCGCTTCAGCCGCTCGTTCAGCGCCGCCGGCGGCCGGCCGGTGAGCACGGAAAGCCGGTGCACGGCTTGGGCGTAACTGGCCTCGAGCGAGGGAACATCGGCCGCGGTGGCGCTTGCCTGTCCCTGGGCTTTGGCGACATCGGCCGCTGTCGCCGTTCCGGCCAGCAGCATGGTGCGGGTGAGTGCGGCGGTCTGCTGCTGCGAGGCAGCGGTGCGCCGTGCCAGCTGGATGCGTGCCTGGTAGCCGCGCGCTTGCGCGTAATAAGAGGCTACGTCGCCGACCAGGGTCAGCAGCGTCGAGCGCAGCTCCTGCTCGGAAGCATCCACCCCATAGCGGGCAGCCTCGACGCCTCTGCGGTTGGCGCCGAACAGGTCGAGCTCCCAGCTGGCGTCGAAGCCGGCCTGGTAATAGCTGTAGGCATCGTCGGCGCTCCCGCCTTCCGTGGTTGCGGCAGTCTTGCTGCGGGTGGCCGAGCCGGAACCGTCGGCCGTGGGGAACAAGGCTCCGGCGCTCTGCCGGTAGCTGGCGCGCGCCTGGCGGATTTTTGCCTTGGCGGTGGCGACGTCCAGATTGCCGGCAACCGCCTCGTCGACCAGCGTGTTCAACTGGGGATCGCGTAGGCGCTGCCACCATTGCGACAGTTGCGGCGGCTTCGCCGATTTGGACGACTTCTGGTCGCTCCATGCTGCCGGCATCGCCAGAAGCGGCTTCTCATAGTCCGGGCCGACGACGCAGCCCGAAAGCAGGACAACGGCAAGCATAGGCAAAAGCGTCCGCTTCGCGGCCGGACGGCCACGTTCAAAACCTGTCATACGAAATACCCTTATTGCTGGTTGGCTGCTGCCGGCGTCTCGCCTGTGTCTTGTTTCGCCGCCTTGCCCTTGAAGATGCGCCGCACCGTGACGAACAGCAGCGGCACCAGGAACACGCCGATCACCGTCGCCGCGATCATGCCGCCCATGACGCCGATGCCGACGGCGTTCTGCGCGCCTGAGCCGGCGCCGTTGGCGATCGCCAGCGGCGTGACGCCGAGGATGAAGGCCAGCGACGTCATCAGGATCGGCCGCAATCGTTGTCGCGCCGCCTCCAGCGTCGCCTCGACCAGACCCATGCCGGCCGTCTGCCGCTCGATGGCGAACTCGACAATGAGGATCGCGTTCTTGGCGGCCAGGCCGATCGTGGTCAGCAGGCCGACCTTGAAATAGACGTCGTTGGTCTGGCCGAACAGGCTGGCCGCAAGCAGCGCGCCGAAGATGCCGATCGGCACCGACAGCATGACCGCGAATGGTATCGACCAGCTCTCATAGAGTGCTGCTAGGCACAGGAACACGACCAGTGCCGAGATCGCGTAGAGCGACAGCGCCTGGTTGCCGGAAAGCCGTTCCTGGTGCGACAGCCCCGTCCATTCATGGGAGTAGCCGGGCGGCAGTTGCGCGACGAGTTTATCGATCTCGTCCATGGCGGCGCCGGAGCTGATACCAGCGGCCGCAGAACCCTGGATCTCGACCGCGGCCGAGCCATTGTAGCGTTCGAGCCGCGGCGAGCCGAATGTCCAGTGGCTGGAGGCAAAGGAAGAGAACGGCACCATGGTGCCGGCGGAGTTGCGGACCTGCCATTTGTCCAGATCTTCCGGCTGCATGCGGAAGTTCGGGTCGGATTGTATGTAGACCGGCTTCACCCGCCCGCGATCGATGAAATCGTTGACGTAGTCGCTGCCCCAGGCGGCCGACAGCGTGTTGTTGATGTCGGCGAGGTTGACGCCCAGCGCGCTGGCCTTTTCTTGGTCGATGTCGACCGAGAATTGCGGCTGGTCCTCCTGGCCGTTGGGCCTTGTGGCGGTGAGCAGCTTGCTCTGCGCGGCAAGTCCGAGAAGCTGGTTGCGGGTCTGGATCAGCGCGTCATGGCCGGCGCCGTTGACGTCCTGCAGGTAGAAATCGAAGCCGTTGGTGTTGCCAAAACCCTGGATGGCGGGTGGAGCCAGCGCAAAGACCTGCGCGTCCCTGATCTTGCGGAAGGCGCCCATGGCGCGGCCTGCGACCGCTTGCGCCGCCAAGGCCGGTGATTTGCGCTGGCTGAACTCCTTCAACGGTACGAAAGCAATGCCGACATTCTGCCCGGCGCCGCCAAAGCCGAAGCCGGAAGCTGTGAACACCCCTGCGACCGCGTCCTTTTCGTCGTTGAGATAGTGGTCGGTGACTTGCTTCAGCACGCGCTCGGTGCGGTCCTGCGTCGCGCCGACCGGCAGCGACACGCTGGTGATCAGGATGCCCTGGTCCTCTTCCGGCAGGAAGGAACTCGGCAGTCGGGCAAACATCCAGCCCATGGCGATGACGATGGCCAGGAACACGGCGAGGAAACGCCAGGACCGGTTGATGATGCCGTGCGAGCCGTCACGATAGGCCGTCGTGCTGCGGTCGAAGACGCGGTTGAACCAGCCGAACGGACCGGTCTGTGTCGCATGGTCCTTGGGCCGCCGCAGGATGGTGGCACAGAGCGCCGGCGTCAGCACAAGTGCTACCAGCACCGACAGCACCATTGCCGAGACGATGGTCACCGAGAACTGCCGGTAGATGATGCCGGTCGAGCCGCCGAAGAAGGCCATCGGCACGAACACGGCCGACAGCACCGTGGCGATGCCGACCAGCGCGCCGGTGATCTCGTTCATCGATTTGCGCGTCGCCTCTTTCGGCGACAGGTCTTCCTCCTGCATGACGCGCTCGACATTCTCGACCACGACGATGGCGTCGTCGACGAGCAGGCCGATGGCCAGCACCATGGCGAACATGGTCAGCGTGTTGATCGAATAGCCGAAGAAGGACAGCACGCCGAACGTGCCGAGCAGCACCACCGGCACGGCGATGGTCGGGATGATGGTGGCACGCAAATTCTGCAGGAAAACGAACATCACCAGGAAGACGAGCACGATGGCTTCGAGCAGCGTCTTGACCACCTCCTCGATCGACAGCCGCACGAAGGGCGAGGTGTCGTAGGGGTAGACGACCTCGACGCCTTGCGGGAAGGTCGAGCTCAGCCGGTTGATCGTCGAACGCACCGCTTCCGCCGTGCTGATGGCGTTGGCCCCGGTCGCCAGATTGATGGCGACGCCGGCTGCCGGCTTTCCGTTGTAATTGGCTTGCGTCGTATAGCTTTCGGCGCCGAGCGCGACGGTGGCGACATCGTTGAGGCGGACCAGCGAGCCGTCAGTCTGGCTCTTCAGGATGATGTTGCGGAACTGTTCGGCGGTCTGCAGCCGGCTCTTGGCGGTTACCGTTGCATTGAGCTGCTGGCCCTTGCGTTGCGGCAGGCCGCCGAGCTGCCCGGCCGACACCTGCGTGTTCTGTGCCTCGATCGCGGCCGCCACGTCGCTTGGCATCAGGGCGTATTTGGCGAGCTGGTCGGGGTCGAGCCAGATGCGCATGGCATAGCCGGACCCGAAAAGCTGCGTCGAGCCGACACCCGCGACACGCTTCAGCGTGTCGTTGATGGTGGAGTCAACATAGTCGGCGAGATCGGTCGAGTTCATCTTGCCGTCGCTGGAGACGAAGCCGATGACCATCAGGAAGCCGGTCGAGGATTTGGAGACGGTGATGCCGTTGCTCTGCACCACCTGCGGCAGCTGCGACTGCACCAGCTGCAGCTTGTTCTGCGTCTGCACCTGCGCGGTGTCGGGATCAGCCGCGGTGGTGAAGGTCAGCGTGATCGAGGCCGCACCGGTCGAGGTCGCCGTCGCCGTCATGTAGTCGAGATTGTCGATGCCGGTCATGCCTTGCTCGATGACCTTGGTCACCGAGTTTTCCACCGTCTGGGCGTCAGCGCCGGGATAGGTGGCGCTGATGTTGACCGTGGTCGGCGCGATCTGCGGGTATTGCGAGATCGGCAGCGTGGTGAGGGCGAGCAGGCCGCCCAGCATGATCACGATGGCGATCACCCAGGCGAAGATCGGCCGGTTGATGAAGTATGCGGACATCGGCTCAGTTCCCGGTCTTCGGGGCGTTGGCGGCCACCTCAGAGGTGGCAGGCACGGCCGATGAGGTCTGCGCGCGGTCCTTGACCTCGCCGGTCGCCTCGTCGATCGTCACCTCGACACCGGTCGCATCGCCGCCAGGGCGCACCAGTTGCAAGCCCTCGACGATGACGCGGTCGCCGTCGCCGACGCCCGAATCCACCAGCCAGCTGTTGCCGACGCTGTTGCGCACGGCGAGCACGCGCTGCTCGACCTTGCCAGCGGCGTTGATGACCATGGCTGTCGCTTCACCCTTGGTGTTGCGGCTGACGGCGCGCTGCGGCACCAGGAAGCTGTTCTGGGCGACACCTTCCTCGACCAGCGCGCGCACATACATGCCGGGCAAAAGCAGGCGATCCGGGTTGGGGAACTGAGCCCGCAGCGCAAAAGTGCCGGTGGACTGGTCGACATTGGCGCTGGCGAATTCCATCTTGCCGGTCTGCGTATAGACGGTGCCGTTGTCGAGCTTCAGCTTGACGCTGACATTGGGTCCGCTGAACTTCAGCCGGCCTTCATTGATCGCCTGGCGCAAATTAAGCAGATTGGTGCTCGACTGCGTGACATCGACATTGATCGGATCGAGCGCGCGGATGGTGGTGAGCACGGTATCCTGGTTGGCGGTGACCAAGGCTCCCGGCGTCAGCGACGATTTGTCGATGCGGCCGGCGATCGGCGCGGTGATTTTGGTGTAGTCGAGATTGATGCGCGCGGTTTCGACACTTGCTTTGGCCGACGCCACATCCGCCTGCGCCTGCGCCAGCGTCGCGGCGGCATCGTCATAATCCTGCTGCGAGACCACCTTCTGCTGCAGCAGCCCGGCATAGCGGTCGAACTTGGCCTGTGCGGTCGGCACTGCTGATTCAGCCTTCTGCTGCGAAGCTTTCGCGCTATCCAGGGCTGCCTGGTAGCTCGCGGGGTTGATGAGGTAGAGCGGCTGGCCGACCACGACCTCGCTGCCCTCCTGGAAAAGCCGGGCTTGAATGATGCCGTTCACCTGCGGGCGCACATCGGCTGTCAGCGAAGCGCTGGTGCGTCCCGACAGTTCGGCGGTGATGGCCACCGACTGCGGATGCAGCGTGACGACACCGACCTCGGGCCGGCCGGCAGCGCCCATGTCTGCCGGTGCCTGGGCTCCTTCCTGCGAGCAGGCTGCGAGAAAGAGCGTGGCGCCTAGCACAGCAGTCCAGGATGCGGACCTACGCGACGGCAAAAAGAACTGGCTGGACGGGAGTGGCATGGCGTCGGTCATCTTTCGCTGGGGTTGCGGTCGCGTTGTCGGCAGCGGGTTATTGCGCCAAGGCTTGCGCGCGGCGTCGAGCAATGCCTCGAAGCGGCTCGTCTTGCGCTCCTTCTCGGCGGCCAGGACGTATTCGACAAGCAGAATGAAAGTCTTGGCCGCGATGCCCAGTGCCATCAATAGGCCACTAGACAGCGTTTCCCCAAGCGCTTGGCCCTTGATCGGCAATGGGCGGCCCTTACGCAATTTTCTTGTCATCAAGGGTGGCGCTCGACGGCGTCGAAAACGGCAGCGACAGGCGCCAGGCGGCGAAGCTTAGCCGGATCGCGCCCTTGAGCGTATCCGCCGGCAGGCCCGGCTGCACGGCTCGCGCGCCATGGCCGGTCGAGCCGAGCGAGCCGCCAACTGGGCCAAAGGCTGCGATCAGCCGCAGCATCATCAGGGCTTCCCACATTGTCGTGCTTTCGTTGCTTGATGGCGGCCGGAACTGGCGACCATTTTCGGAGAGAGAACCGGCCGGCCCGAGACCGGGTGTCAGCGGGCCGGCCGGCGCAGCCGGTCAGAGTTGCTCGTCAGTCCGGGGTAGGGCATTGGGAGCGTGTCTGTCATGGCCAGGCAGACCTCCTGGACCGGCTGCTTCCGGCGGATGGCCCCAGGGACCGGGGGGTGGGCCGTGAGGCTCCGCCGAGGCAAGGATTTCAAGCTGTTCGGGCGTCAGTTTGGTGCGAAGGGCTGAAATGGCGTCCTTCAATTTGGTGGCTGCGACCGCGCGCTCAGTAACATCGTCGGCCAGCCTTTCCTGGAAGGTGAAGGGATCGCGCGGACCTTGGTCGGCTTTGCCGCCGGACCCATCCGCGGCTCCAGGACCACGATTGCCGGAACCACCGGGGCCATGGTCGGGACCGGGCGGCGCCAGCACCGCCTGCAGCGCGCTGGTGTAGTCGCGCCAGGCATCGAGCTGTTCGCTGCGCACACCGATGCGGGTTTCAAGCGCGGCAAGCCGAGCTGCGAGCCTGAATTGCGGCGGCGGACCCATGCGATGCGGACCGAAGCCCTCCGGTCCGTGCCATGCCGGCCGGTGCGGCCAGGGACCTTGATCCGGGGGACCCTGGTCCGGGTCGTCCTGCAACGTCAAGATTTGCGGTTGCTCGCCGGGCGGCGCGATAAAATCGGCCTGCTGCGCAAGGGCTGGATGAATGGCGACCGCGGAGAACAAGCCGAGCGCCAAAAGTCTGCTTTGCATGACGTAATCCTTTCCCACATGCATCGGATGGCAGCAGGATAGGGGGCCTTTTTTTCCGCTTTGCTTCGGTGTGTTGCCGAAGGTTTCCAGCAAAGGGAGATTTGTTTCGGAATGTTTCTGGCGGATTGCTGGCAACATTCAGTTGCAATTTTATCTGCTGTGCGCCGGCGCCTTGCCTATAATCGGCGCGGTAAATCGGCAAAGGGCACATCGCAGGCAATGCAATCGCAACCCCACATCCTCGTCGTCGACGACGACCGCGAGATCAGGACGCTTCTCGGGCGCTATCTCGACGGCCAGGGCTTCCGCGTGTCGATGGCGGCGGACCGGCGCGAATGCGAGCAGAAGCTCGGCGCCGGCCAGTTCGACCTGATCGTGCTCGACGTCATGCTGCCCGATGGCTCGGGGCTCGATATCTGCCGGGGCTTGCGCGACCGCAAACCGCATATCCCGATCATCCTGCTGACGGCGCTGAAAGAGGATGTCGACCGCATCATCGGCCTGGAACTCGGCGCAGACGACTATATCGGCAAGCCGTTCAACCCGCGCGAACTCTCCGCCCGCATCCGCGCCGTGCTGCGGCGGGCGGCGCCGGAGGAGTTTGCCGCACCACGCGCGCGCATCTATCGCTTTGCCAGCTACACGCTGGAGCCCGACATCCGCAAAGTGACCGACGCCGAAGGCGCTCCCGTCGATCTGACCGGCGCTGAATTCGATCTGTTGCAGGTGTTTCTCGACCGGCCAGGCCGGCTGTTGTCGCGCGACCAGTTGCTCGATCTCACACAAGGGCGCGAGCGCGAACCGCTTGATCGCTCGGTCGACGTTTTGATGAGCCGGCTGCGCCGCAAGTTCGGGGAGACTGGCGAGGGGCCCTTGTTCAAGACAGTGCGCAATGGCGGCTACCAGTTGACCGCGCGCGTCGAGGCCGTGGAGGCCGAGATATGAACTCGCTGCGCCGGCGGCTCATTTTGTTGCTGGTCGCTTCGATCGTCGGCGTGGTTGGCCTGGCCACCGCCGCCGTGATCAGCGTACGCGGCGGCGGGCCGCCGCCGGAACTGACCGTGCCCTGGATTGCGCAGCAGATGGAACTCGTGGTGCGGCTGCAGCCCGGCCCTGTCCCTGATGTGCTGAACGTGCAGCTCACCGATCATCCCGCCGGCGGCAAGGTCGCCCGTGCTGAAACGGCGATGCTCAACGACATACTGCGCCGCCGAGGCTTCGACCTCCGGGCCATCGTCAGCGACAAGGCGGACGAACCTGGACAAATTGCATCGGTGCAAATGCCCGACGGCCGCTGGGCGATCATGGAGGTGCCTCATGTCAAGGCGCCAAGGCGCGAATGGCTGGTTCTGGCCGGCTGGATCTCGCTGATCGTGGCCGGCGCCACGGCGGTGTCCGTCTATTTCACTTCCGTGTTGATCCGACCGCTGGAAATGCTGGAGGCCGCTGTCTCCAAGATCGGCTCGGACGGCGTGCTGGCGTCGGTGCCGGAAGTGGGCTCGGCCGAGGTCAAGGCGACCGCGCATGCGCTGAACCAGCTCTCCGCCCGGCTGAAGACGGCGATGGAAAGCCGCATGCGGCTGGTCGCCGCCGCCGGCCATGATCTAAGAACGCCGATGACGCGCATGCGGCTGCGCGCCGAATTCCTCGACGACGACCGCGATAAATGGCTGCACGACCTCGACGAGCTCGACCGCATCGCCGATAGCGCGATCCGGCTGGTGCGCGAGGAGGTCAACCAGGACGCGGTCGAACCGGTCGACCTGGAAAGGCTGGTGCGCGACATCGCCGCCGAGATGCGGTCGCTTGGACATCAGGTGTCGACCGACCGTCTGGACAAGGTTTCGGTGCGGGCAGGGGCGCTCGGCCTGCGCCGGGCCTTGCGCAATCTGATCGTCAACGCCGCCACGCACGGCAAGGGCTGCAGCGTCTCGCTCACCGCTTCCGACGGCCGCGCCGCCTTGGCAATCGCCGACCATGGCCCCGGCATCCCGCCGGAATTGCTGAACAAGGCGTTCGAACCATTCTTCCGCGTCAACCCTGCCCGCTGGCAATCCATCCCCGGCGCCGGTCTGGGCTTGGCCATCGCAAAGGAAATCATCGAACGCTATGGCGGAACCATCACGCTGGAAAACCTGCCCGGCGGCGGGCTTTTGCAGACGGTTGGGTTTGAGGCGGTTTAGCGCGCGGCCAGGCCCTCGGCGATCCCGGTGCCGGCACGGTCCGAATCGGCTATGCCTGCGCCATGCAGGAAACGTCTCTCTACGTCCCGGTGAAGCGGTTTCTCGAGAGCCTGGAATTCACGGTCAAGGGCGAAATCGGCAATTGCGATATCGTGGGGGTGCGCGATGGCGAGCCGCCGGTGCTGGTCATTTGCGAACTGAAACTGCAGTTCAACCTGGAACTTGTCCTGCAAGGCGTCGATCGCGCCGCCGCTTGCGACGAGGTATGGTTGGCGGCACGCATGTCGGCGCGCGGCAAGGGCCGCGAGCATGACCGTCGTTTTCGCACGCTCTGTCGGCGGCTCGGCTTCGGGCTTCTGGCTGTCAGCAGCAAGGGCGAGGTCGAATTGCTGCTCAGCCCGGCCGCCTTGCCGCCGCGCCGCGACCCGAAGCGGCGCTCGCGGCTGATGGAGGAACACCGGCGCCGGCGCGGCGATCCGGTGGTCGGCGGCGGTTCGCGCGCGCCGATCATGACCGCCTACCGGCAGGATGCGCTGGCCTGCGCCGCAGCCATGACTGATGGCCCGAAGCGGCCGCGTGATCTGAAAACGATTTCGCCACGCGCGGCCAGCATCCTTTTGGACAATGTCTATGGATGGTTCGCCAGGGCCGAGCGTGGGGTCTATGCGCTGACCGAAGTCGGTCATGCCGCCCTCCAGCGCTGGCCGCAAGTGGCGCACGACCAGGGGTGAGTGGCTGCCGGCGTCAGTCCTCGGATGGCAAGGCGCTCAGCCGCCGGTAGGCGACGCCATCGAAATTTGCCGTCACAAGATCTTTCACCGACATCTTGCGCTTGCGCCCGTCGCTGCAGCTGTAAACCGGCGCGCCGGCGTCGCTGCATTCGCTGGCGGTACAGATGCGGGCAACGCAGTTTCCGACCGTCAGCCGAAAACTGCCTTTTCCTGCAAAACCCTGCAGCAGGCTGCCATCCGCCGCGCGCCATGTCCGCGCCCGGAATTCCGCACGCAACGACCATGGCTCGATCGGGACCGCCAGCTTGGTCTCACCGGTGCGCCCGGCAAGGTTCAGGCGGCTGCGCGCCATGCCCGACGTGTAGGCAGTTACAAGGTCCGACTCGGCCGCATAGGTCGAGGCTGTGCTGGTGCGATCAAGCACATGCGAGATACGGTCGCCTGCCTCTGCCGGCTGTACCAAGGCCGCCGTCAAGGCGAGGAAGGCAAAGCAGGCTTGCAGACCATTCCAGCCGCCGGCCTGCCACCGGTCCGTATGCGATGTCTCCCAAGCCAGCATCCTGCCGATCCCACCCGTCGCGCCTGCCACAATCCGCCATCATCGATGAAGGCACAATGACGGCTGGATCCTGACATCCGCCGGTAAAGACGGCGTTGCCATTCGGATGATGGATGCATCACGGACTGGAATGCCGCGCTTTACTCCAGCCCCTACGCCGATGCGCCTCCGGAAGGCTGCGAGAGTTTGCCGATCGTCAGGGACTTTCTGTCGCCTGTCGCGACGAAAGACGTGGCCAGCATGCTGCGCACGGCCGCCGACCTGCTCGACGCTTCACTCATCCACAACGAGCGCCCGACTGGTTGGTGGACTGGCTGCGCAGCGTCGGCGCTGGCCACAGGCGGGCGCCAGGACGCGCGAGGCTCTTCGCCGGCGTAGGATGGCGGCCCGCGGAAACACTCGCTGGTGGGGCTAGTAGCGGCCCAGGGGTCAAGGCGGGGGGCTTGGGGGTTTTGACCACCGGGCCTAACCGGCGAGAGGGTGCCGGCTGGCAAGGGATCATACGCCGATATAACGTGTTGTAGAATGGGCTCCTTCCGTTCCCGAACCGTGCAGGAGACGTTCCTTTACGTGAGGGAAGGCTGAACAACCCACCGTCGGCCGGATGGACCACCAGCAGTCCGCCGCGTGCCCCCACGCGACGGACCTCTGATGGGAGCGGCTACATCCGTAAGGAATCGACCGCTTGTAGATGTATTGTGAACTGCCGGGATCGCGTTAGCCTATGGTGTGATCGCGGAAGCCCGAGGAGATTGGCGCCATGGGCGAAGGGGCTAGGCGACCACGACATTGAAAAGGTCTGGTGGGCGGCTCGCGTGCTGCATTTTCCGAAATTGAACGTCTCGACTTGGTTCAGCGGGTCCGAGATCGTGGGCATCACGCATGGGTCGCACACGGTGCTGGGCAAGGGTGAACGCGCGGTGGCGAAGGCGGCTAGTCGTTAACCCGCCCTGATTTTCTTGGATCCAGCTTAGCGTAGCGCTACATCTCATTGGAGCCGATCACACCCGACTCCCCTCCAGAGAAGTTAGTTCGTGACGGCCCCGCAGCGGTGAATACTACACCAGCCACCTCAAACGCATGAAGTAGGGCGGCGAGCTTCGTGGGACGCGGAATCCTCCGCCCGTTTTCAAAGTCGCGTATTGTCCCTTCGCTCAAACCGCTCTTGGAAGCGAGCCGCACCTGAGACCAGTTCAATAGCGCCCGTGCCGCCCGCGACTGCTCTGGTGTCATCACCAGGGTCGAAGCGCTTTCGCCTCTGCCGTCCTGCTGGCTGACGCCGTGGTTCCTAATGTCGTCGGCCATGACCGTTCCTCCTGGCAAAGAACAGCGGCTGACAGCGAATGTTCCATCTCGCTTACATAAGAGACAGCCACGGAGCCGAACCAGACAATGAGACATTAAGCCCGCCCGTCAGGTCTTAGTCAGCAGCCTGACTTTTGAGAGCCTTCGCCGAGCGAGTTCGCGAGCCGCATCTGCGAGGTGATTGCCAAAGACTTCGGTGACGAATGCAAGGGTCATCAAGTCGGTCAAAAAATCGCCGATCGCGCCCGAGACACGTGATCGGACCTAGGTCCCATGTGCAATGGGCCTGACGTCGGAACGCGGAACGTTTGCTCAGGCGCTACGTTCGGCAGTGTCATTCGCGTCGTTGTATTGGGGAGGTGGCTTAATGCCAATTTCGAATGAGTTGAAGGACGAGTACCTGGAATTTGAGTGCCCCAACTGTTCCCATGTAATGCTGAAAAAGGGCTCGTGGTTCAAGGTTATATCGAGCTTCAACTGCGACCAATGCGACGCGAGGATAAGGCTTGGCTATCCGGACAAGCTCACACTTTTTGAACAAAAAAAGCGAAGCATGAACCTGTCTGCACGGTGAGAGTTCAAGCGGCCCGACAGTGCTTTAGGGTGGCGGGTTGAACGTCGGGCCTGACCGGCCCGGGGGCCAGGCCGGTTGGTGGAATCGTTCATTTGGGCGATGCTTATCGAGCCAGAAAATGGCCGACGCGATATTGGCCGGTGAGAACAGTGAAATCCGCGCCGGCCACCGCGGAACACGGGAACCGTCCACGGAAATTAGCGCTCTCCGAACGATCGGCAACGATTGGTTAAGGATGTACAGTGAGTCCTGGTTGAAGCCACCTCTGAGCGCATTAAATCCCCCAAGGTCACCGGCGATGTATGGACATCGGTGCTTGGAGTTCGTTGCGCTTTCGCCCCGGGATTAGAGGTGGGCATCATGACCCAGCCAAGAATATCGGCTTCCGACTGCAATGTCTTGCGCGGCGCCTTCGTAAAATGCGTCATCGAAAAGAACATCCCAGAGGACCGATGGCGTGATGAGGCTGCCCTGTTGATCCGAGACTATACGGATAGCGATGACGTAGATTCCAACTTGCTGGAATGGATCATACGGACTGGCACTATCTAGCTGATGCGTGATCCCGACCTTCTTGGCGAAATACTGGACCTCATAATCGTCGCCGGTTTCGCTGGGAGGATACCGGCCGATGCTGCTTAGTTGACTTGTTCGACCTCGGGAGCAGGCGCTTGGTCGGTCGAGGGCACCGGCGTGCAATCTTGCCCCTTGCACTCCTCGACGTGGTCCTCGGCTGGCGGCAAGCAATTTTGCCCCTCGCAATGAACCGGCGGCTGCTCTGGTACCGCTGCGGCGTTCGGCGAAACAGGCTGATCTTCGGCGCGAACGGACACCACGTCTGCCAGGCCGATCATGGCCGCGCATAAAAGCGCTATTCGCAGCAAGTTCATTCCCGACCTCCACGGCTGAGAGCGAATGGAACTTACACTTGCAAACAGACGCCGATATACCATCTCCCGCGAACGACGTTAACAGCACGTTTCCACCCCCAGCGATGTCCTGCGGTTGTCCATTGGACAAGCTACCGGGATCTGACGCGCGCCGGTGCCGGCGTGTTGCTTGTGGGCCTCGTAGCCTAAGCGGCGCGCCGTTGGGGGATATGGAGACCCGAACGGGCTCGACGAGGGTCCACGGCGGTCACAATGTTATGGTGGTGATCGCAGTAGACTCGATCCGGCGAAGTTGGCCCGGCACAAAAGCGGTAGCCGCCAGGTACTGACGGATCTTCGCTCACCGGGAAGCGGCACTGATGGAGACCGAGCTGAATGAGGGGAATGTCTCTCGAAGTTAGTCTGGTATTTTCAGGCATGATGGTTTTCAGGTTCCTTAGTTCATAACCATTGCTGGCTGACAGCCGCAGTGCGGCCTGTCGGGCGAGCTTCTCTCGTTTTGGAGGGCTTTGGATCACCATATGGTGCTGGTCGCACCGTCAATGAAGCCCGACGCCTCTGCTTTTGAAGCCAACAGTTTGCGACTTAAGGCCACACCTGCGCTGCTTCGCGAAGCCTACCTTGGTGCGGAGACTCACCGACGCGGAGATGCATTTCGGGTCCGCAGACATCAGATCATAGTCAAGTCATTGAAAGATCTGGTATCTCTCCATTGACCTCCACCGGTCTACACGGGCTGATATTAGACGGATATTAGACGAGTTGTGGGGAAGCTATGCCGAGAACACTTGAGGAATCAGCGGTCACTACCAAGGCGGCCCGCGCGAAATTGGAGTCTGGCATTGCTGGCGATCAATCGACCCGACCGTGCATTTGGGCTATCGCGTGGCGCCGCGTGGAGGGCGATGGGTGGTGCGCTGGTACGTCGACGGCAAGTACCGACAAGACACCGTTGCCACAGCCGACGATGCGATGGACGCGGACGGTGTGTCCTGCCTCTCCTTCCAGCAGGCTGTTGGCGCGGCACGCAAGTTGGTCGAGGCAAAGACCTGAAAGCCTCTCCGCATTACGCCGAAAGTGCAAATCAGTTCGAAGCTTTGCGTTGTCATTTCGCGCCGATGCCGATCATTACCTGAAACATCGCAGCAAATACGGTGACAAGCTGATACGGCGGCCCCGGATCGACCCTTGGCTTTCCGTGGCGAACATCATTGAGCTTTGCGACGGGGAAATTCCAAGCTTCGACACCGTCCGCCGCGACGTCAGATGATCATGGCTTATGAAATTCCAAGGTACTTCCCTATACCCCCACCGTAGCGGGGAGCGCTGCTGCGTAGCATCGAAATAGTGTCAGGAAAATTTAGAAAGGCTATTTGATATGCGTGCTGTTGAGCTCTTTTGTTCCGCAGGCATAGCCGAATGCTTGACCGCCATTGGCGGAGGTGCCTGCCCGCCCCTCAAGCTCTCTAACGTCGGCTTTGCGCCTTTAATCGGCCATTCACGATTCTTCGCCTCCCACCTAAGCGGACTCCGCAGACAGCGAACTTCAGATCGAGGTTGTGCGCACGGAATAGTTCTTAAGGTGTTCAGGAGTGGATCACGCCGTTTACTGTGATCCCGCGCAGGGCAAAGTGCCTGGCAAAAAAGCTTGAATTGTTCGACGGTCGGGCGCTGGATGGCAAGACAGCGGCCGACGAGTGATTGCCGGAACTGGCTTCCGAGGCGCTGAAGGGGGGGAATATGGACACGACGACGGAACCGGACGTTACTACCTTGATTTCGGGCTTCGAACAGCTCGCCGAGCGATTCGTCTCCGGACTGTTCGCGCGGTTTGCCGCTTTAAGCGGCGTCCCGGTCGAGCTTGATACCCTGAGGGCCTCGCTCGCGGCCGAGGGAACGTCTCTCCTTGTGCTCCTGTTCCAGATTGTGTTGGTTGTTGCGCTCGTCGCGGGCGTGTTCATCCTGCTCGCTCGGCGGTTCAAGCAGGCGAGTGCCACAAGCAGTGCATGGCGCAGATTCGTCGCGGGCTTGGCGGCTGCTGTGGTGGCGCTGGTGATCGGTTTTATTGCTGCGTGGCTGCTGGCCGGTTCTGGGATGCCTCTGCAAACCCTTCGCCTTTGGACAGTGGCGACCGTGCTGGGCTTCATCATCCTCGCCGCCGTCAGATCACTGTTGATGGCATCGCGGCGAAGCGAGTTCGCGGAGCGCTCCGTCCATCTGGCGGCGCTCGTGCGCGACCTCTCGCTTGCTATTGGTTTGGCGCTCGTTGGCGTTACGCTACTCGGGACGTTGCGGCTCTGGAGCGTCGGACCGGCCTTGGGGGACCTGCTGCGAACAGGCTTGGGAATTCCAATCTACCTTCTGTTTGCGTGGGCGGTATGGCGGCACAGACGCACAATGGCAGCCGCCGTCGCCGGTCCGCGTCCCAGAGGCCGCTGGCGCACCCGTCTCGCCAAAATGTGGCCGGCAATCGTGATCGTGTTCGTGATAGTCACCTTTCTCAGCACTCAGGCCGCGCTGACCCTGGGAGCATCGCTTCGTGGGTCGGCCGTTATGCTGACCGCGTTGATGTTTCTCGCCGCGCCGCATCTCGACGCAATGATCGGGAACTGGGCGCAGCGCGGTTTGGAGTCACCTGACATCTCGATCTTGGCAGCGGCAGGGCGACAGACCGCCCGTTTCACCGTCGTGGCTATCATTGTTGCCATGCTGGCAACGCTATGGGCGACACCGCTGGCTGCCGGGTTCGGCATAGATCTGCGAGAGATCGCCAAGGGTGCATCCGGTGTGGCGCTGATCACGTTGGGGGCGGCGTTTCTTTGGAACGTGGTCGGCACAGGGACGGCTCGCGCCTTGCGCGCGGAGTTGCCCGCCCTAGGTGGTGACGAGGAGGCGCTAGGTGCGCCGCGTTCACGGCTGGGCACGCTGGTGCCGCTGCTCAGCGCGGTCGGCAAATCGAGCATTCTTGCCTTGGCGCTGCTCTCGATCCTGGTGTCGATCGGGATCAATGTCTGGCCGCTGATCGCCGGCATGAGCGTGTTCGGGCTGGCCATCGGCTTCGGCTCGCAGACGCTGGTGAAGGACCTGGTCTCCGGGCTGTTTTTCCTGATCGACGATGCATTCCGCTTCGGCGAATACATCGAAACGTCAGGCGCCAAGGGGACCGTAGAAAAGATCTCGGTCCGGTCGGTTTCCCTGCGCCATCAGCGCGGTGCCTTGGCGACAATCCCCTATGGCGAGATTGGCAAGATCCAGAATTTCAGCCGCGACTGGATGATCGAGAAACTGACCTTTCGCGTTGCATTCAACACCGATGTCGAGAAAGTTCGCAAGATTTTCAAGAAGATCGGCCAGGATATTTCGGCCAACCCGGAACTTGCCGGAGATCTGCTCGAGCCGTTCAAGAGCCAGGGAATTGCCGAGGTTGAGGATGGCACGCTGGTCATCCGGGCCAAATTCAAGGCGAAAGCGGGCAGAAACTTCATGATCCGCCGCGCCGTTTTGCTCGCCGTGCACCAGGCGTTTCAGGAAAACGGCATCAAGGCCGTCCCAAAGCCGCTGACATCCAATCCCGGAGCCTGAGCATTCGGACAATCACGGCTACGACGTGCTGATCAATGCTGATCCCGTCGCGCGTGTCTGGACCTTCAATGTTGCGTGGCTAGGCGTGTTGGAACTGGCGCGATCGCGACGAGAGCTGGACCAGCCCACGTGGGCTGATACTTGCGTAAGCCTTCAACGGATCCATCTGACGAACCGGACGATCGCTTCCTCGGCGATGAGCATGACGACGACCACGATAATCAGCGGCACCACGCCGTGCAGCATGCCTTCGAAGCGGACCCTATCCCCGAACACGAAGGTAATCGCCTCCAGAATCACGAACTTGGACAGGAACAGCACCACCCATGCGCCGAAGTATCGCATGAACTTCATGAAGGCACCTTGCCTTGCCTGGAAGAACACGGCGACCTGATGCTCGATGGCAATCGTCCCCTTCAGAAGGGCCTGCAACAGGATGGCTGCAAGCAACGACACGCTGAAGGAAGCAACCGTGACGCTGTCCGAAAACTCATCGAACAGGTTTAGGACCACTAGGTCGATCAAGACTCCGAAGGTATAGCGGAGGATCAGCCGCTGCCGGTCAGTCGGCATTTCGGCCGTGGCCGGCAGAAAACCGTGGATTTTGTCAGCCATGACACCCCCTTCCAAAACACCCTAGCCGAGTGTGCGAATCTCCGCATTACCTTCGCACCTTCCGTTTTGAGGCGCCACGTAACTAACGGTAAATACCTTGGGGCCACCGGCTCCCAGTGCCGAAAAGGTCGCCAGCTTACGGGGCAGCGAAGGATTGACCGCACGCTCTGATGCGACCGTGACTGTAGTCGGGTCGCGTTTCGAAGCAGAAGGGCCGCGGGACGAAGTAACCCGCCGCCAAGGAGGGGCGGTCGCCAACCTCACAGAATTGCTCTCAGTCCGCCACGTCGAAGCCTGCTTTCTTCAGCGAACGGATGACGAATTCGACATCTTGCGAACGGGCCAAACGCATCGAGACTTGCTGGCGCACGGTCTTCACCAAATTCGGTGCATTCTGGACAAGCCAGTCACGCTCTCGATCGGCCTCGATTTTGTTTCCCGCTTCACCGAAAACCGCAGCGGCAATCAAATGGTAGAGCGGATTTGAAGGAACCGCGGATCTTTTCAGCCACATTGCTGCCCGCTGATAGTCGCCGCTGAAATAGGAGCAAAGGGCCAGGTCCGCCTCAAAGGTGCGCAGGGCGCCGGGATTCCTTTCACGCGCTTCATTAAGCAACGCGCAACCCTCATGCCAATTGCCGGAGAGCGCCAGGCGCTCTCCGTATTCGCCCATAAAATTGGTGTCGTTCGGGTTGATGGCCAAAGCCTGTTTGCCAACGCTCAATGCAGCATCGATTTCCTTGCTGAAATAAAGCCCAAGCATTTCTGCTTGCCGTCCGCGGACATTGAGAGGGTCGGCTTCCACAGCCTTCCTTGCCGCAGCCAAGCCGAACTCGAGGGCTGCCGCCGACGAGGCTGGATCGGCTGGAATCTCGAACCGGTAATCATCTATGTAAATCAACGAAAGAAGCCCCCAGGCTGTGGCGTAGTCTGGGAAGTGGTCCACTGTCTTCTCCAGGCAGGTACGTACCGATGCTCGCGTTATTGGATCGAGGGTGGTCTTGTATTCGTAGAAGGAAAGCGTGCAGGAATAAGCGGCCCAATCGTCGGGGGGATTGCTGACGTGGAGCTTGGCATCTGCCTGGAAGATGACGCCGTAAGCCTGGGCCAGGCTGGTCGCCACCTTGCTCGCAATATCGGCCTGGGCCTTGACGAGGTCAGCCACCCTCAATCCACCATTGTAACTTTCAGACCAGAGAATCGAACCATCTGCCCGGTTGACCAGCCGCATCCGGAGCCAGAATGCGTCTGGGGCAAGGTTGACGCTTCCTGAAAGAACAAATCGCGGTAGCGATGCCTCCCCGCCGTTTGCGGGCGTTTCCATGACCGCGATGTCCTTGAACTTGGAAAGCTGGACGACAATTTCCTGCTTCAATCCGATGGCGATCGCCGACCCACTCTGAGTCCCGGTCAGATCGTCAAACTTCTCCACAAGCACACGGGGTATTACCGGCGCGCCCGGCCTGACGGATGTCCATGACCACACCAGCACCAACGCCGCGACCACGAGAAACGCTGCAGCACCCAAGGCGGTCAGCAGCAGCGGCATCCGCCGTGCTGGAGATTGGGTTGGCTTTTGCGAAATAACCGACAATGGGGGCGCTTCTAGTGCAGATGGTGAACGAAGCGAGAAGGCAGGAACGTAACCCCCCTTTGGAATCGTGATCAGGATCGGGTCTGTGTGTCCGGCCGTCAGATAGTAGCGCTCGAGCGCACGCCTGAGGTGGCCAGCCTCGATGCGAACGATCGGATCCGTTTGCGGGTCAAACGCCTCGCCGCGACCAAACACTTCGACTGCGATGGAATAGGCCTTGATGCGGTCGCCTCGTCCCGACAATGCTTCTTCCACCACATGGCTGAGGAAACGCCGCTCGCGGCCTGTGGCATCGAAATCGATACTGTCGAGGATAAGGGCAAGTTGGGCGCGACAAGCCTTGACGGGGAGCTCATGCACCCCCGGTGCGGGCGTTTCCGCCTGGATCGCCATGTCCTCCCTCGATCCCTCGCAACCGCGTTCTTGTTGTTGTGCGGTTACATGCTTATCCACGTAACTTACCTTCTACTGCCGTCTCTTTGCAATACGATTGCGTCAGGTCGATGAACTGGCGTCATGAGCACAAAAGACGGATCGTCTCACAGGCACCGAGCGGTTTCGGCGGCGGTACGCCGATACCCCCAGTTTGAACTGACGATCCATCGTCTGATGGACCGGAGCGAGAGCTTTCGCGACATCTGCGAGGAACTCGCCGATGCGGAGTTTGCGCTTTCGAAGGTCGACGAGGCCCCGCCGGCATTGCGCGAAGCCAGACGAGCCGAATGGCAGGAACTGGTGGATCGCTTGGTAGGAGAGGTAGGGGCGGCAGTGCTGAACACCGACGCCGCCCGGAAATCGGGTATCAACCCATGGCCGCAGTGAACAGCCATGGGTGCCGGGCCGACAGCGCGGGAAACAGCCAATGGACGCGTTTCGCACCGCCATTACACTCCCGTTTCCCGGAGCAATAAATCCGCATATGGTGGTCGAACTCAGAAGGGGGGCCCTGACATGATGACTTTCCATCGGACACAAGCCCTGGGTTGTGCCGTTCTTTCCGTTCTTTGGCTTACCCATCCCGCTGGAGCCGCGGATGCGGTCTCACCAGTGACACCAGACCTGAAGCCGGTGGTGACCGAACAAGGATGGACGTTCTCCGCTGCGCCGTATTTCTGGGCGGCTGGAATGTCAGGGGAAGTGGCGCAGTTCGGTCTGCCCCCTGTCGACGTCGACGCGAATTTCGGCGACATTCTGAAGAATCTCGACTTTGCGGCGATGGCGATCGGGGAGGCGCGCCACGACCGGTACAGCATCTTCGGCGACCTCATGTATGTAAAGGTGTCGACGGGGAGCGGTACTCCGCGGGGCATCTTCGCCACCAATGTCGATGTCAGTTCCGAAACGTTTTCAGGATTGGTCGGAGCGGGCTATTCGATTGTCCAGAGCGACGCCGGACGTCTCGATCTCGTCGGCGCGATGAGGGTCTGGTCGGTCAATACGGATCTCGACTTCCACGGCGGTATCCTCGACGGCGTGTCGCGCAGCGACGGGGCAACCTGGGTCGACGGGCTGGTTGGCGTTCGCGCGAATTACTCGCTCACGCCCGAAATCTATCTGACGGGCTGGGGCATGGTTGGTGGAGGTGGCGCCAATGTCGACTGGGATGTCGCCGCCGCACTGGGGTACCGGTTCAACGAACGCTTTTCGGCGGTCGCCGGCTACCGCGCGCTCGGGGTCAACTACCGAAACGACGGCTTCGTCTTCGATGTCGTCCAGCAGGGACCAATCTTGGGATTGGTCATGCGTTTCTAGGATTAAATTTGCGTCAATGAACAACAAAGGGAGGAAGCGATGACAACGAAACTTACATTCCGCAACTGCGCCGTCGTGGCCGTGGCTTTAGCTGCCTTCGTGCAGATTGATCCGGTTTCCCTGATGACTCAGGGATCGATATCATCCGAAGCGCTGGCCCGCGTTGGCCGCCCTCTCACGGCCACAAGCGCAGCCGGCGTCGCCAGGCGCACGACCCGGCGAACCATCCGCAGAACAAGCGTGTACGTAGCCAGGCTTCCTGCCGGTTGCGCCAAAACGTCCGTCAATGGGACGGTCGTCTGGCATTGCGGCGGAAAATATTATCAGCACTCGGGCTCGAAGTACGTGGTCGTCCACGTCAACTGATCGGGCGCGAATGGCCGCCGGCCTGACCTGACCGACAGCAGGTCGGCGGCGACACGATCGCCCAAGCAACGACTGATCGCGGGTCGTGCGCTCGGATGCTGCCAGGACCAATCGGCGGGTCCTGCTATGGACGAGGTCAACAGATGAACGCGACACAAAAGCTATTCTTGATCGTAGTTGCGGCGGTCGAAGCGGCGACAGGTCTCGGTCTTCTTCTGCTGCCTTCCGTTCCATTTGTTCTCCTGCTTGGGTTGGAAGGCGCCACCGGTGAAGCAATTTTCGTCGGCCGCATTGCGGGCGCTGCGCTGCTTGCCATAGGTGTCGCAAGCTGGATGGCAAGGAAAGACCAGGCAAGTCATTCGCTGTACGGATTGCTTTTCGGCATTCTGATTTACAACACAGCCGTATCGATTCTCCTCGTCTACGCGGCAGCAGTCCTAAAGATGACGGGCGTCATGCTTTGGCCCACGGTTGCATTTCACGCATTTCTGGCCGTCTGGGGTGGTCTGCTTTTACGGGGCTTCCGAGCGAAACTCCGCTAGGTCCGCAAGATGCCGCGCCCGGTACATCTACGCGTTCGCGCCCGCAACGACGACGGTCCAGTAGCGCGATTACATGCTCACCCCACGTAACTTACATTCCAGCGCCAGCTCTTTGGGGTCTACTATCCATGAAGAAGTGCAGGAAGTGCTCGTCGAGATGCGAGATGCTGCCGCAGCCAGAGCGGAGGAAAGCGTATGACGTTGCTCAGGGAGCCTCTGCTGCACTTTGCCGTCGTCGGCGCGATCCTGTTTGGTGGCTATTCCTGGCTGAACGACAGGCATGTCGAAGCAACAGCCAACGAACAGATCAGCCTCGGCGAAGGCGACGTGCGCTGGCTCAAGCAGACCTGGTCGAGCCAGTGGCTGCGCGAGCCAACCGCCGATGAGCTCAAGGGTCTTGTCGACGATCTGCTGAATGAGAAGGTGATGGCGCGCGAAGCGCAGGAGATGGGCCTCGAGAAGGACGACACCATCATCCGCCGCCGCCTGGCGCAAAAGCTGAAATTCCTTGTCGAGGATACGGCCCAATTGGCCGGGCCAACCGAAGCGGAACTGCGGCGGTTCTATGCCGCTAACCCTGCACACTTCGAGACGCCCGGAAAACTCACGTTTCGGCAGGTGTACTTCAATCCGGAGCATCGCAAGGATGCCGCGGCGGACGCGACCGCCGCACTGGGTGCGCTATCAGCGAATGTCGAGGACGACTCGATCGAGGGCGACCGGCTGCTGTTCGGCGACAGCTTCGCCGACACTGACGAACAGGCGTTGTCCGGAATGTTCGGCGCCGATTTTGCCCGCGAGATGTTTGCACTCGAACCGGGTGGATGGCGTGGTCCGGTTAAGTCGGGCTATGGCTTTCACCTGGTGCTCGTCACGCAGCGCACTGCGACTGCGCCGAAGCCCTTCGAGACCATAAGGGCTGCCGTGCTCTCCGAGTGGCGCGCTTCGAAACAGGTCGAACTCAGCCGAGATTACCTGCTCGAGCTGCGCAACAAATATAACGCCTCGATGGATGACAGTGCAAAAGCGCTGCTCGGGCAAGAGGCCACACCGAAGGTGGCCGCGCAATGAACCCGCTCGCCAAATGGCCTGCCCTAGTGCCGGTCGTCCGGGCCGCGATGGATTGCGTTCGGCTGGCTGTGCTGACCGCTTGTACCGCCGTGCTGGTGCCGCTCGTTGCCTCCGCGCATGAGGTGCGTCCGGCCTACCTGAGCGTCCAGGAAGATGCGCCGAATGAATTCAGCGTGTTGCTCAAGACGCCGATGCAGGGCGACGCGCGCTTGGCGCTGTCGGCTCTGTTCTCCGGCAAGATCGAGAAGGTGACGCCGATCGTTTCGCATCCGACCGGCGATGCGATGGTGCAGACCTGGCGCATGCGCACCATGGAGCCGCTCGCCGGCCAGAATGTCGTGATCGACGGGTTGCAGCACACCATGACCGACGCGCTGGTCCACGTGGTGTTCGCGAACGGCAACAGTTGGACAGCGCGGCTCACCCCCAGCGAACCGTCGGCAGTCATTCCGGCGTCGCAGAGCGCCTGGGCGGTGTTCATCACCTATGTCCGTCACGGCATCGAGCACATCGCCTTCGGCTTCGACCACCTGCTGTTCGTCACCGGGCTGATGCTGATCGTGCGCGATTGGCGCAAGCTGGTGAAAGCGATCACCGCCTTCACAGCGGCTCATTCGATCACCTTGAGCTGCGCCACCCTTGGATGGTTGACGCTGCCGTCGCGGCCGGTGGAAGCGATGATCGCCATAAGCATCGTCATGGTCGCTGCCGAGGTGGTGCGGATGGAGCGCGGGCAGCTCAGCCTGGCCATCGCCAAGCCGTGGATTGTGGCCTTCGCCTTCGGCCTCCTGCACGGCTTCGGGTTTGCAGGGGCGCTTGTCGAGCTTGGGCTGCCGCATAGCGACATTCCGCTGGCGCTGCTCGCCTTTAATGTTGGCGTCGAGCTCGGACAGCTTGCCTTCATCGCGGTCATCCTGAGCGCCGTCTATATGGTCAGCCGGATCGTCGCGATCCCGCGGCAGGCGATCGTCGCCTCGGCCTACACCATTGGGGTCATCGCGGCATTCTGGAGCATCCAACGGCTGGACGCGATGTTCTCGTAGGAGGAGCAAATGGGACCAGGCACGAAACTGCCGCGCCAGCGCCTCCTGAGGGGCCGGAAACTTGCACGCGCTACCATGGTGGCACTTGCCGCGTCTTTGACGGCCGCCGCCCCAGCGTCCGAAGGACGCGCTTGCGGCTATGACAGTCCGCAAACGGTTTCGCAGGGTTTCCTGAACTGGCTCTATCCGGATTCACTCTACGTCATCGGCGCGATATCGAGGGAGGTGGCGGCGGGACGGCTGCCGCAGGCGAACTTCGATCAAACCGGACCAGATCTATTCGGACACAGATTTAAGCTGACGGCGACGGCGCTGGAGCAATTCGGCGAGATGCTCCGGGTAGCATCGCCAGGCCCCTCCCAACCGTCGGTTTCCCTGGTCGTCGTTGAGCCGATGCTGTGGACGCGCTTCGATCAGGGCCCTGATGGCTTGCGCACAACGGTTCATGTCTCGGGGGCGCATCCCGGCGATCTCGTCCTCGTTGCCGGCGAAGCCGTGATAGCCGAAATCGCGGCGCGGCGGTTGACCTTCGGTCAGGCTGTCGGGCGCGGCGTGGTGCGTCTCTATGGGCCGGCGCCGCAGATCGCCCAATTCCTGCTCAGCTATTCGGACGTCGGTGCAAGCGACAGTGCTGTCGGAACACCACAGAGACCGGCCTTCTCGCTGGCAAGCGCGGCGGCCGGCTCCCCCCATTTCGCCTCGATGCAATCGCACCCGGTTGGTATCGCGCCGGCCGAACTCGCATGCACACCCGACCACGCTGAGATTTCATTCCATCAGGGAGAGAGACAATGATCCGGAAACCGCTGACGATCACAAGTCTTGTATTGCTTACAGTCTGTGTAGGCGCGGAGGCGCGGGCGCAGGATGCCGGCACCTATACCGAGGAGGAAGCGGGGCAAGCCATCAAAGCCCGGCCCTACTCACCTTATGCCGGACGCAATTTCCCGACGCGGCCGCTGTTTGGTGACACGCATTTGCACACAGCCTTGTCCTTCGACGCCGGGGCGGCCGGAGCCAGGCTGGGGCCGCGCGAGGCCTACAAATTTGCGAAAGGCGAGGAGGTCATTTCCTCGACAGGACAGCCGGCCAGGCTGTCGCGTCCGCTCGACTTCCTGGTCGTCGCGGATCACTCCGACAATATGGGATGGTTCACCGACTTTATGGCCGGAAAGCCGGAGATCCTGCAGAACGCGCAAGCCCGTGAATGGTATGACATGATACAATCGGGGCACGGTGGGGAAGCGGCGTGGTCCATCGTGATGACCTTTTCGCAAGGCAAATTTCCGCCCGATATCATCTACCAACCGGGCAATCCCGCCTATCGGTCGGTGTGGCAGAGCATTATCTCGGCAGCCGAAGAAGCCAACGATCCGGGGCACTTCACCGCTTTCATCGGCTACGAATGGACGTCGCTGTCCAAGGGCAACAATCTCCACCGCAATGTCATCTTCCGCGATGGTGCCGAAAAGGCCGGTCTCATCGAGCCATACACGACGCAACCGCCCGTCGGCAGCAACAACCCGCGTGACCTGTGGAAATGGCTGAAGAACTATCAGGACAAGACCGGCGGCGACGTGCTTGCCATCGCCCACAATGGCAATCTGAGCAATGGCGAGATGTTCCCGATCATCGAGCCGGTCACCGGCAAGGAGATCGATCGCGAATACGCCGAGCAGCGCGCCCGCTGGGAAGTGCTTTACGAGACCACCCAGATGAAGGGCGACGGTGAGAGCCACCCCTTTCTCTCTCCCAATGACGAATTCGCCAATTTCGAGAAATGGGACAAGGGCAATCTTGACCTCAGCGTGAAGAAGACGCCGGACATGCTGGAGTTCGAGTACACGCGCTCGGCGCTGAAGAACGGGCTGAAGCTGGAAGCCAAACTGGGGGTCAATCCCTACAAGTTCGGCCTCGTCGGAAGCACGGATTCGCACACGGGCCTCTCCACCGCCGACGACGACAATTTCTTCGGCAAGATCTCGACCGGCGAACCGAGCCCGGAACGCTGGTCGCACCCCTTCATGGCGAACCCCAAGCTCGGGCTCAAGATCCTGGGCTGGGAGACGACTGCATCGGGCTATGCCGCGGTCTGGGCGCAGGAGAACACACGCGCATCGATCTTCGACGCCATGAAGCGGCGCGAGACCTATGCCACGACCGGGCCGCGGATGGCGGTTCGGTTCTTCGGCGGCTTCGATTTCGTCGAAGCCGACGCCAATACCCGCAGCCCGGCTATCGCCGGTTACACCAAGGGCGTGCCGATGGGCGGCGACCTCAAACAGGCGCCCGCAGGCAAGGTGCCGACCTTTTTGGTTGCGGCATTGAAGGATCCGATCGGCGCCAATCTCGACCGCTATCAGATCGTCAAAGGTTGGCTGGACGCCGCCGGCGAGGTGCATGAACAGGTCTATGACGTCGCCTGGTCCGGCGACCGCAAGCCGGGCACGGACGGCAAGCTTCCGCCGGTTGGCGACACGGTCGACGTAGCCAATGCCACATGGACCAACACGATCGGAGCGCCAGAACTTAGCGCCGTGTGGAAGGACCCCGATTTCGATCCGTCCCAGCGGGCTTTCTACTATGGCCGCGTCATTGAGATCCCGACGCCGCGCTGGCCCGCCTATGATGCGAAATACTTTGGCATCAAGATGTCGCCTGATGTGACCATGACAACACAGGAACGAGCCTACACATCGCCGATCTGGTATACCCCAGCCGGCTAAGGAAGCGCTGATTGGCAGGCGGATCGCGCGCCGCCTGTCAACGACGCTGGTTCAGAGCCTTTGTCGGCCCCGCCAACGAACTAGGCGGGGCGAGCTTGGCTATGATTGTGTCTGGCTGCTGCAACTGCTCCAAGGGCGCCAAGCAGTGAAGAACAATAACGTCTGCTACATTATGTTGATGGTCGTTGAGACTGCTGCGGCAACGTTCTTATATTTGACGATTTTCCCGATCTTCCGGCAAGTGATCACCCAATTGGGAGAACCACAGGATATCAGCCCCTACGAGCAGGCCGCGGTGGCTTGTGGTGCGCTCGTTCTGCAGGCCTGCTACTGGGTCAGGTTTCGCTGGGTTGCGATCCCGGCCCCGTTCCGCAATGCCTTGGTGAGACACCTGTTCCTGTTTGCCAGCCGTGTCAGCTTCTTTTTCGGAGGCGCTTTGTTTTCGGTTTTCTTTTTCCGCCACGTGCCGGAACTCGATCAATTCCCTTCTTTCATTCAAGGAGCAGTCAAGCTGCTGGAAGTCCTGCTGGTTCTGTTCAGCCTGTTTTGCTATTCGCTCGAAATAGAACGGTTGGGCAGGGCAGGGGAACACCATTCCTCCGCGCCTGGCCGCACCAGATAATTCAGGCTGGCTAAATCCGGCCGCGACAAGGTGCCGATCGATGGCGGGCTTGTCTGCCCGTCAAAGTTTGGGAGCGGCTTGAGACAATTTCCAGGTGTCTGGAACAATCTTGGACCGACGACGTTTCATCCGGTTAATGACGACGTTTCGCATACGGTAAATATTGCCACCAGCGAGGACGCGATCATGAGGTTCCTATCAGGCATAGCGACCGCCCTCGTCGCAACGTTTGCACTTATGAGCACTGTTCCAGTTGATGCCGCCCCGGTCTTCGTGCCCAGGGCACAAGGCGCGCAGTCCGATGTCATCCAAGTTCGGGATGGCTGGTACAGGGGCTATCGCCACCACCACCGGCACAATGACTTCTGGGCCCCCGGCGGCGCTTTTGTTGCCGGAGCGTTGCTCGGTAGTGTGATCGCCAACAACAACGGCTACTATAGCGGGTATTACCGAGGCGGTGACTACTACGGAGATCCGTATTATGGCGATCCCTACTACGGAGATCGGTATTATGTCGATCCGTATTACCACAACCGGTATTATGCCGACCGCTATTACGGCAATGGGTATCACTCAAACAGGTCCTATCGCCCATGCTCGCCCAGGGAGGCGGATTCCGGCAACTGTTACTAGCTGTCGTCGTAGCGGGCAGGGCGCCTTTGACCGTTTTCTGGGTGATAGACACAGCTCAATATTAAGCCGCCGATGCGAGTCCGGCCTTTAATGGCTTTCCGCGATGAGAGTCGACCTTACTTCGAACGACCTCGCAGTCAGAAAGTTACCCTTCCCTCCACGTAACTTACGTTCCGCTGCCGGCTCGGTCCGGTAGTCTTGGGACAACACGACCCAATTAACGGGATGGAACCCCGACTGGGAGTCAAAAACGGTCTCGGCGGCGGTGTGCCGGTTCCGTGGCAGATCGGGGGTCCTCTCTCGTTGCCGCCTCGGTTCATCTCAGTCCCGCAGGGAGGGAGAAAATGGACAGTCGATTTCGGCGGCATCTGCTGAAAGCGTCGCTGGCGGCACTGACGATGCTGGCGGTACATGGCCGGTCCCATGCGGCTGACCTCCTCATTGCTATGCCGAACTGGCCCTCTGGCCAGGCGGCCGCCAATATCATCAAGTACGGCATCAAGGAAAAACTCAATCTCGACGCCGACGTGCGCGAGATGGGATCCATGACCGCATTCGCCGGAATGGATACCGGGGAGGTCGACGTCTATCCGGAAGTCTGGCTTCCCAATCTCGAGTCGCTTGTCAAGAAATACGTCGACGGGCGCAAGACTGTGGACCTCAGTCCCAAGGGTGTGTCGGCGACGCAGGGCATCTGCGTGACGCGCGAGACGGCTGACAAATATGGTGTCAGGGACATCTCAGATCTGGCCGATCCCAAAAAAGCGGCCGTGTTCGATACCGACGGCGATGGCAAGGGCGAAATGTGGATTGGCGCGCTGGGCTGGTCGTCGACGAGCATCGAGAAGATCCGGGCCAAAAGCTACGGTTATGAAAAAACGATGACGCTCCTTCAAATGCCGGAAGACATGGCAATGGCTGCAGTCGATGCGGCCGCGGCAACCGGGCAACCGATGGCTTTCTACTGCTACAGTCCGCACCACATGTTCAAGCTCCATGATGTCGTCCAATTGACCGAGCCGAAACACGATCCCGCCAAGTGGCACATCGTGATGCCGAGTGACGATCCTGACTGGCTTACGAAATCGGAGGCGCCGGTGGGGTGGGACGCATCGCATTTCTACATCGGATTTGCGTCATCGACGGCGAAGCGCCTGCCGAAAGTGGCGGCCTTCCTCTCCCATGTCGACTTCACACCGGAGGAGGTCACCGAGATGAGCTACGCATTGCAGGTCGATCGGCAAGATCCCGCCAAGTTCGCGCAGGCTTGGGTTGCAAAGCATCAAGACCGGCTTAGCGCCTGGTCGAAGTAGAGACAGGGACGACCATGACCTCTTCGATCGCAAACCGGTCCATCACTTCGAAAGGCAATAATAGCAGAATGGCTGGCCGCTGCCTTGTTCTTGGCGCAGCGCTTGTCATGACCGCGATCGGCGCGACGTTGGCGTATGCCGCTCAGACGCAGGTATTCGATCCGCAGACGCATAAATGGGTCGATTACGACAAGAAGAAAGCGCGAAAATACTACGCCGCCCATAAAGAGGTGCCCGAGGCATTTCGCCCGCAGATGGTCAAGTTCCGAACCGCGGAGGCGCCCGGTACGATCATCATCGATGGCAACAAGCATTTTCTCTACCTTGTGCAGTCAGGTCAGCAGGCCATGCGCTACGGCATCGGCGTCGGTCGAGAAGGCTTTGGATGGGCCGGTATCGTGCGCGTCGGCCGCATGGCGGAATGGCCGACCTGGACGCCCCCGGCCGAAATGGTCGCTCGTGATCCGAACGCGGCCAAATACGCGGCAGGCATGCCGGGAGGTCCCGACAATCCGCTCGGCGCCAGGGCGCTCTATCTCTACGAGGGCGATCAAGACACGATCTACCGGATACACGGCACACCGGAGCCCTGGACGATCGGACTCGACGTGTCATCAGGGTGTATCCGGATGCGGAACGACGACATCACCGACTTCGCTGCCCGCGTCAACGTCGGCGCCAAGGTCATCGTTCTCATGCAGGGGGCGGCCCTTTACAAGGGCGTTTGAAGCGGCATTCGGAGAGGGACAAGCAATGTCGGCAAAACATGCAGTGAAAAGTTGGATCCTGGTTGTAGCTCTTGGATTCACGGCGCAGAGTTTGAGCGCTTGCGTTAGCACGCCACCGCCTGCTCCGGAGCAGATGTCGAGGACGCAGGTCGAGACGGCCCCGGCGGATCTGCAGCTTCTTTGCGCCAACGCGGTCGCCAAGTCGAGCGGCGTCGACAGCGCCAAGATACTTCCGATCTCGTCGAGCAAGATCGATTCCAAAACTTATCAGGTCGAGTTGGATGCCGGTGGCAAGAAGACAAGCTGCCTCGTGGACACGGACGGCGCCGTCAAATCCGTTGAGCCCATCTGATCGGCCGTTCGGATTCTCGAGCTGTCGCTCCAGCGGCGGGGAACTGGCGACAATGTATGACTGGGCAACGAGGCATAGATAAATGCACCCGAACGCGCCTAACGCCGATCACGCGCTTCCGCGCTCGACCATGATCGATGCCGCACTTAAAATCGGACTTTTGGCCTTGCTGGTCTACGCCTGCAGCCGGATCGTGTTGCCTTTTGCCGGCATCCTGCTCTGGTCGGTCATCCTGGCGGTGATGCTCAATCCGCTGCACCTTCGCCTGGCCGTCCGGCTTGGTAATCGGTGGTCGGCGGTGCTGATCGGGTTGGTCAGCGTTGTGGTGATGCTGGTGCCGATAGTCGCAGTGGTGACGTCGCTCGGGTCTTCCATATTTTCGCTTGTCTCGGCCTTGCAGAACCACACTCTGACCGTGCCGCCACCGCCGCCATGGCTGGCCGACCTTCCGCTGGTCGGCCAGAAACTGACGGAAACCTGGGCGCTCGTCGCCACCAACACGCCAGCGGCGCTTGCCAAATATGGCCAGATGTTGAGCGGCCCTGCGACATCGCTGATGTCGTTCGCCGGCGGCCTGGCCGCCGGTGAATTATCGTTTGTCCTTTCATTCGCAATCGCGGCGGTTCTCGTCGCCTACGGCAAGGGTGCCGCCGAATTCGCCAAGCACCTGTTGGAACGTATCACCGGCAGCACGGCACGCGGGGCTCACCTGGTTACGCTGACCGCCGCCACGATCCGCGGCGTGGCACTCGGCGTGGTCGGCGTGGCGGTGATCCAGGCGCTGCTCGTCGGTATCGGATTCTTCGCTATTGGCGTTCCGGGAGCCGGACTTCTAACTCTCGCAACACTTTTGCTGGCCATTGTGCAGGTGCCGGCGGTGCTGCTGACCCTGCCTGTCATGGCTTATGTCTTTTCGACGGAAGCAACCACGCCGGCGATCATCTTTGCGGTCTGGACCTTTTTCGCCGGCCTCAGCGACAATATCCTCAAGCCATTGATGCTCGGTCGCGGACTGGAAGCGCCGATGCCGGTAATTCTGATTGGTGTCATCGGCGGCATGCTTGTCGACGGCCTGCTCGGCCTGTTTGTGGGCCCGGTGCTGCTGGCCGTCGGCTATGTGTTGCTCAATGAATGGCTTAGCCAGCCTACGGTCGAAGGCGGGGCACGGATCGAGGATCCAGCGGCATGATCACGGTTCTTGTAGTTGGCTTGCTGGCTATGTCGGTATGCCTCGCACTGCAGGCTCTGGCATCGATGCTGGCCGCGCGCTATTTCGCCTGGGCCACCAAACGACCGCTGGGTCCCAAGCCGTGGAGGTCGATCTTCCTGCAATTCTCGATACTGATGATCGTGCTCATGATCGGCAACATCGTGCAGGTCGCGTTCTGGGCGCTGCTCTACAGGTCGCTAGGTGCTTTTGAGGACTTTGAAACGGCGGTATATTTTTCGGGCGTCACCTTTACCTCGCTTGGTTATGGCGACGTGGTTCTCAGCGGCCGCATGCGGCTACTTGCGCCACTTCAGGCCGCCAATGGGCTGATGATGTTTGGGGTTACCACTGCCCTCTTCATCGCCGCTGTCCAGCATGCCACGGCCAAGTGGACCGCGGCGCATCCGGCCCGCGCGAAGGATGCCGGTTGAAGTCTACCTGCCGAGGACGCGCTTCAGCGGCCGAGGCTTTGGAGAGATCGAACAAGCCGCCAACCTATAGTGTATCCGCGTGGACATCCGATGGCGCGAGCAGGTAAATCAATGTGCGACATTCGCGGTTGTTACCACGTAAATAACGTCCCGGTTGGCTGGAACCGTCAAAAGACGGTGTATAGTGTAGAGACGGTCAGGGGTCGCTTACGCCATGAAAACCAGATGCGCGGTGTGGGTCGTGATTACTCGTGCCTGTGCGCCGGGTTATCCATGCCGGTTTGCCTGGGCCGAAGTTGACAAGAAAGCAGGCATCCGTCCGCGGCGTGATGCCCGCCTAATGTGACAGGGAGAAGATGCCATGGCGTCCGACGCGACCGGGACCTCTCAAGACAACTCTGCTCACGACGCCGATACACAAGCGACGAAGAAGAATCCGCTGCGCCGGGTCGCCCTTGTCGTCCTGCTACTGGCTTGCCTGCTGTTCGTGGTTGCGGTCTTCATGGAAAGGCGCACGCCTTCCTCATCGCAGGCGACGGTCAGCGCCTATGTCGTCGGCATCGCGCCGGAGGTCACCGGCCGGGTCATCGAAGTGGGTGTGACGGACAACAGCGGCGTGAAGCCTGGACAGATGCTGTTTCGTATCGATCCGCAGCAATACCAGTTGGCCGTCAATGAGGCAGAAGCAAAGCTTGCCCGAGTCGGCCAGTCGATCGGCGCTTCGACAGCCTCCGTCGATGCCGTCCAGGCACGTCTTGTGGAAGCAAAGGCAGTTCGCGACAACGTCCAGGAACAGGCCAACCGGGCCATGGAGCTCGTCAAGCGCGGCGTCTATTCCAAGGCGAAGTATGACGAGGCGAAGGCGGCGGTGGACCAGGCAAATGCCTCGGTCGTCGCCGCTGAAGCGGACCTCAAGCGGGCGCAGGAGGAGCTTGGGCCATCCGGCGCCGACAATCCGCAGCTGAAGGAGTCGCTCGCGGCGCTTGAACGCGCACAGCTTGATCTCTTGCGCACCACGGTCCTAGCGCCGGCGCAGGGCGTGGTCACCAACCTCCAGCTCTCCGTCGGAGGCGTTGTCGGCGCCGGCCAGAGCGCGATGACCTTCATCGATGTCGGCACGGTATGGATCACCGCGGCGTTCAAGGAAAACAGCCTCGAGAACGTCGCACCCGGCAACCGCGCGGACGTGTTGTTCGATCTCTTGCCCGGCCAGGTTTTTGGCGCGACGGTCGAGAGCGTCGGGATGGGCGTGGCTCAGGGAAGTGTCGACCCCAAGACCGGGTTGCCGAAGATCTCCACCGAAAGCGGATGGGTGAGAACGCCACAGAGCTTTCCGGTCCGCCTGATCCTTGACGAGGGCAGACCCAAGGGCGTGCGCTACGGGTCGCAGGCGAACGTGGTGATCTATACCGGCGACAATCCGGTGACCAATGCGATCGGCCGCATCTGGATGCGCGTGTTGTCGGTCCTGACCTATGTCAGCTGACGGCGACCTTGCGGACGCCAATGCCAGGCGCAAGGGTCTGCGCATCGCGCTGGCCGTAGCCGTCGGCTTCACGTGGTCGGTTCTGTCAGGGGCCATCCTCCCCTTTCTGGGACCATTGTTCGCAGCGCAGTTCCTGATCTCCAGTTCCCGCCCACTGCAGCTGAAACAGGCCCTGGGGATGGCGATCCTCATTGTTGTCGCCGGCGTACTTCTGCAGGCCGTCGCGATACTGACAGGTGATCGGCCGCCGGTCCTGCTGCTGCTGCTCGGGCTTCTCTATTTCGTTTGTTTCTACCTGCAGGCGAACGGCAAGGGCGGCGGGGCGATCTTTCTTGTCCTGGTGGTCGCCGTGATGGTGCCGCTGCTGACAGTCCTCAACCGCGATCTCGGCGATTCCATCCTGTCGATCCTTGTGCAGGGCGTGGTCAGTGGAGCGATCCTGATGTGGATTGCCCATGCGGTCATACCCGACCGAGGCAGCGCCGATTTTCGGGCCCCGGCTCCTGCTGCAAACCCGCGCGCTGCGCGCTATGCCGCCGCCAATGCCATCATTCTGCTGATCGCCGTGCTCGCTTGCCTGACACGGGACGGCCTCGCCACGGCGATCGTCATTCCGGTCACCGTCGCATCGCTGTTGTCGCAACTCGATGTCATCGCAAGCGCAAGGGCAGCCTTCGGCCTTGTCCTGGTCAATCTCCTCGGAGGCGCGGCCGCATCCGTTGCGTTCGCATTTCTGCAGGTTCGTCCCACTACCCCCACGCTGTTCGTCCTGGTGCTGCTTGCCGGCCTGGTGTTTGGCGGCCGCGCCGCGCTGAGCAATCCTGCCGCCAAGCTCTACGCGGGTGCGTTGACAATCTTCCTCATCCTGTTTGGAACGGGCGTCTCGCCCTTGCCGGGATCAGCGGCGGAATCCTTTGCCACGCGGGTCAACTACATATTGATAGCGATCGCCTATACGATCTTCATGACGGCGTTGCTTTGGCCAGGACCGAGGCGCAGCGCTGCAGACAGGGTGCCGTCATGAAGCGCTTGTGACCGCTCGGGCTTTGCGTCCTTTCCGTTTCATCCAGGCCTCGTCTCAGCGGTATTCCGTTTCGCCGAAGCAGCTGAACAAAGGCCTAGCCGATCGCCCTCGAAATCGCCGGCCGGATGCTTGCTTCGACGCCCAAGAACATCTCATGGTTCGGATCCGGCGGCCATCTGCGCCACGCCCTCGAACACTGCTGCTTGACGGGTACATTCGATCCGAAAGATGGCCCCGACATCGACTGATCTGCTGGCAGGGTCTCTCAGTTCTGCACGTAGCATACAGTTACTTACCTTCCGCATCGGCAGGCAATGCGCCAACGTAGCCCCAAGGCAAGAACCTTCGCCCGGACTCGGCGATAGAACATCGCTGACCACCAGGTTCACATACCTTGGAGGGACGACAATGGGGATCAAGTTTCCGCGCTGGCCTTTTGGCGCTGTGGCCATAATGGCGTTCTTGATGTGCTCCGGTCCTGCCTCTTTCGCGATTGCTCAGGATCAAGCCGCTGCCGCGGCTGCCGCAGCGGCCACCCCCGAACCCCTCGACGAGGATGAACTCGAAATCCTGGTAGCGCGAATTGCGCTCTACCCCGATGAACTTGTCGCGGTGATTTCCGAAGCGTCGCTTTATCCATTGCAGATCGTGGAAGCGAGCCGATTTTTAGATCAGGTCGCCAAGAAGCCAGGCCTGAAACCGAAGGAAGGCTGGGACGGCAGCGTCATCTCGCTGCTCAACTATCCCGACATCGTCAAGATGATGAGTGACGATCTGGAGTGGACCCAGACGCTTGGCAACGCGCTGACCTATCAGCAAAAAGACGTTCTGGTCGCCATCCAACAGTTGCGCGACAAGGCTGTCGCCAAAGGCGTGATCAAGTCCGATGACAAGATCAAGGTTGTCGAGGAGAACGACAATGTCGTCATCCGGTCCGCCAGTGCGGACAAGGTCTATGTTCCACGGTACGAGCCTGAAATGCTCTATGCCACCGACTATCCGGTTGCTCCGATTTCCTATTATCCAGACCCCTACCCAAGTTACTATTATCCCACCGCGCCCTATTTCGCGGCCTTCGTGACCGGTGCCGTCTGGGCAGCGGCGGTGGATTGGAATGGTGGGGGTGTATGGGGAGGGCCCTGGAACGGCAACGATATCGATATCGACTGCAACAATTGCTTCAACAACATAAACGGCAAGGTCAATTTCAACGATGTCGACTGGAAAAACGTCGACCGTTCCAAGATAAATTTCGACAAAAACCAATTCGCCAAGATCGATAACACGAGCATCGGCAATCGCGTTAAAACGAACGATCGCAACAATATGCGCGACAAGGCATCCGAATTGAGGAGAGGCCAGATCAGCGCGCTGCCTGGGAATTCGGCGAAGGTGAAAGACATCCGCCAACGCGAAATCAGACAAGGTCTGACAGCCAGGCCAGCAACGAGGCCGGATCTCAAGAGGCCAACCAACCCGAATGCTTCGGCTGGAAAAATTGACCAACCAGGGAAAATCACTCGACCGGTTGGAAAACCGAAGCCCGCAATGAGGGCAGACAACAGACCGAGGAATCCTTCGGGTCTTGGCAACGTCAGCTCCGGAAAACGTCAGCAGATAGCCTCCAACCGCGGTGCGAGGAGCATGGGAGGCGGAATTCGCAGCAGCGGCGGCGGCCACAAGATGATCAGGCAGGGTGGTGGCAGGCAGGGCGGCGGCGGGCGCGGCGGTGGCGGGCGCAGGCGTTAAAACTTTGGCGAGAGGAAAACCGACATGAAAACGTCTGTCCGGAGTCTTGTTCTACGCTCGCTGCTCGGTGCCGGAATGATCTTGAGCATTGGCGCGGGTTCCGCAAATTTTGCCGGCGCGCAGGAGGTGCACAGCCTCTCGGATTACGTGGCCAAGAAAGGTCCGCCGCATTTCGATAATCCCTCAGCGGCGGTGGAAGCGTTCAAGTCGGCCTTGGCGAAGGATGATTTCGATGGACTGGCCGGACTGCTTGGGCTGGATGCCACGAAGCTGCGGACAAGCGAAGGCGTGATGGATACCTACGCGCAGATCCGGCAAGGCGCTGCGAAGACGGTGATCGTGCACGATCTTGGCGATCGCAAGGAACTCAATATTGGCGATAAGCTATGGACGCTGCCATTCCCGATCACCAAGGGTAAGGACGGCAAATGGGCTTTCGACACCCAGGCTGGCATCGAAGAGATCATCAACCGGCGCGTCGGCGAAAATGAGATCGCGGCAATCGAAACGGTTCGCGCCTACGTGGACGCCCAACGTGATTACGCGGCAGAAGACCGCGATGGCGATGGCGTGCTCGAATACGCCCAGAAGCTGATCAGCAGCGAGGGCCAGGCCGACGGACTGTATTGGCCGTCCGATGAAGCCCATGGCGTCAGTCCGGCAGGCGACTTCATCAACCAGGCTGATCTCGACAAGGCGAAGAAAGGCAATGGCTATTTTGGCTATCGGTTCCGCATCCTGACGGGCCAAGGCAAGAACATCGCCGGGGGCGCTTACGACTATGTCATCAACGGCAACATGATCGCCGGTTTCGCGCTTCTGGCCTGGCCTGTGAAATATGCGGAAACGGGTGTCAAAACCTTCGCGGTCAATCAGCAAGGCATTGTCTATGAGGCCGACCTGGGTCCGAAAACGGAGGCTGTGGCTGGCGCGATAAAGCAGTTCAATCCCGACGACAAATGGCAGGTGACCGGTGATTAGCTTCAATTTGAAACCGTTGCTCCTGCCGCCAATCCCGGCCCTGCTGCCAGAGGCCACTTCATGATCAACCAGAACTGGTGGTTCACAACTCTGCTAACCAAGCAGTTCAAATACAGCCCGCCGCTAAATCGGCCGATAAAGTGCGACGTGTTGAAGTCGCTCGCCGCCGCCATTGCTGTTCTTGCCATGGGTGGTTCGGCTTTGGCGGCCGTCGTGGTTAACAAGGATGGCGAGATCCGTACGCTTGTAGTGACGGAAGGCGGCGACAAGACGAAGCTTGTACTGCATGCCGGTGAGACCGTGGAATTCTGCCCGAAAGGCTGTTTCGTCACCTGGCCCAATGGTGACCTCGAGCCCCTGACCGGGTCGGAAACGATCGAGATTTCGGGTGGCGTCGCTCGTATCAAGTAAAGTCGGCGGCATGAGGTATTCGATTTCCAGTTCCTCGCCGCGCTTCGATGCGAAACTTTACGGGACATGCCAGCAGTTGCGCAAAACAGAGGACTTCGATACTTCAATTAGCAGTGTGGAGCGGCATGCTATCAGTCCTCGGGGGTCACTATCGTGGCAATCTGCATCGACTGATCGGTTGGCGACAACGGTATCAGCCACCTTGTCGAGGTTGCACACTTGGGGGGCGTTTTGAGAACCGGCGTTATAAGTAGATTGAAAGTCCGGCGGGCCACCAACGCATTGCTGGCATTTGCATTGGTCGGCCTGCTCTTAGGCTGCGCGTCCCGCCCGAAGAATGTCTTGTTGCCGGTGGCCGATACGTCCCCGTCATCCAGCAAGGTGGATATGCTGGTGACTACGACGCGCGCCCGTTCGACCAATCCTGCTGAGATGTATACGGGCGAACGCGGAAGCGCTCCCTCGTTTGCGGACGTTACGGTGTCTATCCCGCCAGCGTCGGTGCGCAAGGTCGGCGAGGTCGCCTGGCCTAAGAAGCTGCCGTCAAACCCTGCAACCGATTTCGCAGTGGTGAAAGCCGAAGAACTAACACGGGATGGCGCGAAGGCATGGCTGCACGCCTCCGTCAGGAAGAGCCCGGACCACAGCGTTCTGGTTTTCATCCATGGCTTCAACAACCGCTTCGAGGACTCCCTGTATCGCTTTGCGCAAATCGCTAAGGATACCGGTACGGACAGCGCTCCGATCCTGGTCACATGGCCTTCCCGAGGCAGTACGCTGGCCTATGGCTACGATCGCGAAAGCACCAATTATACCCGCGATGTACTCGAGCTGCTGTTCCAGTATCTCGCCCGCGATCCTGACATAAAGGAGGTCTCGATCCTCGCCCATTCGATGGGCAACTGGCTTGCCTTGGAATCCTTGCGCCAGATGGCCATCCGCAACGGCGGACTGCCGGCGAAATTCAAGAACGTAATGTTGGCTGCGCCGGACGTCGATGTCGACGTGTTTCGCACCCAGATTGCCGATATGGGCAAACACCACCCACAGTTCACCCTTTTTGTCTCGCAGGACGATCGCGCGCTCAAGGTTTCGCGACGGGTGTGGGGCAATATCCCGCGCCTCGGTTCGATTGATCCGCAGCAAGCTCCGTACAAGGAAGAGCTCGCGAGCAACAATGTGGTCGTCATCGACCTGACGAAAGTTAAATCCGGCGACAGTCTGAATCACGGCAAATTCGCCTCATCGCCGCAGATCGTGCAGCTGATCGGGACGCGCATGGCCGGCGGCCAGACCCTGACCGACAGCAGGGTAGGCCTTGGCGATACGATCGTGCAAGCGACGACCGGTGCGGCGGCGGCGGCTGGCAGTGCTGCAGGGTTGGTGATTTCGGCACCCGTTGCAGTGGTCGATCAGAACACCAGGGAAAACTACGGCAACGAGGTCGAGAGTTTAACTGGTTCTCCAAGCAGCCAGGCCAACAAGGGTTGCGCGAACTCCACGAAGGGCTGCAAGAAAGTAATGACTCAACGGGGCCAGGGCGGCAGCGAAGCTTATTGATGCCCAATCTCGAAATTGCTTCTCACGTTCCGTGAGAATGGCATTTCAGATGGCAACGAGCGAGCCCAGCCGCACCCGAAGCGGCGCCTCTGCGGGTCCTGCATGGCTGGAAGGGGGGATGATGCATCGCACCGCTCGGATAGCGCTCGCCATCATCCTGTCACTGGCTGTTGCAATTTTGACTGCCTGGGCCGGATTTGCCATGTGGTATCGGCTGCCTGGGGGAGAACCTAGTCGGGCTGTGGCCTGCGCCCTTTTCGTTTTGTTCGGCCTCGGCACCATCATCGCGCTCTTCAGCCGGTTTCGTATCCCGACGTTTGTCCTGTTTGTGGCCGCGTTTGCTGCGGTTCTGGTCTGGTGGAGCACCATCAAGCCTTTGGGCGACGCCGACTGGGCGCCAGATGTGGCCCGTCAGGTAACCGGCACCCGCGACGGAAATCTGTTGACGCTGAAAGACGTGCGCGACTTCGAATGGCGCAGCGGCACCGATTTCACCGAACGCTGGACAAGCCGGACCTACGACCTTTCCACCGTTCAGAGCGCCGACCTCTTCATGTCCTATTGGGCTGGGCCGAAAATCGCCCATGTCATCATGAGCTTTGGTTTTTCCGGGGGTGAGCATCTTGCCTGGTCCATCGAGGTGCGGCGTCGTGTCGGTGGCGAGTTTTCGCCCATAGCGGACCTGTTCAAGAGCAATCCCCTGGTCATTATCGCGGCCGACGAGCGAGACGTGGTCGGCGTCAGGTCAAATGTTCGGGGAGAGGATGTCCAGATCTATCGCCTGAGAGCGTCGCCGGACGCGGCCCGCGCGCTTCTGCTGGAATACGTCTCGGACGCAAATGCGCTTGCCGCGACGCCTGCATTCTACAATTCCATCACGACGAATTGCACGACGACGATCGTCAAGATGATGCGAGCGGTCGGTGACTCAATTCCTTTCGACTGGCGCCTCATCGTCAACGGCTATCTTCCGGAATATGCGTACGACCGGGGTGCACTCGACACCCGCTTGCCAATGTCGACCTTGAGGGAGTTGGCCCACATAGACGACCGTGCGCGGAAGTCGGGCCTGTCGCCGGATTTTTCGAGATTGATCCGGGTTGGTGTGCCGTCTCCCCACGTAGGCTATTGATCTCGCAAGGGCGTCGCTGGTGGGGCGAAGCGCCAGCTGGCGCAGCAACACTGCTAGCCGCCCTAAAGCGGACTCGCTATGATTATTGCAAATTCTGTCGGCCTCATAGCAGCGGCGATCTTCGCGCGGTTCAATAGCAACAGGTGAATGCGCATTGGGCGCAACAACTCGCGCAGCGGATCAACTTTGCAGCTAGCGCCGGGGGGCAGTATCGAGAGTCAACCGCAGTCCAACGCAGAGACCCGCCATGAATGATACTGCCACCACCGATGCGACTGGTCGATCGGATCACGGCGCTGGTGACACGCATCGAAAGGCGCTGGAGGTCAATCTCGACCCGACGAGTTTCGGCTCGTTTGCCGAGATCGGCGCAGGTCAAGAAGTGGCACGATGGTTTCTGCGCGTTGGCGCCGCGTCCGGCACGGTGGCCAAGACCGTCTCAGCCTACGACAAGGAAGTGAGCGACGACCTCTACGGCTCCGGAACACGCTACGTGTCCAGGCCGCGGCTTGAGACGATGCTCGATCATGAGTGGAAATCGCTTGTGCAACAGATCGGTGACACGCGTGGCAAAGATACGCGCTTGTTTGCTTTCGCCGATACTATCGCCGCCCGCAACTTTGCCGGCACCAACGATTGCCACGGCTGGATCGGCGTCCGCTTTCAGGATCACCCGCAGGCTGAGGCGAGCGACATTCTGCTGCACGTAAACCTTCGCGATAATGCCAACCTGCTTCAGCAGGAGGCGGTGGGCATTCTCGGTGTGAACCTGCTGCATGCGCTGCTGAATGAGCGGGCAGCCCCCGGCGATTTGCCCGCGAGGATGTTCGACAGCCTTGCAAATGATCGCCTCGAAATTGATCAGATCGTGATGCGAGGCCGCGCGTTCGCGGGTTGCGACATGCGCGAACTGCACATGGCCTTGGCGCGCGACGGCAGGGCTGAGGCGGTGACGCTGAACAGTGATGGCGTGGCCGTCGCTGCGAACGAGTTCCTCTACAAGAAGTCTGTGGCCATCGTACCGTTGGCGAGCGACCCGCGCGACGACCTTTCTCCTGAAGCGATTGCGGCGTGCCTGGCAACGCTCCGACGCGAGGTCGCTGGGAATCCTGAGGTGAAGGATGTCATCGATGTGCGCCTAATGGTCGTCGATTCTGATACCCCGCTGCCTGCAATGGGCAAGGGCGCGGCGATGATGATGCGGCACCGCCAGTTGTACCGCGCCACCGCATTCGTGCGTCGATACACACAGGCGCCTTTGCGTTTTGCCGTGCCGCTGCCTGCGTTGATACGGGTTCTAGACGATGTTAGATACCAGCACCTGGAAGGCCGCCTGCTTGAGGGTATCGCGCGGCTTTTCGGCTCCAACGTACGTGTACTGGCCTATCCATGCCATCGCGAGGAGTTGCTTCCCCTGCTGGAGACTGAGCTGGGCCGCGGATGGGAGGTCGACGATGGCCGGCAATGGATAACTGCCGATCAGTTGCGCCCCGCACCCCCTCTATTGCATCTTTATGAATATCTGCTGGCCAGCGGCTTCCTGGTTGCGATACCTCCCAGCTAGCGATGGTAAGTCATGCAAACTTCTCAACACCCCGGCGGCATTCCTTCCCCGGCTATGTCCGCTTCCCGATCCCATCACACTCAAAGTGGGTAGGAGGGCAGGCCGCGCCCCCAAACCCAGGATCCACCGCAACCTACCGTCATCCGTACAGTGAATGAAAATGGCCGGCGCTATCATGGGATGCGGCCAACCGGCTCGTCGCAGCGGTAGAGTGGGCAGCGGCCATCACGGGTCTGGACATAGGCCGACATCGGCATCTGCGGCCAGTCGCACTCGTTGCCGAACTGCCTGACATAGCGGTCATAGGTGTTCGGGCCGGTGGTCAGCACTACGGCGTGGCGGCTCTGAATCATCTGTTGAAGCTCTCCGCAACTCATCTTGCGCGTATCCGGCCGGGCGTTGGCTAAGCCGGTCGCGGCAAACATGATCACTGCCGTCATCGAAATAATTCGGTGCATGGAAATTCGGTGCATGGACATGAGACGTCACCCGCGAACTGATATGTCACGCGAAACTCGCATCCCGGCGGGCGGTTCGGCAACAGCCAGCTCACTACATTTTTTGCGGCGCAAGGCGATTGTACAGTCGACAGACCGGGCCGATTGAATGCCTCAGGGGATATTGGGTCTTCTGTGATGTTGGCGGACGGGCGGCTTAGGCTCGCTTCCCGCAATGGTTAGCCCTCCTCCAGTCCTGCAATGCGCAAACCCTCGAAGATCGCTGCCATGCGCGATGGATCGTATTCCGGCAGTCCTGCCCTGATGCTCGCGATCGTAACGTCCGGCGCGAGTGTCCGGAACTTTGCCAGGTAGCGTCGAGCCTCATCCATTCGGCCGAGCTGTGCATTTGCCGCGATCAGCATCCAGTAAGTCGGGTCGAGGCCCGCGTTGACCGCCATTGACCGCTCCGCGGCTTTCAGCGCTTCGAGATAGTTGCCGCGCGCCATGTGCACATGCGCAATCGTGGTCATGGGCCACGGCGCCGTCGGGTCGCCCGGGCTCATCAGGATCGCGCGCCGGCTATGGGCGAGCGCGTCCTCCAGGTCCCCGCAATGCAGTTCGGCAATGCCTGCGACCATCAGCACAAACTGACTGTTGGGGTTCGCCTCGACGGCATTGGCGACGATCTGCATGCCGCGGTCGTACTCCCGCATGGTCACCAGCGTCAGCCCGCATTGCGCCAGCACGGTCGCATCGCCCTGCGGATCGGCAAGGGCGCGGCGCACCAGATCGAGACAAGCGGCCCGGTCGTCGCCGGTAAGCTCGGGCCAGCCCATGGCAATGCGGAACTCGAGGGCAAAACAGGCACCGGTGAGGAACGCCGCGTAGTGCGGCTCGAGCGCGACTGCCTGCATGAATAGCTCAAAGGCCTCGGCGTTGTCCTCGGGCCGCGCGCTGTACGTCTTCGACAGGGCCCTGAGGTAGAGGTCGTAAGCATCGAGGCTTTCAGGGCGTTGCCTGCGGGAGCGTTCGATTTCGGCCTGTCGGATCTGCGGCTCGATGACGCCGATAACACTTTCGGCAATGCGGTCCTGCACGTCGAACACGTCTGCGACGACACCATCAAACCTGTCGGCCCAAAGATGCGCCCCGGCTATGGTCTCGATGAGCTGTGCGGTGATGCGCAGCCGCTCGCCGGAGCGTCGGACGCTGCCTTCGAGCACGTAGCGGACTCCGAGCTCCCGGGCGACCTGCCGCACGTCGATGGCCTTGCCCTTATAAACGAAGCTCGAATTGCGGGCGATCACCGCAAACGACTTGAAGCGGCTGAGCGCGGTGATGATATCCTCGACGATGCCGTCGGCGAAGTAGTCCTGCTCCGGGTCGCCGCTCATGTTCTGGAACGGCAGCACCGCAAGCGCCGGCCTGACGGGCAGGCGCTCCGTTGCACGCGACGGCCCGCGCTGCTTCGCCCCATCCGGGCGCAGACGATAGGCACGGATCGGCCGGGCGATGTTCTTCAGCGCCTGCTCGCCCATATCCTCGAAGCGCAGGCCGATCTTTCCCGCAGCATCTTCCTGTACGCGTGCGGAAACGCAGATCCCGCCCGGCTCGGCGATCCCCTCCAGGCGCGCGGCGATATTGACCCCGTCGCCGAAGACGTCGCCGTTCTGCTCGATAACATCGCCGACATTGATGCCGATTCGGAATTCGAGCCGTTCGTCAGTTGCTACGGCAGCATTGCGTTCTGCCATGCCGGCCTGCACCTCGACGGCGCAGCGCACCGCATCGACGACACTGGCGAATTCCGCCAACAGCCCGTCGCCCGTCGTCTTGACGATCCTGCCACGATGCCGGGCAATGCAGGGATCGAGGTGCTCGCGGCGATGGCAATTCAAGCGGTCGAGGGTACCTTCTTCATCAATGCCCATCAGCCGACTGTATCCGGCGACGTCAGCCGCAAGGATCGCCGAGAGCTTGCGCTCGACGCGGCCGATTTCCATCCGTGTTCCCTCCGAGGCATTAGTATCATATTCGCCCAGGTAGAGTGATCCAAGGGCCGCTCTTCCAGTTCTTTGGGGTCGCGGCAACCATGCCCACCAGAATGTCGGCTTGTGACGGTCGGACAATGCACCTGTCGCGCTGCGTCCGCTCTTGCTTTCCGGACGCAAGCAAAGCCGCGATGCTTGGTGCCGTCAAACGACCAACGGCAAGGCACACGACTTTTTCTTGCTCGGGCGCGAGACGTTGTGGGGACCATCAGGAACCGTGACGTGTTCGACCGCTCGACCGACCTGTTCGCGCAAGCGATCGCCCAGGATTCGAGCTATGGCGAACCCTATGCCGGCCTCGCAATGGCCGAGGTGCTCAGCTGGCAGTACCATTGGACGGATGGCTGGAGCGAGTCGCTTGAAAAGGCTGAGCGCGATGTCAAGTTGGCCTTGCAGAAGAGTCCGCAGGTTGCCTTCATGCACGACGACGCCCGGGTCCACCCGGATGACCGGTTCTGATGGTCCGCACCGTGAAGCTGCCGGTCCGCTCTCGGCTCAACTGCTGACATTCAGTCAGACAAAGAGATACTGAAAAAGCGGCTTCTGACTCCAAGCAAATTTCCATAGCGCGCGCCACGCCAGACCTGGGCAAGCAGATCCTTCTTGCTGACGATCTCGTTGGGGCGCGTAGCCAAGACTACCAGAACATCGAATGAGCGCGCGCCGAGATTGACAGGAATACCTTGCCGCAGCAGGAGCCTTTCGCCCGCCGCCAACGTGAAGGGACCAAACGCTACTCTATCGCTAGTCTTCTCGGCTGGCGACATCATGGCATCATTCCTCGTTGATCCTGATGGCTGGGGCACCTCCCGATCGAAGTCCAAGACCTAAGTTGCTCGCCCCGGCGCGACGGATTGAGCGGGACGTGTTGTTGGACGCGTTCTAAGCGTTCGCTGGCAAGCGCTAACACCGCATCATAGTGTATAAGGGTGTTCCAGGCGATCCTTCTCTATATGTCGAGGCAGCAGAAATAATCAGCCTGCTCTGTCGGTCGTCTTTATGCCGAAAATCTTGCCTTGCACGAAATCGGTCTCAGAAGGCGTTCTTGCACTCGACCGACAGACATCGCTGAAGGAAGCTTGGAAGGGGCGGCTACTTGCGGTCTGCATGTAGATTGCAAAGCCTGCGGAGATTTAGCGGCGGCGGCTTCAGCGAAAAGCGGTTGACTACTAAGCCGTAATACGGAGCGACTTGTCGTCAGGGTGCGTTAATGGCACCGTGTCCTCCGGCGGTTGGCACAGCTCCCAACTTTTTGGGCGATGAGGCGGCATATGCATGCGCAGCGCAGAGTCCAAGAGCTCCAGAAATGCACTGACGATCTGACTCATATTCTCAATCTGAGCCAAACTTGGAGCGGGCGGGATACAAGTTTTATCGCTGAAAGCCTTATAGCTACACTCTGCCCCATGCTCGATCTGGATTTTGTCTATCTCCGCGTGGATAAAGCGGTACACGCGTTTATCCGATTTGGACAGTTGCTGACCAATGCGCTTAAAGCCGACTACATGTCGGACCGGGTTGGGCGCTGGCTCGACATAGACCCGCCACTACGATCTCCACATATTTCAGCTGGCGAGATTTCAATCTCGGTTGTCGCCGTTCCATTGGGCATCGCCGCAGGGATCGGTTGGTTGGTGGCAGGCTCGCGCCGCCCCGCGTTCCCCGCACAAACGGAGCAATTGCGTCTCAACGTGGCTGCTGGCCAGGCGACAATCGCCTTTCGAGAAGTATGGCAACTGAGCGACCGTCCTCTGCTGCGTCCCAAATCTGACTGCGACCTAACCGACAATTATCATGCCAAAAGTGAGCTCGAACTGAGGACTTTCATCAATACGATACCTGTGGCCGCGTGGTCCACCACTGCCGACGGGATGGCCGAGATTTTCAACCAGTATCATTTAGATTACGTTGGGCGAACCTACGCAGATATGCAGGGGCTAGGCTATCTTGCGACGTTTCACCCCGAGGATCTGCCGGTTCTCCTTCCTCTCTGGCAACAGATGCTCGCCTCCAAGGAGGGAGGTGATCTAGAGGGCCGCGTACGCCGGGCGGATGGAGAATATCGCTGGACGCTAATACGCGCCAGACCTCTGCTTGACGATAGTGGCAATGTCCTAAGGTGGTTCGGCGTCACCACCGATATCGAAGACCGCAGGCGCGCGCAGGACGCTCTTAGAGCAGCAGAGGCGCTCGCGGAGAGCGAGCGGAACTTCCGCTTGGTGATTGACTCTCTGCCCGTTCTTGTCTGGGCAAGCAGCGCAGACGGAAGTGCTGACTATGTAAATAAGCAATACCTTGACTACGCAGGCCTCCCCGAGCGCGACATCATCGGGTGGGGATACTTAAATTTGATCCATCCTGATGACGTAGAGGGGCTGGTCACCAGCTGGAAAGCTCAACTGGGGTTGGATTGGGCCGTGAGCCAAGCCCGTCTCCGTCGCCACGACGGCGAATACCACAGGTTCTACTTCGCCGGCCGGAAATTCACTGACTCAACCGGCGCAGACAGATGGTTCGGGGTCACTTTAGACATCGAGGATTTGAAGCGGGCTGAAGATGCCTTGAAGGCCAGCGAAGCTGCCCTTCGAATGAGTGAACGCAGACTGCAGCAAATCATTGCCGCGATCCCGGGATTAGTTTGGTCTGCCACCGGCGCTGGCGATGGCACGTTCGCAAATCAGCATTATCTCGACTATGTAGGGTTCTCGGCAGAGGAAGCCCTCGGACGTGGCTGGGCCACAGCTGTTCATCCGGATGACTTAGCAAACCTCGCCGCTTCGTGGGAATCCATGCTGCGCTCGGGCAAGGGTGGAGATGTCGAGGCGCGAATACGCCGCGCGGATGGCCAGTATCGCTGGTTTTTGTTTCGGACTAACCCGCTTTACGACGATAACGGCAACCTTATCCAGTGGTTCGGCATCAACACGGATATCGACGATAGAAAGCGCGCCGAACAAAACTTGCGCAAGGCACAGTCGGAGCTAGCGCACGTCACCCGCATGATAACGATGGGTGAGCTGGCTGTCTCCATCGCCCATGAGGTGAACCAGCCGTTAATGGCTATCGTCACCAACGCAGCGACATGTCTAAGGTGGCTGGAGGATGGCCAACTCAATGTCGCTCAGGCGAGGCAAGCTGCTGATCGGATCATCAGGGACGGACATCGGGCGGGCGAGATTATCGGCGGCATTCGGGCATTGGCGCGAAAATCGCCTCTAAACATCGAACCGATGGATCTTGAACAGGCAATCCGCGAAGTCCTGGAATTGATGCATGGTGAACTCAGTCGCAATGGCATCGACCCAACGGTTCAATTTTCAGGGCATGCTGCTGAGGTACTCGGCGATAGAACCCAACTTCAACAGGTCGTACTCAATCTAATCATGAACGGTGCAGAGGCAATGGCGGGGAGTCCCCAACCGCGTGAGTTGGTCATAAAAACATCCCTAATCGACGGGTTCGCGAAGGTCAGCGTAGCCGACACTGGTTTCGGCTTTGACCCCAACACTGCAGACCGCTTATTCGACGCATTTTTCACCACAAAGCCGAGTGGACTCGGGATGGGCCTTTCAATTTGTCGTTCAATCATCGAGGCTCATGCAGGCCAAATCGGCCTAACACAGAACCGACCTGCAGGCAGTGTATTCAGTTTCACCGTACCTTTGGCGTCGGAGGCGGTTCCCGGTGAACAAAGACGATAGTGTGGAAACGCCGTCCGTCATCGTCATCGACGATGACAAAAGTGTACGCGAGGCACTTCGAGGTTTGTTCGAGTCTGTTGGGCTGACAACCGAGACCTACGGTTCGGTGCACGAGTTCAGGGCCAATGACCGGCCTGATCAACGAGGCTGTTTGGTGATCGACATTCGACTGCCCGGCGAGAGCGGACTCGAATTCCAAGAGTCACTCTTCCGCAAGGGGTCGCCCAGATCGGTTGTCTTAATTAGTGCGCATGCCGATGTACCGATGTCCGTACGGGCTATGCGGGCCGGAGCCATTGACGTTTTGACTAAGCCGGTTCGCGAACAGGATCTTCTCGAAGCGGTCTATCGGGGGATCGCGGAAGATAGTGCACGCCGAAATGAGGCAAGGTTGAGAGCCGGCGTTGAGGCGAAATACGCTACCCTCACGGGTCGAGAGCGACAGATCATGGGCCTGGTCGTAGAGGGTATGCAGAATAAGCAAATCGCTGCAGAGCTATGTATCACTGAGGCAACGGTTAAACTCCATCGTGGGAATGTTATGCGGAAAATGGCGGCGGATTCGCTCGCCGCGCTTGTCAGAATGGCTGACGCCCGAACTTAGCCCTCGAACAAATTCGAGCGAGAGACACTCCTCGACTAACGTCTAGCCACGCGCGTCTTTTCGCTAGCTTGAAGCGCCAGCGAGGTGAGCGCACTATCCCCGGATGACGGATCCAAAAGTGCCGGGCCTGACGCCTACCGTTGCATGCGTGGACGACGAGGCGTCGATACGCGAGGCACTTGATGGACTGCTTAGTGCCTACGGATACAGGGTGGTGACTTTCGCTTCGGCTGAAGCTCTCCTTGACTTCGAACTTCTTGACTCCGTCTCCTGCCTCATTGCCGACATAAGGCTGGGAGGCATATCCGGGCTGCAGCTTCTGAAAGAGTTGACCGAGATGGGACATGTAATCCCGACCATCATTATCTCAGCCTTCGGCGAGAATGGTTACCGGAAGCAGGCCATGGAGGCTGGCGCAGTCGATGTCTTATCGAAACCCATTTCATCAAAATGCCTCCTGACGGCCGTCGAGGCTTGCCTGAAAGGCCCCCGACCCGAGGCGGCATAAACGACCAAAACCCGAAACGGTATCGGAGCACACATGCAAACATACCAGATCGATATTCCGGAGAGTACGCAGACTGAAATCCCCTGTGTTCAAGTGGAAACGCTAGAATTTGGGCGGTACCGCATTCTACCTGCCTCGCGTCTTCTGCTTTGTTGCGGTGAAGAGATCCCGATTGGTGGCCGCGCATTTGACCTGCTGGTCACTCTTTTGCGGATGCCCGGCCGGGTGATCGACAAGAATGAGATTAGAAAGAACGTTTGGCCATCCACCACCGTAGACGAGTCAAACATTAGATTTCAGATCGCTTCGCTTCGCAGAGTTCTCGGACCCGAAGGAGATTTGATCAAGACGATACCAGGTCGTGGCTACCTGATCGCCGACACGGATCGCATTTCGGAACCATCCGGGTCCGCACCGCCACTAATGCCGGCGAACCCTACTGAGTTTCCAATCTGGCTGAAGGGCCAGAGTGACGCAAACCCCATGCAGGATCAGTACGTGGCCTTGGTAGATGACGACGCAACCATTTTGGAAGCCCTGGCGGGCCTCATTCGTTGCGCCGGCTTTCGCGCCGAGACCTTCCTGTCAACACGCGCGTTCCTGGATAGCGACCAGTCCTATCCGCCAATCTGTATCGTGCTTGATGCCTGGTTGCCCGGCCAGGGCGGTTTAAACTTTCAGGACAAGCTGCTTAGTGCTGGTGCCTACGTTCCCATCATCTTCATCAGTGGTTATGCCGATATTGCTATGTCGGTCCGTGCAATCAAAAACGGTGCGTCGGACTTTCTAACCAAGCCGGTAAGGCACGAAGACTTACTGAACGCGATCAGTACGGCTGCAGTGGCCTCAGCACCGGCTTATATCGAACAATATCGATCGTCATAGGTCCGATACGGACTTCGAATCGCACCCTGCTCTTATCGTCATTCGGAGGCGGCGGAGATCACCATCTTCGCAATTTTGTCTGCCATTCCCCGAAGCAATGTATGGTTCCCAACCCGATGCCGTTCACCAATCCAGAGCGGATCATTGTACCCTATCCAAGTTTTTCCTGCAGCGTCCTGCCACACGAGCGCTTTTAGTGGCAGATCGATCGCCACGGTTGGAGCCTCCTGCATGAGCGGCGTCCCAGCTTGAGGGTTGCCGAAAATTAGGACTTCAGCAGGCCCCAGTTCTAAGCCGACTTGTGCTGCAGCCGCTGCGTGATCGATCCGCGCCACAATCGCCATTCCGTTACCAACTGCCGACGCGCAGAGACGATTCATGGACACTTTGGAGTCGAACCTGCTTTCACGCGCGATAAAGCCTTGCAGGGTCATACAAGTTCTCACGAGCCATTGCCGTACTGCGATGACCGCCCCTCGACCTCGCCCATCTTCAGGGCAACCTCGGTTGGCGTCAGAATGCCCTTCCTGAAGAGAATGTTGGCGAACGCGACGATCCAGCGTTCGTAGTAGCTGAGCTTGCCCACCAGTTCGGCGCCGAGAGCTTCGACGCCGCAACGCTTTTCCTCTGTGTTGATGATCTTGTGAGAATCGAGGACGTCTGCCAGCGCGTGGCAGCGCTTTTCCCAAGGCTCAAGCTCGTGGTCTACGCGATGGATGGTGTCGGCCTGCAAACCGCCGATATCGTTGGGAAGTCGACTTACAAGGTGACGATTGTCGGTCATGGTGCAACCTCTTGCTCTAGTCTGACGGGAACCACGCCTATCATGGCATCACGCGTGACGAGATCGGCTAGCTGCTGTTCGTCAAAAGCATCGGAACCGTCCGGACGCATCGGCAGCACCAAGTAGCGGACGAGCGCGGTAGAATCGCTGACGCGGACCTCGACTTCGTCGGGAATTTCGGTGCCGAATTCTGCAAGGACGGCGCGAGGCTCGGAGACGGCGCGTGCCCTATACGGCTTCAGCTTGTACCAGTCCGGCGGAAGCCCCAAGACGGGCCGAGGATAGCAGGAGCACAGCGTGCAGACGATCAGGTTGTGAACGTCCGGTGTGTTTTCCAGCACAATGAGTTCTGTGTCATCGTAGAAGCTGATGCCGAGCTCCTCGCAGGCAGTGCGGCTGTTCTCCAGCAGGCGGATCTTGAACGACGGGTCGACCCAGGCTCGCGCGACGACCTTTGCACCGAGGGCGGGGGTGCGCGAGTCAATAACTTCGATCTGGCGGCGGATCTCGTCGGCACGGATCAGCTTGCGCTCGATCAGAAGCTCGCGGACAGCCGTTTCCATGATTTCGAAATAGCTTGGCGCTTCGGCCTGCGTGATTTCGGCGTGATCGTGATGGTGGTCCTGTTCGGGGTCGGCCATCTTCATATCCTTTCCAGCCATGTCTCGAAGATTTCGATGCGCAGCCCGTCTCGCGGCGAACCCGCATAGTCGGCCCAGATCTCGGTCATCGGTATCGCAACGCGGTAATAATGCCGCTTCGACCCAGCGTTGCGGCCAAAACCCTCTTCCTCGTTGTCGACGGCGGCCGTTTCGATCACGGTTTCTACCGATCCCTGCTTGCCGCGCAGGTAGATCGGCACGCGGTAATGGCCAATCGGAGCGCGCATGAGTATCCGGACCCGATCTCCCGCTTTGAAAATCGGCGCCTCGCCAGTGGCGAGCACGACTCTGAAGTGTGCGGGTTTCGAAGCTCGGCGAGTATTCGACATACTCTCGTCCTTCAATTTCGACCTCCTTCGCGGAATGTCCCGGCCTAGCTGGCTACGAAGCGGAACGCGTTTCCGGTGCGGTCTGCATAGCCGACTCCCGGGTATTCCCAATGGTAACCAAGCAGCTTCACTTTGTCGGTCGCCGCTCGGTCGAGCAGCTTGAACCGGTTGCGGATGGCCAAGTCCGGAAGCGTGTCGTAGCCGAACGTCCAGTCAGGGTGTTCGAACGAGACAATCTGGTTGTTGGCCACGTCCGCGCTGATTAGCAGCCCTTCGCCCCCTGCCAGTTCGAATGACAGGTGGCCGGGCGTGTGGCCGGCCGTGTCCAGAACGGCTATGCCCGTCACGACCTCGTCGCCAGGCTTCAGCATCACGACGCGGTCCTTGATGGCACCAAGGTCCCGCTGCGCCCCTTTTGCAAAGTCATGTAGGGCAACGGGCATGCTGGTCAGATAATCGGCGTCCATCCAGAAAGCCCATTCCGATGCGCCGACATGGTAGGTCGCGTTCGGGTATCTCAGGCCGCCGCTCTCCGCCAAAGTCGCCCAGATGTGATCGGGATGCGCGTGGGTAAAGATCACCTTGGTGATGGAAGAGGGATCGACTCCCGCCCTCTGCAGATCGGTCGCAAGACCGCCGTCGCTCGTCTGGTATTTGTGACCGGCACCGATATCGACGAGGATGAGATCATTCCCCTTGCGCAGCAGCGGAATGTTCGTCTTGGCGCGAACCACGCCACCGGGAGCATCGATGCGACCAAGGATGGCGGCTCGCTCCTCAGCCGCAACGTCGGGCACCAGGATTTCGCCGGGGACGGAGATAAACCCGTCGCTGAGTACGGTGATCTCAAACTCACCATGCGAGAAGGTGTAGGCCGGCGCCGCGTGTGCCGCTTTCGGCAGCAGCGTCGATACCGCCAGCGCGCTGGCGGCTCCGAGCACCTGCCGACGAGTGACGAGATCGAGGTCCATGGCAATCCCCTTGCGTTCGTTGAAATCCACCTGCGGCCTAAAGCCTGGGTGCTACGGCGTGCCTGGCTTGGCCGGCACGTCGAAGCTGACAATCTGGCGGTCGATGACGTGATGCGTGGGATCCGCCAGCTCCACCAGTACCTTGTGGGAACCGGGATTCAGCCCGACAACGATTATTGTCTCGCCGCTGGCGTCAACGAAATGCCAGGGCGCGTCATCCACGGTTATGTGGACATGGCCAATGCGTGGCGAGACGTCGAGGGCCCCTTTTCCGAAAACCGGCACGACGCGCAGGTTCTCGGTGCGGTACTGGATAAAGACGAGGCCGCGCGACAGCGGTTCTGCCAATGGCGGGTCGACGATGAGCTTCGGCGCCGGCTCATTCTCGATGGCGACCAGCGGCGATGGACCCACAATGTCCTTTGCCGATTGCGCCGACGCCCCGGTGGTCATCCCGACTGCTGCGGTCATGGCAATCAAATCCTTGAGACTGAGGGTCATGCGAAATCCTTCGTTGAGGGAAACTTAGATCTGTGCTGACCCACCATCGACGAACAATTCGCTCCCGGTGACGAAGCTGCTCTCGCTTGACGCGAGGAAAAGCGCGGCGCTGGCCGTTTCATCGGGGTGGGCAAGCCGCCCCAACGGTGTCGTCGTCGCGACGAAGCGGATCATCTCGTCCCGCTCCGTCGGAGACGCTGCGAGGTCATGCCAGCCGGGTGTCGATGTCGCTCCGGGAGAAAGCACATTGACGCGAATGCCCCGGCCGGCGAGGTCAAGAATCCAACTGCGTGCGAAGTTCCGGATCGCGGCTTTGGTGGCGCTGTAGACGCTGAAGTTGGGTGTCCCCGTGGTTGCGGTCGTCGATCCGACGAGGATGATCGAGGCATCGTCCTTCAACAGCGGCAGCGCCTTCTGAACAGTGAAGAGCGTTCCCTTGACATTGGTCCGGAAGGTGTTGTCGAAATGCTCTTCGGTGATCGCGCCCAATGCGGCGAACTCGCCGCCGCCAGCATTGGCGACAAGTACGTCAATCGTTCCGGCGTCGTCGCGGACGATCGCATAGAGGCGGTCCAGATCGGTCATGTCGGCTACGTCACCCTGGATGCCGCGCGCACCATTGCCGACTGCGAGCACCGCGCTGTCCAGTTCCTTCTTCCGGCGGCCCGTCATGAAGACCCGAGCGCCCTCCCTGGCAAATCGCTTGGCCATCGCCAGGCCGATGCCGCTCGTCGCGCCGGTAATGACGGCGACCTTTCCGTCGAGTTTGCCCACGGCAAATCTCCTTTTTGTACAGGTTGAGTCACACGCCCTCGTAGACCAGCCGAGTAAAGAAGGCCGGGTCGATGACGAAATTGCCCCATATGGAGTCGAAGACGGCCGTAGGCTTCGCCGCAACAGTCTCGTCGCGCGTGCGACCTTCGCGCTTGAGTTTGGCGACGTTGTCCCTGATCCCGACCAGCATGTCGCGGAAAGCCTGCAACTCGGCGCGGTTGCTGACCGGCTTGCCGTGGCCGGGAATAATGATCGTCTTGTCGGTCGTCGCCGCGAGATTGGCATCCGAGGCGGCGATCATCCCGTCGATGCTGCCACCGGTCGAGTAGTCGATGAAAGGATAGACGCCGTTCCAGAACGTATCGGCGACATGCACGATATCCGCTTCTCCAAAAGTGACGGAGATATCGCTGTCAGTGTGAGCAGGACCATAGTATTTGAGCGCGATGGACTGGCCGTTGAGCTCGAGATCGTGGCTCTCAGCGAAAACGTCCGTCGGCAGGCTGACGGCGGCCAGCGGCAGGAAATTGTAATCCCATTCCTCGACGCGCTGCACTTGCGAGAGGTATTTCAGGGTGTTGTCGTGTGCGATGATTTTTGCACCCGCCGGACCCAGCCAGGAATTGCCGTCGGCATGGTCGAAATGCCAGTGGGTGTTGATCAGGTGCGTCACAGGATCGGCGGACATGGCCTGCAGTGTCTTGGTCATCTGCGGCCGCGACACGCTGATCCCCCCATCGACGAGCACCTTGCCATCCGGCCCCGTCAGCACGGCGACGTTGCCGCCCGACCCTTCCAGCACGCTGACATTGTTGCGCAGCCTATGGACCGTGATCGGCGACGTCGCGGCGCTGTCCTTGATCAGGCTGACAAGGCCCCTGGCCTCCGCATAGGCCGCGCGGGGGCTGAGCCATCCGCCGCCTGCCGCGATGGCCGAGGCGCCGATGCAGCAAAGGCAGAAACCACGGCGGGTAAGGGGATGCTGACGGGAAACGTTCATGTCATGGTCCTCGATTGGGCGTGAGAGCCCTGTCGGCGCATGCGCCGGCCTTGGCGACCTGGCTCAGTTGATGGCGAGCTTGCGATCCAGGAAATTTCTGATCAGCGGCGCCATCTCGTCGAGCTTGTCCTCGAGCGCGAAATGGCCGGTATCGATCAGATGGAGCTCCGCGTCCGGCAGGTCGCGCAGATAGGGACCGGCCCCGTCGGCTGGAAAGATCTTGTCGTTCTTGCCCCAGATGATCAGCGTCGGCGGCTTGTGCTCGCGAAAGAAGGCCTGGAAAGCCGGATAGAGCGGAACGTTGGTGCCATAATCGTGGAAGAGGTCGAGCTGGATGTCCTTGTTGCCGGGACGATCAAGCAAGGCTTGGTCATGCGCCCAGTTGTCGGGATCGATGCGCGACACGTCCGACACGCCGTCCGTGTACTGGAACTTGGTGGTCTCCGGCGCGACAAGAAAGCTCAGCGCCTCGCGGTGGGCATCCGATCCGTCCGCCCAATACGCCTTGATCGGATCCCAGAATTCCTTGAGTCCTTCCTCGTAGGCGTTGCCGTTCTGGATGATGAGGCCGGTCACGCGCTCGGGGTGCTTGAGCGCTAGTCGGTAGCCGACAGGTGCGCCGTAATCCATGACGTACATCGCATAGCTTTTCGTCCCGAGCTGGCCGAGTAGGCCGTCGACCAACTCGGCATAGTGGCCAAAGGTGTAGGCGAATTCCTTGTGATCGGGCGCGCCACTTTGGCCAAAACCGGGATAGTCGGGCGCTATGACGTGGTAACGATCAGCAAGTGTCGGTATCAAATTGCGGAACATGTGGGACGATGTCGGAAAGCCGTGTAGCAACAGGACCACGGGTGCATCGGCCGGGCCGGCTTCGCGGTAGAAGATGTCGACACCCTCGACCTTGGCGGTACGGTAGTGGACCGCGGGCGGAACCGTCTGTTCGGCGGCATACGTGGGTTGGATTCCGACGTTCAGAGGCGCCGTTGACGAGAGCAGGACGGACGCAAGCGCCAGGGCGGCAACCCTCGAATTGAAATTCAACATTTCAGCTCCTTTGCCGGCTCGGGGCCGGGGTTACGGGAAAGGGGCGCTACGCGGGAGGGGAGGGCCGCGTAGCGCGGCTTCGGCCAATGCCGAGCGGGGGCAAGTTCAGGCCGAAGCACGTATGAACGAGAGAAGCGCGGCATTGATCTCGTCCTTCCGGGTGGTGCACATGCCGTGCGGTGCTCCATTCAGGATCTTGAGCTGCGACCCCTTGACCAGCTTGGCCGTCAGTAGGGCCGAATCGGCGATTGGCACCAACTGATCGTCCTCGCCGTGCAGGATGAGCGTTGGAACGTCGATCTTCTTCAGGTCTCCCGTGAAGTCGGTTTCCGACTGCGCCTTGATGCCGAGATAGGAGGCGGGCATGCCCGCCATCATGCATTGCAGGACGAACTGGTCTCGCACGCCTTCTGAAATCGTTGCGCCAGGCCGGTTGTAGCCGTAGAAAGGCAGCGACAACTCACTCCAGAAGGCCGACCTGTCCTCGCGAATTTTCCCGCGCAGTGCATCAAATGCTTCGATCGGGGCGCCCAGCGGGTTTGCTTCGGTCTTCAGCCGAAGCGGTGGTATCGCGCTGATTAGTACCAGCTTGGCAACGCGCTTGGTTCCGTGCCGACCAACATATCGCGCTACTTCGCCGCCGCCCGTGGAATGGCCGATATGCACGACGTGCTTCAGGTCCAGCGCCGCAACCAATTCGGCGAGGTCGTCGGCATAGGTATCAATGTCGTTGCCTCGCCAAGGCTGGCTGGAACGGCCGTGACCACGTCTGTCGGCGGCGATGGCCCGATAGCCATTCGAGGCCAGGAAGAACATCTGGTCTTCAAAAGCATCCGACGACAGCGGCCAGCCGTGGCTGAACACGACCGGCTGCCCGGCGCCCCAGTCCTTATAGTAGATACGCGTGCCGTCGCTGGTGGTTAGGAAACTGCCGGACAGCGTTCCCTTGCGGCGTTCCGTGGCGGCTTCGGCGCGGTCCGCACCGGTCATGCCGGGCAGACCCAAGGCCGAGGCGGCAAGCAGCCCAGTCGTTCCCATCAGAACGGTGCGGCGCGATGCCATGGCATGAGGCGAGTACGAAGTCTCGGTCACAGCTTTATCCTTTTCGATTTTGTCGATCGCTTGGCACCGGCGGACCAGGACCCGCAGCGCCGTCGTGCGAAGCGGTCAGGATTTGATGAAAGCGAGCAGCTCGTCGTTCACCCGATCCTTGAGCGTGGTGCACATGCCGTGCGGGGCGCCCTCGTAGACCACGAGCTTCGCGTTCTTGACGATCTTGGATGACAGCAGGGCGGAGTCGGCGATCGGAACGATCTGGTCGTCGTCGCCGTGCAGGACGAGCGTCGGAACGTCGATCCGCTTGAGGTCTTCCGTCAAGTCGGTTTCGGAAAACGCCTTGATGCAGAAATACGAGGCCGGGAAGCCCGCCATGATGCTCTGCAGCCAGAACGATTGCCGGACACCCTCCGAGACCTTGGCGCCGGGCCGGTTGTAGCCATAGAACGGCAGGCTGAGATCCTTCCAGAACTGCGAGCGGTCGGCGACGACGGCGGCGCGCAGTTTGTCGAATTCCTCCATCGGCGTGCCGCCGGGGTTCTTCTCGGACTTGATCATCACCGGTGGGATCGCCCCGATCAGCGCAGCCTTTTCGACGCGCCCCGTACCGTGCCGGCCGATGTAGCGCGTCACCTCGCCGCCGCCAGTCGAATGGCCGATGTGGATCGCCTTCTTCAGATCGAGCGCGGCGGTCAGTTCCGCGAGATCGTCCGCATATGTGTCGAGGTCATTGCCCTGCCAGGGCTGGCTGGAACGGCCGTGGCCACGCCGGTCGTGTGCGATGCAGCGGTAGCCGCGCGAGGCCAGGAAGAACATCTGGTCCTCGAATGCGTCTGCGGTCAACGGCCAACCATGGCTGAACACGATTGGTTGTCCGGAACCCCAGTCTTTGTAGTAGATCTCAGTGCCGTCCTTGGTCTTGATCGTGCTCATTGTAAGTCCTCTCGTTTCACAAAACTTACGCAGCGGAAGCTCGTTGATCCAATGAGTTTCCGAGAGAGTGCGTGAGAAGTTGTGAGACGAAGCGAAGACAAGGGTGGTCGGCTTGATTGCGGGCTGCCGCAGCGAATGGTGCCTTAGTTTGTAGAGCATTGAGCGCAGGAAGACGCTCTCCCGGACGTGCATAAAAGACGTAGCTTTGTCTTGCAGTCGGCCTCGTTCTCTTCCAACAGAAATCTCAATCTCGCCACGATGCAGCCAGATCGCATACTGAATGACAGCTTATCGCCGGCAGCAATAGAAAATTGAACAGGGCCGCTACCGCCCGAGATTCGGTCGTTCGTAAACTGGCTTCAGCGATCGGTTGGTGACTACGGGGCAAGCCAGAATCGCATTCGGCAGATCAAAGCATCCCTACAGAATAAGAGGTTTAGGGCGAAAGCCGAGCCCCCGCACGATGAGTTACTAGCGCCAGTCTTCGCCTCAAAACGGGACGCTTCGCCTCTGTCGAACATGGTAGGTGCGGCCGTGACCGCTATATGGACGCTCCTGATTCCGGCGAGCTCCACCTGATTCCATCGTTTTCCACACGACCGATATTAGATCAATTTTCGGGATACGCGCCTAAGTGCTTGATTTTGCTGGTACGCCCAAGGGGAATCGAACCCCTGTTACCGCCGTGAAAGGGCGGTGTCCTAACCGCTAGACGATGGGCGCGCTCAGACGAAGCGGCTTATAATTGCGTTGTTGCCAACCGGCAACCCATCAGCCGCCACATCGGACAACTTTTTTCAAACACCGGGTGAGAGCGGTGAAAAACTCATCCCCGCCGGCGGCAGCGCCAGTTCCAGTCGCGCTCGGGGCCGACGTCGACGTGGACGGATTCGGTGTGGCAATAGGTGCCGACGCCGCCACGGCCGGGCATAGTCCTGATGTAGCTCGCCAGCTCCCATTTGGAGACGCCCGGCACCTGGATGTCGGCGGCGGCGCAATACATGTGCAGCGAGTTCTTGGCGCCGTTGGCGCGGCGGTTGCGGGCGGGGTCGCGATAGCCGGAGGTGACCATCATCTTGCGGCCGTAGTGGCCTTCGATGGTCTTCAGCACGCGCACCAGCGACGGCTTCAGGCAGGCGACATCGACGCTTTCGTTCTGCTTCAGCAGGCCGTTGGGCGCCAGCCGGGCGAGGCCGGCGGCGGACGCCACCTGATAGGCGCCGCCCGAGCCTTCGTCCTCGTTCAGATCGACGTCGCTTTCGTCGTCGATGCCGGATTTGCGCTTGATCTCGAACAGCGCCGTCTGGCGCACGCCGGGCAGCGCATCGGCGCCGGTGATATGGCTGCTGCTGTCGTCGCCGAGCGAGGCCAACTGAACCGGCTTGTCGGCCGAAGTGGCAGAAGCCAGCGTGACAATGGGCTTGGCGGGTGCTTCCTTGGGTTGGGCAGCAACCGCAGGCTGTTCGCCCGAGCGGGAGTTGATCAGCGGAGCAGGTGCAGCCGAGGCTGGTGCTGTGCTGAACAGCGAAGCGAAGAAGCCCTTCTTCGGCGCGTCGACCTGCTGGGGAGCGGCGGCCGTCACGTAGACTTCATTGGTCGCGGGGGTCGCGGGTGCCGCGGCCGTCGGTTTTGGTGCGGTCACGCCGGCATCGGCGGCGGCAATCTTCTGCGCCGCGTCGTCCGTTGCGGCCGCCGTCTGTGCCGGCTGCTGCAGCGCCTGCGGCGTCTGGCTGACGATGGTGTCGGCGCCCGCGGGAACAGTGACCGGGAAATTGGCGCCGGGCTTGGTCATCGGTACATAGGCGACCTGCTCCGGCAGCGTCGCATCGCCCGCGGCCGTCATCATCATCTGCGGCCCTGTCGATGTGATCTGCGCGGTCGATGTGACCTGCACGGTCGAATCGCCTGGCGCCGCAGCGCTGGTGCCGGAAGCTGCCGCGATGTCAGAAGCAGTGGCGTTGTAGCCGGGCATACCGACCGACATTGTCGGGTCGCCGGCGGAGGTGCAGGACGCCAGAAGCACGGAGAAAAGCGCTGCCGCTATTGTGCGACCCTCTCTCCCCGCGAGACGCGATCCTACTGATTTCAAAACTAAATTCCCCCTCGGTGTCCGGTCTGCCTGCTATTGGTGCGGCGTCGAAACGTTCACGTCCAATAACCCTGTGTTCCCAAACCGGAAACGAGACTTGTGTCAATTCTGCAAGCCTCTGAATTAATCGCTCGTTGGAGGCGAATTGAGGCTTCTTGATGGTTGACGACACCATTTCGCCCCGTTTTGCCGGCCCGTCAACTCACCAGACATTACAGTCCGTTACACACGCACCTTGACATAGGTGCCGGGGGCATCACCCAGGGTTTTCATATGCTTGCCCGGTTTGCGGGCCGGAACGAGGGTGTCGTCCTGGGTCTCGATCCAGTGCTGCCAGTGCGTCCACCAGGAGCCGGGATGCTCTACCGCATTGGCGAACCACTGGCCAAAATCGCCCACCGGCTTGCCACCGGTCCAGTACTGGTACTTCTTCGCTGCCGGCGGGTTGACGACACCGGCAATGTGGCCGGAGCCGGCCAGCACATACTCGACGTCGCCGCCGAAATATTGCGAACCGAGGAACACCGAAAGCGCCGGCGCGATGTGATCTTCCTTCGACGCCAAATTGTAGACCGGGATGGTGACGTCGGCCAGTGAGACGATGCGGCCGGCGAGCTCCATCACGCCCCGCGTCAGATTGTTCTCGAGATAGCAGTTGCGCAGGTAGAAGGAATGGTTGGCCGCCGCCATGCGGGTGGAATCGGCGTTCCAGTAGAGCAGGTCGAAGGGCAGGGGATCCTTGCCGCGCATGTAATTGTTGATGACATAGGGCCAGATCAGGTCGCCCGAGCGCAGCATGTTGAAGGCGGTCGCCATCTTGGTGCCGTCGAGATAGCCCTTTTCGTTCATCGATTTTTCGACCGCTGCGACCTGGTCCTCGTCGACGAACACTTTCAGGTCGCCGGCATGGGTGAAGTCGACCTGCGTGGTGAAGAAGGTCGCCGACTTGATGCGGTTGTCGCCTTCCTGAGCCAGCAGCGCGAGTGCGGCCGCCAAAAGCGTGCCGCCGACGCAGTAGCCGATGGCGTTGACCTCCTTCTCGCCGGTGGCCTTCTCGATCGTGTCGAGGCCGTATTGCAGGCCCTCGCGGATATAGGCTTCCCAGCCCTTGGCGCCGTGGCGCTCATCGGGATTGATCCAGGAAATGACGAAGACGGTGTGGCCCTGCTCGATCGCCCAGCGGATGAAGGATTTCTGCGGGTTGAGATCGAGGATGTAGTATTTGTTGATCCAGGGCGGGCAGATCAGCAGCGGGCGTTTGAGCACCGTTTCCGTCGTCGGGTCGTACTGGATGATCTCGGCGACATCGCTGCGTCCGACCACCTTGCCGGGTGAGGTCGCGACGTTCTTACCGACTTCGAAGGGCGAATAGTCGGCTTGTCTCAGCTTCAGGTCGCCCTTGCCGGCGGCGATGTCCTCGGCCAGCATTTTCATGCCGCGCACCAGGTTTTCGCCATTCGAGGCGACGGTTTCGCGAAACAGCTCCGGATTGGTCAGGATGAAGTTCGACGGCGAGATGGCGTTGGACACCTGCTTGACGTAGAAGCTGGCCTTGTGGCGGGTGTGGTCGTCGAGGCCTTCGGCATGCTCGACGAGGTCGGCCGCCCAGCGCGAGGTGACGAGATAGGCCTGTTTGAGGAAATCGAAGAACGCGTTGCGGCCCCACTCAGGGTCCTGGAAGCGCTTGTCGCCGCGCTCCGGCTTGACCGCATCGTCGGGCGCTTCGGCATTCGGGCTGATGCGCTGGATGGCGTTTCCCCAGACGGTCATATAGCCGGCGAACAGTCGCGTCTGCGCTTCCAACGCGCGTTGCGGATCGGCAAGCCAGTATTCGCTGAGCTTGGAGAAGGTTTTGACCATGTCGACCACGGGCTCGGCGACGTGATCGCGCACCTCACCTTTTTCACGCGGCTCGGCCCAGGCAGAGGCCGCCTTGCCGGCCTGTTCGACCATGCGCGCCATGTTCAACGCGAAGCGTTCCGGGTCTTTCACCAGATATTGCTCGACGGTCGAAGATTGATCATCTTCCGCTTTGCTCGAATCAGGTGTTTTGGACATGGCTCGCGGGGTTCCTCCCGAGGCGTTTTCTTGACATATTATCATGGGACATCTGACCGGGTCCAATGCGCTGTACCCCGGCTGCCAGGAAAACAATATGACGATTAACACCGGCAAGACCATTTTTTCGGGGGCAGGCCGCTTTTGCCGCATCGCTGTTGCGACAGCTTTTCTGGCGCCAGGGCTGTTGGCAGCAGGCGGCTGCACCAGCGCCAACACCGGCAACGGGATGAATGTGGGCCTGACACAGGGCGCGCAGGACACCGGCTCCTATCCCAATCTGAACATCCCGCCGCAGGTCGCGGCAAAGCAGCTCACGCCTGAGGAGACCCAGGCCAAGCTTGCCCTGCTGAAGGGCGAACAGCAGGCGCAGGCGGGCAAGGGCGGCGGCGGTGTCCCGTCCACCAGCCCGGCGGCGCTGAACTCGCTGGCGAAGAACCATGGCAAGGACACGCTGAAACAGATCGAGGCCAAATGCGATCCCGCCCTCGACCCTACCTGCAAATAGGGCTATATGGCGCGCCGAAAGCCCACCTTTGCCAAGGTCCGCTTTGCCAAACCAACTCTGCCAAAGCCAATTCTAATCGTCTGGAACTGACATGGAAGAATTTCACAAGGTCCGCCGGCTTCCGCCTTACGTGTTCGAGCAGGTCAACCGGCTGAAGGCCAGTGCCCGTTCGCGCGGCGCCGACATTATCGACCTTGGCATGGGCAATCCGGACCTGCCGACGCCGAAGGCGATCGTCGACAAATTGTGCGAAGTGGTGCGCGATCCGCGCACGCATCGCTATTCATCCTCGCGCGGCATTCCCGGTTTGCGCCGCGCCCAGGCCGCCTACTATCAGCGCCGCTTCGACGTGAAGCTCAATCCCGACACTCAGGTGGTGGCAACGCTCGGCTCGAAGGAAGGCTTCGCCAATATGGCGCAGGCGATCACCGCGCCCGGCGACGTGATCCTGTGCCCCAACCCGACCTATCCGATCCACGCTTTCGGCTTCATCATGTCGGGTGGCGTCATTCGTTCGCTGCAGGTCGAGCCGGATGACGGCTTCATTCCGGCGCTCGAGCGCGGTGTCCGCCATTCGATCCCGAAGCCGCTGGCGCTGATCCTCAACTATCCGTCGAACCCGACGGCGCTGGTCGCCTCGCTCGATTTCTACAAGGACGTCGTCGCCTTCGCCAAGAAGAACGACATCATCATCCTGTCGGACCTTGCCTATTCGGAAATCTACTTCGACGGCAATCCGCCGCCTTCGGTGCTGCAGGTGCCGGGCGCCATCGATGTCTGCGTCGAGTTCACTTCGATGTCGAAGACCTTCTCCATGCCCGGATGGCGGATGGGCTTTGCGGTCGGCAATGAGCGGCTGATTTCGGCGCTGACGCGGGTGAAGTCCTATCTCGACTACGGCGCCTTCACGCCGATCCAGGTGGCGGCGGCATATGCGCTCAATGGCGACGGCGCCGACATCGCCGAAGTGCGCGAGGTCTATCTGAAGCGCCGCGACGTCATGGTCGACGCCTTCAGCCGCGCCGGCTGGACCATTCCCGCACCGGCGGCCTCGATGTTTGCCTGGGCGCCGATCCCGGAGCCGTTCAAGCATCTCGGCTCGCTCGAATTCTCCAAGCTCCTGATCGAGCACGCCGACGTGGCGGTGGCGCCGGGCATCGGCTTCGGCGAGCATGGCGACGATCATGTGCGCATCGCACTGGTCGAAAACGAGCACCGGATCCGGCAGGCGGCGCGCAACATCAAGCGCTTCCTGGCGTCCAGCGCCAAGCAGCCGAACAATGTGGTGCCGCTCGCCGCGCATCGCTAGAGCAGTTCACCGTTTCACGGAAACGGCGATCTGCTCTAACTCATTGTTTTTGACGCAATTCCGGACGGAAAACCGTTTCACACTTTTCCTGGAATTGCTCTAAGGTCGCCGCACATCTTAATTGAGCAGAGTTTGAGGGGCGTCGCCGGACATGGCTGAAGCGTTGCGTGTTGGAATTGCGGGTCTTGGCACCGTCGGCGCCTCGGTGGCGCGCGTGCTGCGCGACAAAGCGGCCGAACTGACGCGCCAGTGCGGCCGTGACGTCGTTGTGTCAGCCGTTTCGGCCCGCGATTCGAAGCGTGACCGCGGCGTCGATCTCGCCGCCGCCAAATGGTTCGACGATCCGGTCAAGATGGCGCAGACCGCCGAGATCGACGTCTTCGTCGAACTGATCGGCGGCGATGAAGGGGCGGCGCGCGCGTCGGTCAAGGCAGCACTTGAGGCCGGGCGCCATGTGGTGACCGCCAACAAGGCGCTGCTGGCCAAGCACGGCGTGGCGTTGGCCGAAATCGCCGAGAAGAAGGGCGTGCTGCTCAATTACGAGGCAGCGGTGGCCGGCGGCATCCCAGTCATCAAGACGATGCGCGAGGCGATGGCCGGCAATTCGGTCACGCGCGTCTTCGGCATCCTCAACGGCACCTGCAACTACATCCTGACCCGCATGGAAGCCGAGGGCATTTCCTTCGACGAGTGCCTGAAGGACGCGCAGCGGCTGGGCTATGCCGAGGCCGATCCGACCTTCGACATCGAGGGCCATGACACGGCGCACAAACTGTCGATCCTGACCAGCCTGGCCTTCGGTACCAGGATCGCCGCCAACGACATCTACATGGAAGGCATTTCCAACATCAGCCAGGCTGATATCCGCGCTGCCGGCGACCTGGGCTACCGGATCAAACTGCTCGGCGTCGCGCAGCGCACCGACAGCGGCATCGAGCAGCGCGTGCACCCGACCATGGTGCCGACGGCCTCGGTGATCGCGCAGGTGCACGGCGTGACCAATGCGGTGGCGATCGAAACCGACATTCTGGGCGAACTTCTGCTCTCCGGCCCCGGCGCTGGCGGCAACGCCACCGCCTCGGCGGTGGTCGGCGATATTGCCGACATTGCCAAGAGCCGGCCGGGCTTCCAGCACGGTCCGGTTTTCGGCCTGCCGGCCAAGGAATTGCGCCCATACAAGAAGGCGCAGATGCGCAGCCATGCCGGTGGCTATTTCATCCGGTTGACCGTGCACGATCGCATTGGCGTGTTTGCCGCAATCGCCAAGCGCATGGCCGACAATGATATTTCGCTGGAATCGATCGTCCAGCATGCGGCCGGACCGGAAACCGATGCGCAAAAGACGGTGATCCTGGTCACCCACGAGACGACGGAAGCGGCGGTGCGCAAGGCCGTCGACGGCATCACCAAGGACGGCCATCTCACTGACAAGCCGCAGGTCATCCGCATCGAGCGGGCTGGCTAGAGCAAGTCATATTTTTTCTTTAATCGATTGATATTGCTGCAATTTTGAAAAATTGACACAGCAAGTCTTGCCCTTGTCATGGAGCTTTGACACAAGAAGCGCGCCTCTAGAGCATGATGCCGAAAAGTGTGAAGCGGTTTTCGGATGACATCATGCTCTATCTCTTTGATTTAGTGTCGGATTCAGATTTCAGGTCGAACAGACCTGAAATCATCCGGCTCTAGCGGCGGCGCGTTGTGAACGAGGATTTTTCCTGATGAATGTGGCCCAGAACATTGTCGCCGGTCTCGACCGGATACTCACCATGGAAGTTGTGCGTGTCACCGAGCGCGCCGCAGTCGCGGCCGCCAGACTGCGCGGGCGCGGCGATGAAAAGGCCGCCGACCAGGCCGCGGTCGACGCCATGCGCCAGGAGCTCAATCGCCTCGCCATCAAGGGCACGGTGGTGATCGGCGAGGGCGAACGCGACGAGGCGCCAATGCTCTATATCGGCGAGGAAGTCGGCAGCGGCATCGGTCCGGCGGTCGATATCGCGCTCGATCCGCTCGAAGGCACGACTATCTGCGCCAAGAACCTGCCCAATGCGCTGGCCGTCATCGCCATTGCCGAAAAAGGCAGCCTGTTGTTTGCGCCCGACGTCTATATGGACAAGATCGCCATCGGCCCGGGCTATGCCGAAGGCGTCATCGACATTGATGCCTCGCCGGCCGAAAACATCGCCAGCCTGGCCAAGGCCAAAGGCGTCGCGGTGTCCGAAATCACCGCCTGCATCCTCGACCGTCCCCGCCATGAAAGGCTGATCGAAGCGGTGCGCGCCACGGGCGCTGCGATCCGGCTGATCGGCGACGGCGATGTCGCCGGCGTCATCCACACCACCGATCCGGAGGAGACCGGCATCGACATCTATCTCGGCACCGGCGGCGCGCCGGAAGGCGTGTTGGCGGCGGCCGCGCTGCGCTGCACCGGCGGCCAGATGCAGGGCCGGCTGATCCTCGACACGGCGGAAAAAGCGGCGCGCGCGGCAAAAATGGGCATTGCCGATCCGAAGCGGATCTACCGCGCCGAGGACATGGCGCGCGGCGACGTGCTGTTTGCGGCGACCGGCGTGACCGACGGCAACATGCTGGCCGGTGTCAAGTTCGGCGGCAACTACATCACCACGCACACCATCGTGCTGCGCTCGTCTTCGCGCACCGTGCGCGAGATCAAGGCGCGTCATCAGGATCTGGAAAAGTTTTGAGACTTTCCTGTTTAGCCGTCGCATATTGCCGGAAATGACAATCTGCAGACGACCCCTCCTATGACGGGCGACAAACGCCTTTTCCTCGATGTCAGGCAGTCCGCGACCGGTGTTTCCTGGGAACACCGGTTGAGCGAACGGCAGGACATGACGGCGCTTGCCATCGCGCAGGGCCATGGTGTGCCCGACATTGTCGCGCGCGTGCTGGCCGGGCGCGGCGTCACCGCCGACCAGGCCGAGCGCTTTCTCGATCCGACGATCCGTGACCTGTTGCCGGATCCGGCCTCCCTGACCGACATGGACAAGGCTGCCACCCGTATTGCCGAAGCAGTCATGGCCAAGGAAAAAGTGGCGATCTTCGGCGACTACGATGTCGACGGCGCCGCCTCGTCGGCGCTGCTCAAACGCTTCCTGACGCATTTCTCCGTGCCGTCTGAAATCTACATTCCGGACCGCATTTTCGAGGGCTATGGCCCCAATCCGGAGGCGATGCGCGAACTGGTCTCGCGTGGCGCGACGCTGATCGTCACCGTCGATTGCGGCACCAACAGCGCCGTTTCCATCGACGCGGCCAAAGCCGCAGGCGCCGATGTCGTGGTGCTCGACCACCATCAGGTCGGTGGCGCGCTGCCGGAGGCGACCGCGGTCGTCAATCCCAATCGCGAGGACGATCTGTCGGGACAGGGCCATCTGTGCGCTGCCGGCGTCGTCTTCCTGGCTCTGGTGCAGACGGCGAGGATTTTACGCAGCCGCATGCCCGATGCAGCGCAGCCGGATTTGCTGTCGCTGCTCGATCTGGCAGCACTGGCCACCGTCTGCGACGTGGTACCGCTTACCGGCGTCAACCGCGCCTTCGTCGTCAAGGGCCTGCAAATGGCGCGTCAGCAGAAGAATGAGGGGCTGGCCGCTCTGGCGCGGGTGTCGCGCATCGGCGAGCCGATCAGCACCTTTCATCTCGCCTATCTGATCGGGCCGCGCATCAATGCCGGCGGCCGCATCGGCGACGCAGCCCTTGGCAGCCGGCTGCTCGCCACCGACGATCCGGTCGAGGCCGGCACGATTGCCGAGACGCTCGACCGGCTCAACCAGGAACGCCAGCAGATGGAGCTGGAGATGCTGGCCTCGGCGCGCGCCGAGGCCGACGCAGAGCTTGCTGGCGGTAATGGCCCGGCCGTCATCGTCACCGCCAGCACCAACTGGCATCCCGGCATCGTTGGGCTGATTGCATCGCGGCTGAAGGATCATGCGCGGCGGCCGGCCTTTGCCATCGCCTTCAACGCCAATGGCATCGGCACCGGATCGGGCCGTTCGGTGTCGGGCTTCGACCTCGGACGGCTGGTGCGCGAAGCTGCCGATGCCGGGCTGATCGTGAAGGGCGGCGGCCATGGCATGGCGGCCGGCATCACGGTGGAGCGCGCAAAACTCGGTGAACTCAGAGCCTTCTTCGAGGAGCGCGCGGCGGCCGAGGTGTTCCGCCTGCAGGACGAGGAAAGCCTGGCTATTGACGGTGCGCTTGCCGCCGAAGGCGCCACGCTTTCTCTGCTCGATTCACTGGAGAAGGCCGGTCCGTTCGGGGCCGGCCATGTCGCGCCGGTGTTCGCGCTGCCACGCCACCGGCTGGCCGACGCGCGCGCAGTCGGCACCAACCACATCCGCGCCGACCTGCAGTCGGAGAGCGGCGGCCGCATCCAGGCGATCGCCTTTCGCGCGGTCGATACCGCGCTCGGCGAATTCCTGTTCAAGAACCGGGGCAAGACGATCCATGTCGCCGGTTCGTTGTCGGGCAATTACTGGAACGGCAACCGCTCGGTGCAGTTTCGCATCAGCGATGCGGCCAAGGCCTGAGATTACTGGATTGGTTTAAGCTAGAACCGTCTGCAGCCGCTTCAACTCGCCGATCTGCGCCATCGTCGCCTGGTAGCCGAGGTTGATGGCCTCGTCGGCGCGGTGGAATTCGGTCAGGCCGATATGGCTGAGCTTCGGCTGCAGCGACATGTCGGGCGGATCGCCGGCCAGCCTCGCGCGCGAAATCCGGTCCTGGATGATGTTAAAGGCCTCGACCATAACGCCGGTGATGCCGAGGCGCGTCTGGTGCGCGTGGTGGTCGGGGTCGGCCTGGCCCGGCCGAGGCGCGTCCTTCTCGATGAGCAGTTCGCCGGCACTGTGCTTGATGACGGCGGCGCGGCCGAACAGATCGTAGTGAAGGTTGACCGCGACGACCAATGGCTGCTCGTAGGCACGGCAGACCGAGACCGGCACCGGGTTGACCAGCGCACCGTCAACCAGCACGCGGCCGTTGCAATTCACCGGCTCGAACACGCCGGGCAGCGCATAGGAGGCGCGCATGGCAGTGATCAGCGAACCGCTCGACAGCCAGATTTCATGGCCTGTACGGATTTCCGCGCCAACGGCGACGAAAGGTTTCGTCAGGTCCTCGAAGCGGATGCCAGCCATGTGCTCGCGCAGCCTGGCGTCCAGTTTCATGCCGCCGAACAGGCCGCTGCCGCGCAGATTAAGATCGAGCAGGCCGAAGATGCGGCGCTTGGTCAGGCTGCGTGCGAATTCCTCGAGCTCATCCAGCTTGCCGGCGATGTAGCAGCCGCCGACCAGCGCGCCGATCGAGGTGCCGGCGATCATCGAGACTTCGATGCCAGCCTCGTCGAGCGCGCGCAGCACGCCGATATGCGCCCAGCCGCGTGCGCAGCCGCCGCCCAGCGCGAGCGAAATGCCTGTCTTCCCCGCAGGTTGCGGGTCAGGCACGCCGCCGGACGATGAGGGGCCATTGGCCTCCCGCGCGTCTGGTCTGCTACGCAATGACGCCCATTCGAGCATCATGATCTCCCATGTCCCATGTCCGTTCTAAAGGAAGGACGTTTGAAAATAGTGAATATGAGTGGTTTGTGACTGTTGAATGGTTCACTTCCGATACGTCTGTTCCGCATCGAACAGCGGTCTGCTGCCATCGTCGGCAAGCGTCGCCTTGCCGTCGTTGAGCCCCACCGTCCGATAAAAGCATGAACGCCGGCCTGTGTGACAGGTTGCGTCGTGGCCCAACACTTTCACGCGAAGCCATAGGGCGTCCTGGTCGCAGTCGGTCCGCATCTCGACGACATGCTGAAAATTGCCGGAGGTTTCGCCCTTTTGCCACAGCGCATTGCGCGAGCGCGACCAGAAGTGGGCGATGCCGGTCTCCAGCGTCAGCGCCAGCGCCTCGGCATTCATATGCGCGACCATCAAAAGCATGCCGTCTTCGGCATCGGTGACGACAACAGTGACGAGGCCCGCGGCGTCGAAGCGCGGTGAAAACACCGCGCCTTCTTCAAGCGCCTTCTTGTCCGATGGGGCCTTGGGAAATGTTAGTGCCGACATCGCCGGTCCTTGATCTAGCGATGCCGGCGGGGGCTTACACCCCGAGGCCGCGCACCATGGTGACGAAACGGACCTGTTCCTCAGGCGTGTCCTTGAACACGCCGGTGAAGGTCGAGGTCAGCGTGGTGGAGCCTTGCTTGCGGATGCCGCGCATGGCCATGCACATATGCTCGGCCTCGATCATGACGGCGACGCCGCGCGGATTGAGCACGTCCTGGATGACGCCGGCGATCTGCGCGGTCATGGCTTCCTGCGTCTGCAGGCGATGGGCAAAGATATCGACGACGCGGGCGATCTTGGACAGGCCGACGACCTTGCCGTCCGGCAGATAGCCGACGTGCGCCTTGCCGATGATCGGCACCATGTGATGCTCGCAATGCGAATGGAAGTGGATATCCCTGACGATGACGAGATCGTCATAGCCGGCGACTTCCTCGAAGGTGCGGCCAAGTTCTTCGGCCGGGCACATGTCGTAGCCGTTGAACATTTCGAGATAGGCCTTGGTGACACGCTTGGGCGTGTCGATCAGGCCTTCGCGGTCCGGATTGTCGCCGGTCCAGCGCAACAGCGTGCGCACGGCGGCCTCGACCTCGGCTTCGCTCGGCCTGTCGGTGACCGGCTTGTCTAGATAGTCGGAGGGGGGCATGATTTTCTTGATGACGGCATCCATAAAGGCGTCTCCCGTAGTTCCTCTCTCAGGAGGAACGAGTTGAACGGACCACGACCTTTCGGGTGCTGGAAATTCGCCCGGCTTCCAGCCCGTAAGCGGCGTGAACGAAATGGGCAAGGACGGCGGCTTTGCGTTGCCTTGTCGATACCCGACTGCCAGCATTATATATGGTCGTGCCCAGCGAATGAAAGACGCCATAGCGGCAATCACTGTTCGCTTGGCGGCGACGGATTGGAAAAATATGATTGACGACGTCTACAATGCGAAAATTCTGGGTTTTGCCGGAAACATCGCACGCATCGGCCGGCTCAATGATCCGGACGCGACGGCACGTGCCCATTCCAAATTGTGCGGCTCGACGGTGACTGTCGACCTCAAGATGGACGATGGCGTCGTCACCGATTTCGCTCATGACGTGAAGGCCTGCGCGCTTGGCCAGGCCTCGTCCTCGATCATGGCTCAGCATGTCATCGGCGCCAGCGCTGACGAATTGCGGGCTGTGCGCGACACCATGCTGAAGATGCTCAAGGAAAACGGGGCGCCGCCAGAAGGTCGTTTCGCCGATCTGAAATATCTGGAGCCGGTGCGCGACTACAAGGCGCGCCATGCCTCGACCATGCTGACCTTCGATGCCGTGGTCGATGCCATCGGCCAGATCGAGAAGAAACGCGCCGAAGAAGCCGCCTGACCTTGCCGTTTGACCGCCAGAGCCTGGTGTTTTTGCTTCGAGCCTTGCTGGCTCGCTAACTAGCTGCTCCGGCTTTCGCTTCCTGCGTCCGTCTGCTTTCGGCAAATTCGCTTCTCACCCAGTCGGCAAACGCCTTGGCCGGTTCCGGCAGGTCGTTCAAACTCCTGGCGACCAGCCAGTAGGCGCCGGATGCGACGTCGATGTCGAACGGCTTGATCAGCGCGCCGGACGCAATCTCCTCGCCGATCTGCAACAGGTCACCCAGCGCCACGCCGTGGCCGAGCAGGGCTGCCTGCTTCGACAGCGACACATCCGCCAGCATCGGGCCGCGCGCCGGAATGGCATCGGCGGCCACGCCGGCTGCCTCGAACCAGCGCGCCCAGCCCTGACGGTTTTCCTCGTGCAACAGCGTGTAGCGGGCGAGGTCGAGCGGCTTGTTCAGAGCAGGGCCCGACGCCAGCAAGGCCGGCGACAGGACCGGTGAATCGACGGTCGAGGCAAGCCATTCGGCCTCGCTGCGCGGCCATGAGGTGGCGCGGGCACTGAAGCGCAATGCGAGTTCAGGCTGATCGCTGCGGAACTCGATCGGCCTTGGGTCGACTTCGAGGGAAACGTCGATATCGGGCCGCAACTGGCTGAAGCGGTTGAGCCGCGGCAACAGCCATACCGAGGCCAGCGATGGCTCGACGCTGACGCGAACCACGGACTGCGCCGGGGCCGCCACCAGGTCCGAAAGCAGCCTGTCGATGTCGTCGAAACTCTTGACCAGCTGATCGAGCAAACGCTGGCCGGCCTCGGTCAACTCGACGCGGCGATGATGGCGGTGGAACAAGGGCCGGCGCAGGAACTGCTCGAGTTCGCGGATTTGCCGGCTGATCGCGGCCTGTGAGACGAACAGTTCCTCGGCCGCCCGGCTGAAACTCAATTGCCGGCCGGCCGCCTCGAAACTTCGCAACGCCGTCAGGGGCAGCCGGCCGCGCTTCATTCGCATAACCCAAAGTTATCCGAAGCGGAAATTATACTCGTTTGAAGGCGAAGACCAGTGGGCGTCTAATCCGTCTCAAAGGAGACACGGACATGATCCAGTTTCTGGAAATCTTTGGCGATGTGATGCGGATCGCGACGTTTCAATGGCATGGCGACAGGCACCACGCCCCGCGCATTGAGGAACGGCCAGCCATCCGCTGGGCGACTCCAAGGGAGCGGCATCCCTTTCGTCGCTCGCGACCCTGATGCCGACAGGGAAGCAAGTGAGTGAACGGGATTGCGTTTGCCCGCCGAAGCTCACATCTATCGGCTTGGAAGCGCAAGCCGATCCCGAAAAACGGGTTCGGGATCACGTTTAGAAAGAGATCGCCGTGGGCGACCAGCACCGGCATGTGCATGCCACCGGACAGACCCAGCGCGGGCGCAACTGGCCCGGTCCCTGGCGCAGGACGCCCGGCCGCGTTTTCGGCACGTCGCTGGTGCGGCTGTACCAGCTGACGCTGTCCGGCTTCGTCGGCAATTCCTGCCGGCATCTGCCGACCTGTTCCGAATACGCGCATGAGGCGATTGCCCGGCACGGCCTGTGGGCCGGCGGCTGGATGGGACTGTTTCGCGTGCTGCGCTGCGGGCCGTTCGGAACGCATGGCATAGACCGTGTTCCGGAGGTGCTCGCCCCACGCTATGTCTGGTTCACACCTTGGCGGTATTGGCGGATCGGCAAGAAGCGCGGCGAGGCCTGACGGCGACGCTCTAGGCTCCTGATTCAGATCGCCAAGGCCGCATTTCTTTACGATCCGGTAGGGTTAACAACGGCCTGCACAAAGACTGCGCATTTGAGTCAAAATCGAGCCAAGACACTTCGCTAAGCGCCCTCTGTCATTCCCCAGGAGAGCTCACATGCGTCGGATCGAAACCCATCCCTTTATCATTGCCGCGGTCCTGTTCCTTCTGGCCTGGTTTTTGGGGTTTCCGATGCGGGCGCACTCGGCGCCGCGCGGCGATGTCGCATGCACGCTGATCCAGGACGCGGCGAGCGGCGAGACGCTCTATCAGAACGGCGTCTGCGACCAACGCGTCAGCCCGGCGTCGACCTTCAAGGTGCCGCTGGCGCTGATCGGCTACGACAGCGGCATCCTGAGCGACGCGCATACGCCGAGCTGGGAGTACAAGCCTGAATTCAAGGCCGTGAAGCGCGACCACAAAACCGTCGACCCGACGATCTGGGAGCGCGACTCGATCGTGTGGTATTCGCGCGAGATCGTGCGCCGGCTCGGCGCGAAAAGCTTTGCCGGCTACGTCTCGAAATTCGGCTACGGCAACATGGATGTCTCGGGCGATGCCGGCAAGGACAACGGGCTCACGCAATCCTGGATAAATTCCTCACTGCAGATATCGCCGGTCGAACAGACAGCCTTCCTGCGCCAACTGCTTGCCGGCAAGATGCCTGTTACGGCCAAGGCGCATGAGATGACGCAAGCCATCCTGCCGCGTTTTCAGGCCGGCGACTGGATGGTGCAGGGCAAGACCGGCAGCACAAGGCTCGGCAACAGCAAGGACAAGCGCTCGCTGGGCTGGTTCGTCGGCTGGGCCGAGAAGGATGGCCGCCGCATCGTCTTTGCCCGGCTGGTCGTCGACACCAAGCCGATCGACACGCCAAAGGGCCCTGCGACGCGCACGGCGTTCCTGAAGGATTTGCCGCAGCTGGTGAAGTGATCTTGCGTGGCTTAAGCGCTCCGGCGGGCACGGATGAGGTGGCCGCCGGAATTCCTTGCCTCTGCCTTTGGCGCCCTGGAGAAGCGGGCGGCAATCTCGCTGCTTTCCAGATCTTCGATCTCGGCGAAGCCGAGTTCGCGCAGCGATCGCGCCAGCGCGGCGGGGACGAAGAAGCTGATCCAGGGCTCGCCGACAGTGGCGACGCGCGCTGCATGGAAGGAGAGGGCAGCCTGACCCGCCGCATCGCGGTTCTCGGCCGGCTCGCTATAGTCGAAGACGACCTCCGAACCGGGCATGCCGGCAATCCAGGACAGGGTGCTGAAGATCGCTTCCAGGCTCAGATACGGAACGACGCCCAGCCAGATGAAGAAACTGGGCTCGGCTGGCCTCAAGCCGGCTAATGCCAGTTCGTCCGCCGGGTTCTGCCGCTCGAAATTGACTGGCACGAACGTGGTGGCCGGCGGTTCGGCAAGGCCAGCATCGGCGAGGCATTTGCGTTTCCAGGCCTGCGTTGCCGGATGATCGACTTCGAACACCGCGACATCCGGGTACGGATTGCGCAGCGAGAAAGTGTCGAGACCGGCGCCGAGAACCACCACTTGCCGGACACCCCGGCGCACCGCCGCAGCCAGCCAGTCCTCGGCGAGACGGGCACGCGAGGCCACGAACAGGCGCATGCGCCGGCTGCGCTCATCTTCCTGCTCGAGCTCCTTTGCCGTCGGTGCGGCATCGCCCAGAATCGCACTCGCGTATGGGTCGCGAAACAGCGCCGCCTGCGGCGAGAACTGGTGGAGGGCCCGCAGGCGCGCGACGCCCAGTGCGGTCCGGCTGGGTTTTGTGTCTTCCATGACGGGGATTCCAACCTCGTGTCGGGGAAATTCGCAAGCCTGTGCGACTGGCCTGCGACATCTGTCGCGCCAATTCCTGACGGTTGCGCCAACGACGGCTCTTTACCTCTTACCGTGCTGCCTCTAAAACCCGCCCGCTGCCGGATGCCTCCGGCTTCACACCACGACCACCCGCGCTCGTTTGCGGGACTGGATAGGAGATACCTGATGCTGAATTCCGTTTCCCTGACATTTCCCGATGGCTCCGTCCGCGACTACGACGCGGCGATGACCGGTGCTGGGTTGGCCGAATCGATCTCGAAGTCGCTGGCCAAGAAAGCCGTCGCCTATGCCATCGACGGCACTGTGCGTGATCTTTCCGACCCGCTCGGCAAGTCCGGCAAGGTCGAGATCATCACCCGCACCGATCCCCGCGCACTGGAGCTCATCCGCCACGATGCGGCGCACGTGCTGGCGGAGGCCGTGCAGGAGCTGTGGCCGGGAACGCAGGTGACCATCGGGCCGGTGATCGAGAACGGATTCTATTACGACTTCGCCCGCAATGAGCCGTTTACGCCGGACGATTTCCCGGTGATCGAAAAGAAGATGCGCGAGATCATCGCGCGCAACAAGCCGTTCACCAAGGAAGTCTGGTCGCGCGACAAGGCGAAAAAGATCTTTGCCGACAAGGGTGAGCGCTACAAGCTTGAGCTGATCGATGCCATTCCCGAGGACCAGGATCTCAAGATCTATGCCCAGGGCGACTGGTTCGATCTTTGCCGCGGCCCACACATGGCCTCGACCGGGCAGATCGGCAACGCCTTCAAGCTGATGAAGGTGGCCGGCGCCTATTGGCGCGGCGATTCGAACAACCCGATGCTGACCCGCATTTATGGTACGGCCTGGGCCGACCAGGCTGAGCTCGATGCCTACCAGACGATGCTGGAGGAGGCGGAGAAGCGCGACCATCGCAAACTCGGCCGCGAAATGGATCTGTTCCATTTCCAGGAAGAGGGGCCGGGCGTCGTCTTCTGGCACGCCAAGGGCTGGAAGATGTTCCAGAACCTGGTCAACTACATGCGCCGCCGCCTCGACGAGCAAGGCTACCAGGAGGTCAACGCACCGCAGGTTCTGGACAAGAGCCTGTGGGAGACGTCAGGCCACTGGGGCTGGTATCGCGACGCCATGTTCAAGGTGACGGTGGCCGGCGACGACACCGACGACGACCGCGTGTTCGCGCTGAAGCCGATGAACTGTCCGGGCCATGTGCAGATCTTCAAGCATGGGTTGAAATCCTATCGCGATCTGCCCGTAAAACTTGCAGAATTCGGCAATGTGCATCGCTACGAACCGTCCGGCGCGCTGCACGGGCTGATGCGTGTGCGCGGATTCACGCAAGACGATGCGCATATCTTCTGCACCGAGGATCAACTCGCCGCCGAGTGCTTGCGCATCAATGACCTGATCCTGTCGACCTATGCCGATTTCGGGTTCGACGAGGTCAGCGTGAAGCTGTCGACGCGGCCTGACAAGCGCGTCGGCACCGACGAGGCCTGGGATCATGCCGAGGCGATCATGAGCAGCGTGCTGGATACGATCCGCACGCGTTCGGGCAACCGCATCAAGACCTCGATCAATCCGGGCGAGGGCGCCTTCTATGGGCCGAAGTTCGAGTATGTGCTGAAGGACGCCATCGGCCGCGAATGGCAGTGCGGCACCACGCAGGTCGACTTCAACCTGCCGGAGCGTTTTGGCGCTTTCTACATCGGTTCGGATTCGGAAAAGAAGCAGCCGGTGATGGTGCATCGCGCCATTTGCGGCTCGATGGAGCGCTTCCTCGGCATCCTGACCGAGCATTATTCCGGCCATTTCCCGCTGTGGTTCGCGCCGCTGCAGGTGGTGGTGGCGACGATCACGTCCGATGCCGACGACTATGCGCGAAAGGTTGTCGCACAGTTGAAGGCCGCGGGGCTTATCGCCGAAGCCGATCTGCGTAACGAGAAGATCAACTACAAGGTCCGCGAGCATTCGCTGGCCAAGGTTCCGGTGATCCTCGTCTGCGGCAAGCGCGAGGCGGAGGAGGAGACGGTCAACATCCGCCGGCTCGGCTCCCGCGACCAGGAATCGCTCAAGCTGGCCGATGCGCTCAAGTCGCTGTCCGACGAAGCCACGTCGCCCGACCGCAGACGAAACGCGGCCTGAACATCAATATCTCTAAGGAATGGCGGTGGAGCGATCCACCGCCATTTTCACATGCCTGTCACGCCAACCCTGTAACGAGCCCCCATGCTCAAGCTGAAAATGCGGGAAAGACCGTTTCCCGAGCTCTCCTACGCCAATGCGAGCCAGCCCGCGCTGACGCGCTGGTTCATCCATTCCATTGAAGGCCTGTCGGGACGTGACCGGTATGCTGCGCTCTACGATTTCTGGCGCCGCCAGGTGGCGCCTACCGGCGAACGCGTGTTCAGCCGCATGCTGGAGCTCATCGACGTCAAGGTGCGCAGCGCCGATCAGTGGCCGCCGGCGAAACTGCCTGACACACCGCTGGTGATCGTCGCCAACCATCCGTTCGGCATCGGCGACGGCATTGCGGTGCTGTCGCTGGCCGAGCAACTCGGGCGTCCATTCCGTGTCATGATCCACAAGGATCTGCTCAAGATCCGCGAGATGGAACCGTACTCGCTGCCGATCGACTTTTCCGAGACCAAGGACGCGGTGAAGAACAATATGGCTGTGCGCCATGAGGCTGTGCGGCTGTTGAAAGAGGGCGTCACCATCGTCGTGTTTCCAGCCGGCGGCGTCGCCACCGCGCCGAAAGGCTTTGGCCGGGCGCGCGACCTCCCGTGGAAGATGTTTCCGGCCCGCCTGGTGCAGGATGCCAAGGCGTCGGTGGTGCCGATGCATTTTTCCGGTCAGAACGGGCGGCTGTTCCATCTGGTCAGCGGCCCGATGAACATGGCCGAGCGTGAAGGGCGGGTGGCGAAATTCGTCGGCAAGGCGTCGCTGACGCTGCGCCTTTCGATGCTCATCCGCGAGTTCGCGCGGCTGTCCGGCAAGGCGATCGACGTGCGCGTAGGCAACGTACTGAGCTGGGACGAGTTGGAGCCGCTGCGCGACCGCAAGGCCTTGCTCGACCGCCTTCATCGTGGCGTCTTCGATCTGGCGCCGGATGCGCCGCGCGGCCGCGTCCACTTCCTGCCGCGCCGCCTGCGCAAGGCCGCCTGACGAAACGGGTACACCTTCGATTGAGCAGGCAAAACCCGCCGGTTTAGTCGGCACCTTCCTCGGGATCGATCGCCGACGCCTCGGTGGCCAGCACCTCGATCTCCTGGTTCTGTCCGGCAACGACGGTAAAATCCTTCTGGTAGATGCGGTCGCGGTTCTTGGCGATGATGGTGTATTGGCCTTCGGCCAGCACCATCGAGGCGAAGGCGCCGACGGCTTCCTTGATCGGATCGCCGGATTCGTTGAGCAGCGACCAGGATGTATCGGCGATGGCTTCGCCGCCGGTCTCGCGAACCAGCTTCATGGTCATCTCGGCCGCACGATGCTCGACCGTCGCTTCGGTCAGCTTGCCGGCCTCGACGCGTATGTCGGAGCGAATGACGGCATTCACCGCGCCATAGGTGGAGACGACATGGTAGACGCCGGCGTTGAGCCGTACGACGCTGTTCGGCTCGACATCGGGGATGATCAAGGCGCGGTCGCCATTGGCCTCAGCGGTGCCCTCATAGATGGAAAAGCGCAGCTTTTTGGGCGGAATGCGCACGCCGCCCGACAGCACTGCGTCGAGCTTGAGGCCGCCGGCATCGAGCACCAGGCTTTCGCGCTTGGCGTCCTTGCCGACGGTGATGCGCTTGGTGGCGCCGGCGCGTCCGTAGGAGGCGTGCACCAGATAGCTGCCGGGTTCGAGCTGGAACACCGCGGTGCCGCCATGCGCGGACGCCACCATCGGCAGCTTGCCGTCGCCGGCCGCCTCGGGCTTGAACACGCGCCAGACGATGCCGCGGGTGATATCGGCGCCCTTGTCGGTAAGCTGGGCCGACAGCGTGATGGCGCCACCGCCACTGAGCGCCAGCGACCTCTCGCTCTTGGGCGATGTATAGCTCGAAATATCGGGGAGTTTCAGATTGGAGATGCCGTCGGCATTCTGCGCCATGGCCATCGAGGCCGGCGCAAACAGCGCTGCGGCGAGCCAAATCAGGAAAAGGCGCAATGTCCCCTCAAACATGCCTTGCGTTGAAGCCCAAGGCGGTGGCAATTTCAAGGCTTAAGAGTCCGGTCCGCCTTGGCAACAGGCTCTTTCGTCCGGCGCGTCCGCGCCAATGCCCAAGCCGCCCCGATCCGCAATGGCGTGCTTCAGCTCAAAATCGAGTGCTTTAGGAGACCAGGCCCCCATGGCGTCGCCGATCATCGACTTCCTGCTGACCCGAAATTCCGCACCGATTCCTGAATTGAAGGAACCGGCGCCCAGCGATGCCGATATCGCGATCATGATCGCGGCTGCAAGCCGTGTGCCCGATCACGGCCGGCTGGAGCCCTGGCGCTTTATCCTCTATCGCGGCGAAGCACGCGTCGAGATCGGCAGGAAGCTGGCCGCCCTTGCCGAACAGCGCGAAGGGCCGTTGGCGGAAAACCGCCGGAACCAGGAGCTGGCGCGGTTTTCGCGTGCGCCGCTGGTGATCGGCGTGGTCTCGGTTCCGAAGGACAACCCAAAAATCCCGCAATGGGAGATGTTCCTGTCCGGCGGCATGGCGGCGATGAACCTGATGATCGCGGCCAACGCGCTGGGTTACGGCACCAACATGATCAGCAACTGGTATTCCGACGTGGCCGAGGGCAGGGCACTGCTGGGACTGGCGCCGCAGGAACGCGTCGTCGGCTTCGTCCATATCGGCTCCTACCAGGGGCCGGCGCCGGAACGGCCGCGGCCCGATCCGGCAAAGCTCTATGCCGATTACACAGGACCGTGGAACGGCTGACCGGTCTGCGAGCCATAGTGGGCCCGTCCAGGGTGGCTTGCCAGACGTGTGTGGCAGGTTCGACGTTCCTGTGGATTCCTTAGCCGTGCACACGCGAAAAGCGATGCCCTTCATCCAGAAGGCGGATGACTTCGTCGTCAGCAACAGGCTGGTCAGCCTGATGTTGGCGCAGGCGTCGGAGAACCAGTATCTCGCCGCGATCTTCGATGACCTGCTCGATGAGGAGGGCTCCGGAATCTACATGCGCCCGGTCGGCGACTATGTCGCCATCGACCAACCGGTGACGTTCTGGACGATCGCGGAATCGGCGCGGTTGCGTGGCGAGGTCGCCATCGGGTACCGCGCGTCCGTGCCGCGCAAACCGATGCGCGGGCGCTGGGCGGCGTCACCGTCAACCCGTTGAAGTCGGAAGCGCTGGCCCATCTGCCGGGGGACCGGGTCATTGTCCTGGCGCGAGACTAAGAGGAAACCCCTGCGGCCTTGGCGCGGGCCAGCAGCCGTTCAGCCAGCCTGAGATGTGGCCGGTCGAACATCTTGCCGTCAATGCCGACCACGCCGGGATTTCCGGCCGCCTCGAAGGCGGAGACGATCGCCTGCGAGCGTTCCACCGCCTCGGCCGATGGCGTGAAGGCGGCGTTGATGACTGGCACTTGCGCCGGATGGATCGCCATCTTGCCGGTGAAGCCGTCGCGCTCGGCTTCCGTGCATTCCGCCTCGAAGGCGACCATGTCGCGAAAATTCGGAAAGACGGTGTCGATCGCCGCGACTTCGGCCGCGCCAGCGGCGAGGATGGTCATGGTGCGGGCAAGGCGGAAGACGTCGGTATAGCGGCCGTTGTCGTCGCGCGCGGCGCGCGCGCCTATCGCCGCCGACAGATCCTCCGCACCCCAGGTGAGGCCGGCAAGCCGGGCGCTTGCCCCCGCATAGCTCGCGGCGGCAAGCACGCCGGCAGCGGTCTCGGTGATGATCGGCAGGATTTTTATGCCGCCGTCCGGCAATCCGTTTTCGGCCTCATGCACGCGCAGCTTTGCAGAGAGCTGCTGCACATCCTGGCCGCTGTTCGATTTCGGCAGCATGATGCCGTCGGATTTGACTGCCACCAGCACTGCCAGGTCGTCGTCGGTCAATCCGGTCGAGAGATCGTTGACTCTGATATAGATGGCGGAGCTTGTCTGCTGCCTGTTGCCGGCAATGAAGCGGGCCGCGATGCCGCGTGCCGCCACCTTGTTTTGTGGCGCGACGGAATCCTCGAGGTCGACGATGACCACGTCGGCGCCGGCGCCAAAACCCTTTTCCAGCTTCTTTTCGGAATCGCCGGGCACAAACAGCAGCGAGCGCATCAGGCCGCCTTTTTCATCATCATCGCCTGGCGCGTGCATTTGGCGACGAGCACGTCGTTCTGATTGTAGGCGCGATGCTCGAACTCGACGATGCCGCGGTCCGGCTTCGATTTCGATTCCCGGACCGAGAGCACCGTGGTCTCGACACGGATGGTGTCGCCGTGAAAGACCGGGTGCGGGAACACCGTCTCCTTCATGCCGAGATTGGCGACCGTGGTGCCGACGGTGATGTCATTGACGGAGATGCCGATCATCAGGCCGAGCGTGAACAGTGAATTGACCAGCGGCTTGCCCCATTCGCTTTTAGCGGCGAAGTCGAAGTCGATATGCAGCGGCTGCGGGTTCAGCGTCATCACCGAAAACAGCATGTTGTCGCTTTCGGTGACGGTCTTGCGCAGCGTGTGCCTGAAGACATGGCCGACGACGAACTCTTCGAGATAAAGCCCGGCCATTATCGTCCTCCTCTGCAGCCTGACGGTTGATAGGCGCTGCCCATGCCACCCGCAAGCCAGTTAATAAACATGGTGAACCGTTCGTAAACCATTTCTGCCTAGGGTCCTCGTGGGGCCGGAAACCTTCCGGCAAGGGGCAAAGCAGGCGGCATGGTCGTTGTTTCGCATTTCCTGAAATGGATCTACACCGCCAAGGTATCGGAGCGTGCGGCCGCGGCGAGCGCGCTGGCTCGCGCCTATATCAACGCCGAACTGCCCTTTGAGGACCGCTGCGCCGCGGAGGCGGCGCTGACGCTGCTGCTTGACGACGCCTCGTCGAAGGTGCGGCTGGCGCTGGCCGAGGCACTGTCGATGAGCCATCACGCGCCGCTGCAGATCATCAGCGCGCTCGCCTCCGACCAGCCCGAGGTTGCAGCCCTGGTGCTGGCGCGCTCGCCGCTGCTCACCGATGCCGACCTGATCGACCGTGTTGCTGCCGGTCACAAGGCGACGCAAAAGCTGATCGCCGACCGGCCGGTCGTCTCGATGGCGGTTGCCGCGGCCATTGCCGAGATCGGCGAACCGGAAGCCTGTGCCGCGCTGCTCGCCAATGACGGCGCCGATATCGCGTCGCTCAGCTTTCGCCGCATGGCCGAGCGGCATGGCCATATCGCTCATTTGCGCGAGGCTATGGTCACCGATATCAGGCTGCCCGCCGACTGCCGGCACATGCTGCTGGTCAAGCTCGGCGAAACGCTGAAGGGGTCACCGCTGGTGATGGCGCTGATGGGGGCGGCCAGAGCCGAGCGCGTCACGCGCGATGCCTGCGTCAAGGCTTCGGTGCGGCTGGTTGAAGGCACGCGCACGGAGGAACATGCCGCACTCATCGAACATCTGCGCCTGCGCGGCGACCTGACCGCAAGTTTCATCATCCGCACCATTGCCCATGGCAAGGTCGACTTTTTCGGCTCGACCCTGGTCGCGCTCAGCCAACAGTCGCAGCAACGGGTGCGGGCACTGCTTGCCGGCGGCCAAGACGTTGCGCTCCAGGCGCTGTTTCGCAGCGCCGGCCTTGCCGCTCCCACCCACGCCATCATCCTGCGCGCGCTCAAGATCTGGCGCGAGGTTGCCAATGGCAAGCGCGTCGCCGGCGTCCAGGAAGTCAGCTGGCTGATGCTGAAGGAACTCGGCGGCCAGTCTACCGAGGGCGATCTTGCCGGCCTGGTCAAGTCGATCCATCTCGACGCCCTGCGCGAAAATGCGCGTGGGCATGCGCTGGCGATCGCCGCAGCATAACTTCCTAGCCGCGATCCTTGGCGAAAAAATCCGGGAAATCCTCGATCGCCGCGGCGATGATGCGTAGCGAGGCTGCGATCTGCAGCGTGTCGGCACTGCCGCTGCGCTCCCTGAGGGCGGCTGCGTATTGCCGGGCGACGGCGACCGTCGCCGTCTGCGGATCGCCGGGTGCGCGAAAGAGCAGTTCACGCGCCAGGCCGCGCAGGAAATTGCCGATCGAAAGCGCGGTTTCGGAAGGCGTGGCCGGGCCCTGCTGCGCGGTGCGCAGCCGCAGGATTTCGAGGCCGACGGTGACGGCGGCGACGCCGCCACCCAGGATGGCATCGCCTTTCCCACCGACGTTCTGCAAGAGCGGCATCAGCTGGTTGATGCGGTCATAGGCCAGGCTCTCGAAGGCCGAACGCCGCGGCACACGCTCATGCAGGCAAAGCCGGGCCAGGTCCTCACGCATGGCGCGCACGATGCGGTTGGCCGCGAGCCATGGGTCGGCGGGCAGCACCACGATGAAGACGCCGATCGCCAGCAGGATGCCGACCAGCACTGACGCCGAGCCGGCGAAGAACGGGCCCGGAGCATAGGTCATCGCCTGATGCGGGCTGAGGAAGGCGAGGAAGTTGATGGCAAAGGCGGTCGCCACGCCGACAGTGCGCGGATTGGCCATGCCCAGCGCAGTCGGAATCAGTATCGGCACGACAAACAGCGTGAACCAGCCGAAGCCGGGCAGGGCGGGCAGCGCGACCTGGCCGACAAGGAAGGCAAAGGGCAAAGCCAGCAGCGTTCCCCTGAAGAAGCCCCATGACACCTGCACCGGGTCAGGCCGGGCGGCGAAAAGACTGGAGACGACGGCCACGAGAATGACGGTGCCGGCTGCGTCGGACCATTTCGTCGTCAGCCAGAAGGCGGCGACCGCCAGCGTGGCGAGGGCCGCGCGTATGGCATTGCGAAAAGCGCCGGGGTAGTCGCGGTGCACCACCAGCGCGGGCTGCTGCCTGTTGCCCCGACCTGGGCGGGTCACCGGTGCGCGCAAAGCGTCGAGGCCGCGCAGCACCTGCTTGAAGGCTTCGGCAAAATCGGCGGCGATGGTGAGGCGCGTTATAGTGCCGACCCTGTCGTCGCCCTGCTCGGTCGAGGCGTTGGGCATTTGCCGGGCCTTGCCGGCAATCGCGTCGAGCCGCGTCACCCATGGTGACGTGTCGTCCAGCGCCTCGGGCGTGGCTGCTAGTTCGCTGACCAGCGACTGCAGTTCGGAGCGCACCGGAATGAGTGCCGCGTTTTTGGGAGCAGCGTGAGAATGCAAGGCACGTGCGGCCGACAGCGCCGACAGGAGCTGGCCGATGGTGCGCCGGACCGGATGGGCGCGGGTGGCGAAGCTTGGCGCTTCGAGCCTGGCATAGGTGCGCATTTCGGCCAGCGTCTGGGCGTCGGCAATCAGCTTGCGATGCAGGCCGGCCAGCGTCGCCGGGTCGCCGCCGGAAAAAGCGCCGCCCGCATAAATGGCAAGGTCGAGGATGCTGCGCTTCAGCCTGGAGATGATGGCGTCGGCCGCCAGCTTGGGCAGGATCAGCCGGCTGGTCAGCCCGGCACAGACGATGCCGAGCACGATCTCGGCGCAGCGCGCGACAGCGAGATCGACGATCACATGCGGCTGGCCGAAGGCCGGCAGCCCAATGATCATCGCGGTATAGCCGGCAAGTGCGGCGCCATAGGCTTCCGGGTTGCGCAGCAGCGACGAGACCAGCGTGCACAGGCCAATCCAGACGGACAACGCCGTGACCAGCAGCCAGGGGTTGGTCCCGAAAACGGAGGTGATGCCGATCGCCGCAAGCCCACCGGCCAGCGTGCCGAGCAGCCGGTAAAAGCCTTTCGCCAGCACCATGCCGGCGACCGGCTGGGCGACGATGAAGACTGTCATCATCGCCCATTGCGGGTGGTCGAGTTTTAGCGCGTAGGCAACGAGAAGCGCGATCAGGCCGGCCGAAACGGTGCGCAGCGCGAAAATCCAGTCCGAGCGTGTCGGCTGAGTCAGCCCCGCCAAACTGGCTTCGAAATAGCTCTTCAGCCGCGCCCAGATCACAGGCTGGTCTCCGTATCGGAAGCGCAGGCTAGACCGGCTGACGCTCAGATATCCAGCACTTCCGTCGCAGCGAATTCGGCGCGTTCCTGGATGAAGCGGAAGCGGGCCTCAGGCTTGGTTCCCATCAGCGCGTCGATCGCATCCTTGGTCGCCGCCACGGCATCGATGACATCGACCCTGAGCAGCGTGCGCTTCCTCGGGTCCATGGTGGTTTCCTTGAGCTGCGCGGCCATCATTTCGCCCAGGCCCTTGAAGCGGCCGATCTCGACCTTGGCGCGGCCGGTGAACTCGGTTCGCAAGAGTTCGTCCTTGTGCGCATCGTCGCGGGCGTAGGCGACCTTGCCGCCTTGCCGGATCGAATAGAGCGGCGGCACCGCCAGATAGAGATGGCCGCCATTCACCAGGTTCGGCATTTCCTGATAGAAGAAGGTGATCAGCAGCGAGGCGATGTGGGCGCCGTCGACGTCGGCGTCGGTCATGATGATCACGCGGTCGTAGCGCAGATCCTCGTCGCGGTATTTTGAGCGCGTGCCGCAGCCGAGCGCCTGGATCAGGTCCGAAATCTGCTGATTGGCGGCCAGCTTGTCGTTGCCGGCGCTGGCGACGTTGAGGATTTTGCCGCGCAGCGGCAGGACGGCCTGGCTGGCGCGGTCGCGCGCCTGCTTGGCCGAGCCACCGGCCGAGTCGCCTTCGACGATGAAGAGTTCTGCACCCGCGGCGGCATTCTGCGTGCAGTCGGCGAGCTTGCCGGGCAGCCTGAGCTTGCGCACCGCGCTCTTGCGCGACACTTCCTTTTCCTGACGCCGGCGCACCCGCTCGTCGGCGCGCGCGATCACCCATTCCAAGAGCTTGGAGGCTTCCTGCGGGTTGTCGGCCAGCCAGTGGTCGAAGGGATCGCGGATGGCGGTCTCGACGATGCGAATGGCCTCGATTGTTGCCAGCCGGTCCTTGGTCTGGCCGACGAATTCCGGCTCGCGGATGAACACCGACAGCATGCCTGCCGCCGAGATCATAACATCTTCGGAGGTGACGATCGAGGCGCGCTTGTTGCCGACGAGGTCGGCATAGGCGCGCAAGCCCCGCGTCAGCACGTTGCGGAAGCCGGCCTCATGCGTGCCGCCTTCGCCGGTCGGGATGGTGTTGCAGTAGGAATTGATGAAGCCGTCGCCACCGAACCAGGTCACCGCCCATTCGAGCGAACCGTGGCCGCCCTGCTTCTCGCTCTTGCCGGCGAAGATTTCTCGCGTCACCTGGAAGTCGTCGCCGAGCGATGCTTTGAGGTAGTCCTTCAGGCCGCCGGGGAAATGGAACTCCGCCTTGGCTGGCGTCTGGTCCTTTTCCTTGATCAGCGACGGATCGCAGCTCCAGCGGATCTCTACACCGCCAAACAGGTAGGCTTTCGAGCGCGTCATGCGATAGAGCCGCGCCGGCTCGAAGGCTGCGCCCTTGCCGAAAATCTGCTCGTCGGGATGGAAACGAATCTTGGTGCCGCGTCGGTTGTGCACCTCGCCGAGCTGCTCCAGCCCGCTCACCGGAACGCCTCGTGAGAATCTTTGGCGGTAGAGCTGGCGGCCCCGTGCGACTTCGACCTCGAGATGGTCCGACAGCGCATTGACGACGGAGACGCCAACGCCGTGCAGGCCGCCCGAGGTCTCATAAACCTTGGAGTCGAATTTGCCGCCCGAATGCAGCGTCGTCATGATGACTTCGAGCGCCGGCTTCTTGAATTTCGGATGCGGATCGACCGGGATGCCGCGGCCATTGTCGGTAACGGTCAAAAACCCGTCGGCCGAAAGCTCGACGTCGATGAAGGTGGCATGGCCGGCGACCGCCTCGTCCATCGAATTGTCGATGACCTCGGCGAACAGATGGTGCATCGCCTTGTCATCGGTGCCGCCAATATACATGCCGGGACGGCGCCGCACCGGCTCCAGCCCTTCCAGCACCTCGATGTCGGCAGCGCTGTAGCCTTCGCTGCCATCCTTGGTCGCAACAGGGCGTTTCGCGGCCTGCACCAGCGGATCAGCTGGGCGCGCCGTTGTCCGGGTCGGTTGGGGCTGCTTTTCCAGATTGCCGAAAAGATCGTTGTTGTCGTCCATGCCTGCCATAGAATCCGGTGCCGCGAATCACCCGTCGATACTGCCACGCTTTTCAGCGCCAAGCGACGGAAGTTCCTGTTACGTTCGGGGATTTAACCCCTTCTTATCCTAAAACCTTTCGATAACCAAGCCGGCGGAAATAGGTCCGCGCGGGCCGGCCGGGATTCCTGAATCTTTAACCAAGCGGCCTAGTGTGGGCCTCAATAAACAAAAGACCATCAGGTGTCAGGGGTTAGTTGTGAGGGGCAAGGCCATAACCATGATCGGCATCGCCGCCGTCTTCGGCGCGATCTCGATCTTTGCCGCGGATTTCTGGGTCAAGAGCCAGGCCAGGACCGATGCCGAGGAAAGAACGGCGGCGATCCCGGCGCCCGTGACCCCAAAAGTTGAGTTCAAGACAATTGTGGTGGCCAACGCACCGCTGCGTTACGGCATGGAACTCGACCGCGCACAGCTCACCGAAATCCCGTGGTCGGAAGAGTCGGTGCCGCAGGGCGCCTTCACCACCATCAATGCATTACTTGCCGAAGGCAGCCGTGTTGTGCTGTCGCCGATCGAGATCAACGAGCCGGTGCTGCTCAGCAAGCTGTCGGGGCCGAACGGCCGCGCGACGCTGTCCAACATGATGACGCCCGGCATGCGGGCGGTGACCATCCGCACCGACGAGATCGCCGGGGTCGGCGGCTTCGTGATGCCGGGCGACCGCGTCGACGTGGTGCTGACACGCGATGCCGGCGAAATCCAGGAAGTGGCCAAGAATGCGCAAGGCGCGGCCGGTTCGACCGTTACCTCCGAAATCGTCGTCTCCGACGCCAGGGTGCTGACCGTCGGCCAGGGCGCCGACGAGCGCCAGACCACGCCGCAGATCGCCAATTCCGTGACCATCGAGGTAACAACGGACGGCGCGCAGAAAGTGGCGCTTGCCCGCACCGTCGGCACCTTGTCGCTGTCGCTCCGCTCCTCCGCCGACGGCGGTGCCGCAAAGGACGGCGTCACCACCATCTCATCCTTCGGCGGGTCGGTCGCCTCCGGCGTCCAGGCCGCTGCCGGCGCGCTGTTCACTGCCGCGACCAAGGAGTCTGAGAAGCCGAAATTCAAGACGATCATCGTGACGCGCGGCACGCAGGTCGAAGAATACCAGGTTCCTGCGCGGGACCAGCCATAACTGCCGGTGGGGACCGGGCGAGGGACGGGACAGATGTCGGGATTTCATGCATATCGGATGACGAAAGGGCTGCGCCCAATGCGGGCGTTTGCGATGGCGGCTTGCCTCGCCGCGGCCGCAATGCTCGGCCTCAGCGCGCCGGCCAGGGCCGACAATGACATCGTCTACGTGTCGTCGACCAAGAATGCGTCGATCAAGGTGGCCAAGGGCAAGCCGAAGACGATCATGACCAATGCCGCCTTCTACCAGATCGTCATCGGCGATCCGGAGATCGCCAACGTCAATCCGCTGACCGACAAATCCTTCTATGTGCTGGGCAACAATCTCGGCACCACCGGCATCGCGCTGTTCGACGAGAACAAGCAACTGGTCGGCACCGTCGACATTGAGGTGACGCTGGACACCGACCAGCTGGCCAGCACCATTCGTGCCAGCGTGCCGGACGCCAAGATCAAGGTCGGCTCGGCCAATGGCCGCGTCGTGCTGTCGGGCGAGGCGGATGACGCGGTCGCCGCCGAGAAGGCGAGCAAGATAGCCAGCCGCTTCTCCGGTAATGAGGAAGTGATCAATTCGGTCAACATCTCGTCTTCGCAGCAGGTTCAGCTCAACGTCCGCTTCGTCGAGATCAACCGCCAGGCCGGACAGGATCTCGGCGCCAAATACAGCGCCAATTTCGCCTACGGCCTTGGCGGGCGAGACGTCACCATCGAGCCGGGCTCGTTGCCGGCGGCGGGCAATGGCGAGATCATCGGCCGGCTGCTGTCGAACGGCCTGTCGATCGACGTTGCAATCAAGGCGCTGGAGGAGCGCGGCCTTGCCAGGCGGCTGGCCGAGCCGAACCTGATCGCCCGTTCGGGCCAGACGGCAAGCTTCCTCGCCGGCGGCGAGTTCCCGATCCCGGTCTCCGAGGACAATGGCAAGATCTCCGTCAGCTACAAGAAATACGGCGTCAGCCTGGATTTCACGCCGACCGTGCTGAAGGACGGGCTGGTCAGCCTCGACATCGCGCCGGAAGTGTCTTCGATCGATGCGTCGGCCTCCTACAATATCGGTGAGATTTCGGTGCCGGGCTTCATCGTGCGTCGCGCCAGGACGTCGGTCGACCTGAAGAACGGCCAGAGCTTCATGATTGCCGGTCTGCTGCAATCGCAGAACGACATCACCACGTCGCGTCTTCCCGGCCTCGGCAAGCTGCCGGTGCTCGGCCCGCTGTTCTCCTCGAAATCCTATCAGCGGCGCGAGACCGATCTGGTGATCATCGTCACCCCCTATCTGGTCAAGCCGGTCGATCCGTCGAAGAAGTTGCTCGAGCCGACCGACGGCACGCAGCCGGCCAGCAATGTCGACTATTTCCTCAACAACACCGAAGAAGTGAAGGCGTCCGACGCCAACCGCGCAATGGCAATGGCCAGCGGCAGCACGGCACAGCCGGCCCCGGTCACCACGGTCGGGCATTTCCTCGACCTGCCGAAGGATTGAAGCCATGCGCGTGGGACCATGCATTGCCCTGCTGCTCGCCGGCCTCGCCGGCGGCTGTACCAGCGACGACTATGTCCGCTCCGAGGGGCCGACGACGGCGGCCGGCAACGCGCAGGCTGCCAATACGGCCATGCAGATGGTCGATCCCTGGAAGTACGGCGTCCAGAACACCAGGCTGCTGGTGCCGGCGCAGCGCAGTGAGGCGGCGGTGAACGCCGCCGATCAGGCTGCTGCCGCCAAGGCCGTGCAACCAACAGCCACAACCGATTGATTTGCCTGGCGATTTGACCGGGAATGACCTGACAGGCTGACAAAATGGCAAGCGGCATCAAGACCAAGAAAATCCTGCTGGTGTCCAACGACCGGGCCTTCGTGCAGGATACGCGCACCGCGTTCGCGGCCTCGGAGGTGATCCAGCTTTCGACCGTCGAGAAGAATATTTCCGAACTGCGCGGCGAGGTCCAGGAAGCCGATTTCGGCGCGCTTATCGTCGACATGGATGCGGCGAAGCTGGAAGAGATCGAGTCGCTGCAGCGCATCATGCGCCGGCTCGAAGGCCGGGTTCCGGTCGTCGTCGTCACCCAGGAGTTCAACGCGGCCGCGGTACGCATCGTGGTGCAGCTCCAGGTCGCCGATTTCCTGGTCAAGCCGATCACCACCGCCGACCTGGTGCGTTCTGTCATCCGCGCGCTGCAAGGCCCGGGGCGCGAGGAAAACACCGAGTCGCAGATCTACACCTTCATGCCGGCCGCCGGCGGCGTCGGCACCACGACGCTGGCGCTGCAGACCGCCTTCCAGCTGCATCATTCGGTGACGCGCGGCGCGTCGACCTGCGTGGTCGACCTCAATTTCCAGCAGGGCGCCTGCGCCGAATATCTCGACCTTGAGCCGCGCTTCGACATCACCGAAATCGAGAACCAGCCCGAGCGCCTCGACCGGCAGCTGCTGGATGTGATGCTGTCCAAGCATGCCAGCGGGCTCTGCGTGCTGGCCGCCCCCACACATCCATCGGAAATGCGCTCGTTCAAGACCGATGTCGTGGTGCGCATGCTCGATCTGGTCTCGGCCTATTTCGACAATGTCGTCATCGACATGCCGCGCACCTGGTTCCCGTGGACGGAGACGGTGTTGCTCGGCTCCAACAAGCTCTACATCGTCGCCGAAATGACGGTGCCGTGCCTGCGCCATACACAGCGGCTGATCCAGGCGGTCTACGAGACGGCCGGCAAGGAAGTGAAGCCCAATGTCATCGTCAACCGGTTCGAGCAGAAGATGTTCGACAACGGCATCAAGCAGGCGGATGTCCAGGAAATCCTCGGCGAGCATTTCGTCGGCGGTATCTCCAACAATTACCGGCTGGTGCGCGAAGCGGTCGATCGCGGCGTGCCGCTGCACGAGATCGACCCGAACGCCAATGTCGTCAACGATCTGAAGAAGATCATCCTGCCGGAAGAAGCCGTGGCGACGCCGGAGAAATCGCGCTCGCTGTTCGGTATCGGCAGGGGCCTCCTGAAGAGGAAAGCCGGATGACCAGCCGCTTCTCGACCCTGCAGAACCGTGACGTCCGCCCGCTGAAGCCGGCCGATGCGGCGCCAGTTGCGCACCACGCCGTGGTCATTCCGACGATCCGCAAGGCTTTGCCGCCGAAGCCAGATACAACACCGGGAAAAAGCGCCAACAAGGTGCTCGACGCCCGCGTGCGCATTCACCGTCTGCTGCTCGAGGAAATCAACCTTGTCGCACTGGAGCGCCTGCCCAAGGAAGAGATGCGCCGGCAGGTGCAGGAATTCGTATCGGAAAAGACCCGTCAGGAGCGGATGGCGATCAACACCGTCGAGCTCGAGTCGCTGGTCGACGACATTGTCGACGAGATGGTCGGCCTCGGTCCGCTGGAGCCGCTGCTCAAGGACCCCGACATCAACGATATCCTGATCAACGGCCACCAGAACTGCTTCGTCGAAAAACGCGGCAAGCTGCAGCAGGTCCACATCCCGTTCAAGGATGAGGCGCACCTGTTGCGCATCATCAACAAGATCGTCGCCGCCGTCGGTCGCCGGGTCGACGAATCGCAACCGATGGTTGACGCCCGCATGCTCGACGGCTCGCGCTTCAACGCCGCCATCCGGCCGGTGGGCGTCGACGGGCCGCTGGTGTCGATCCGCAAGTTTTCCAAGAACAAGCTCGGGCTGCACAAGCTGGTCGAATTCGGCGCCATCACCCAGAACATGGCCGAGGTGCTGGCCGCCGCCGTGCACGCCCGCAAGACGACCATCATCTCGGGCGGCACCGGCACCGGCAAGACGACGATGCTCAACGCATTGTCGGCCTTCATTCCGGAAGACGAGCGGCTGATCACCATCGAGGACGCGGCCGAACTGCAATTGCAGCAGCCGCATGTCGCGCGCATGGAAACGCGCCCCGCCAACATCGAAGGTCATGGCGAGCTGAAGCAGCGCGACCTGGTCAAGAACGCGCTGCGCATGCGCCCCGACCGCGTCATCCTCGGCGAGTGCCGCGGCGAGGAGGCCTTCGACATGCTGCAGGCGATGAACACCGGCCATGAAGGTTCGATGGCAACCATCCACGCCAACACGCCGCGCGACGCCATTTCACGCCTCGAGCAGATGCTGGGGATGACCGGCATGCCCATGACGGTGCAGTCGATCCGCAGCCAGATCGCCAGCGCGCTCGACCTTATCGTCCAGCTGACGCGCCTCTCCGACGGCAAGCGCAAGGTGACCAGCGTCGCCGAGGTGACCGGCATGGAAGGCGACGTCATCCAGATGCAGGAGATATTCCGCTTCGTGCGCACCGGCATGGAAGCCGACGGCACCATCCTCGGTCACTACGAGGCGACCGGTATTCGCCCGCGCTTTCTTGAGGATCTGCGCAATATGGGCATCGAATTCCCCGGCAAATATTTCGAACCTGGCCGACCGCAGGAGTAGGCTGGTGTTCGAGAGTTTCAGCCCGATCTATGTCGTCTATGCCGCGGCAGCGCTGACCGGCATCATGATCGCCGAAGGCTGTTATCTGCTTTATGCCGGCCGTAGCGACAAGCGCCTGGCCATCAACCGGCGCATGAAGCTGCAGGAAAACAAGATCAGCCAGGAACAGGTGCTGATCCAGCTGCGCAAGGAGCGCGGCCTTGACGCCGGCACGTCGTTGTTCTCACCCGACCGCTTCCGCGCGCTGCGCACGCAGTCTGGCATGGTGATGCCGTTGCCGAAGTTCCTGACAATCACGACGGGCGTGGCGCTGGCGATGATGCTCACCACGCTCTGGTACGGCCTGCCGCTGCTGCTCGCCATTCTGCTGTTTGTAATGCTCGCGCCACTGCTGCCGGTGCTGGTGCTGCGTACCAAGCGTAGCCGCCGGGTGAAGCGGTTCGGCGTGCAACTGCCGGAGGCGCTGGAGCTGATCACGCGTGGCCTCAAGGCCGGGCATCCGGTTCCGGTGGCGATCTCCATGGTGTCGCGCGAGATGCCCGATCCGATCGGCACCGAGTTCGGCGTTATCTCGGACGAGGTGACCTATGGTTCCGACCTGGTCTCGGCGTTGAATTCACTGTTCGACCGGGTCGGCCAGGAGGATCTGCCGCTGTTCGTCACCGCGGTGTCGATCCAGACGAGTTCGGGCGGCAATCTGCGCGAGATCCTCGACGGGCTGTCGACGACGATCCGCGAGCGCGGCAAGCTGCGCCGCAAGGTGCGCGCCATTTCGACGGAAGGCCGTATGTCGGCCTACATCCTGACGGCGGTTCCGGCGCTGCTGTTCGCCGCCATCATGGTGCTGATGCCGCAATTTTACAGCCAGGTCTGGGATGTGCCGAAGACCTGGTACCTGCTGGGCGGCTCGGTGACATGGCTGATACTGGGCAACATCATCATGTTCAAGATGTCGAACTTCCGGTTCTGAGATGGAACAGGTGATCCAGTTCCTCGCCTCGCTGGCGCCGACCTCGATGATGCCGGTGGCCGCGCTGCTCCTGGCATTGGGGGGCAGCGCGGTGGCATGGCCGCTGGTGTTGGCCAAAGGCGACCGCAACGATCTCAAGCGCCGGCTCAAGGTGGACGACAGGAAGGCTCCCGAACAGGTCGAGGCGGCGCCGAAGAAGAGCCAGAGCGTCGTGCGCGAGAAGGCGGTGAAGCGGGCGCAGGAATTCTACGCCAAGAGCGATCCGGAAAATGTCGCCCGGCTGCGCATGAAGCTGATCCAGGCGGGCTATATGGAGCCGCGCGCGGTCGGCACGTTCTTCCTGATCCGCTTCGGCTGCCTCGTGGGCACAGCGATCGGCGCGTTCCTGGTCAATCAGTGGATGGCGAGCGCCGATTCCACCGCGACCAGCCGCTGGACCTTCGTCATCCTGTCGGGAGCCGCCGGCTATTTCATGCCTGGTCTGGTGCTCAGCCAGAAGGTGCGGGAAAAGATGCGCGAATACCGCAACGGCTTTCCCGACTTCATGGATTTGATGATCGTCTGTTCCGATGCCGGCATGAGCATGGAAGCCGGCATCGAGCGTGTCTCGAAGGAATTGGCCAAGACCTATCCGTCGCTCAGCCAGAACCTGCAGTTGGTGTCGCTGGAACTGAGGGCTGGCCGCAGCCTGGACGATGCCCTGAAGGCGCTCGCCGATCGCCTCAGCCTTGACGAGGTGCGCTCCTTCGCCACGCTCCTGCAGCAGTCCAAGGAACTCGGCACCAGCCTCTCCGGGGCGCTGCGTGTGTTCTCCGACGAAATGCGCCACAAGCGCATGTCGCTGGCGGAGGAAAAGGCACATGCCTTGCCGGCCAAGATGTCGGTGCCGGTGGTGGTGTGCATCCTGCCGGTGGTGCTGATGATCGCCGTCATCCCGATCATCGTCAAAATGACTGCCGCGCAGTAGATACGTCGGAGCCATCAGGCGACTTCCTGCGGTTACTCACTTCAATTAGCCCTGCCTGGATTTCGTGGGACCCGGCCAGTGCGGCTGCTTCGGCAAAACCAGCAAATGAGTGATCAGCCAATGCGAATAGTCTTGTGCACCGTCTTCCTCTGCCTTGCCACGGCCGGCTTGTCGCCTGCCCAGGCTGCAGCCGGCGACTGCGGCGATGCTGCCGCTCTCGTGCAGCAGGCCTATCCCAAGGCTCGAAAGAGTGCTGACGGCACCTCGTTCACACTCGAGCCCCATACCAGCATCGCTCAAACCCTCCGGGACGGCGATACGCCGTTCGGTTTGGTCTGCAAGGTCTGGCCCGCCCATGACGAATTGCTGCTGGTCGCAGTGCCGCTGCTCGACAGCGCCCAATCCAGCGACGACCGGCACGTCGGCGATATCGAGTTGCTGGTGGTCGACCGGAACAGCCTGCAGGTGCGCCAGCGGCTGCTCCAGCCTGATCTTATGACGGATGACGCCATCGCAATCCGCGAGATCGAGGTCGACACCGGCCGCTATGGGCTGGCCCCTGGTGTCACCGCCTTCGGCCTGCGCATCGAGATGGCAAACCATTCGCAGCCGAATCCCTTTAGCGAGACCGATCTGCGGCTCTATGCGGTTGACGGCAACGGCCTGCGGATGGTGCTCGCTGGCATGACCGTGGCAGGCAGTGGCGGCGAGGGCGATACCAACTGCGCAGGATCGTTTCATTCCACTCAGGTGACGCTGACCATGGGCCGGGCCATACATCACGGCTATCACGACATTCACGTGGTCGAGCGATCGGATACCGATAATCCATTTCCTGATGCGAACGGGGACTGCCAGGCTCATCCCGGCAAGTCCACAGGCCATACCTATCGGCTGCGTTATGACGGCAGCCGCTATCCGGTTCCGGCTGCGCTCAACGCCTTGGAACCTTGAGGCCGCTCGCGTCGGTGCCGATCGAAGGCTGCGCCTGCTGGTTAATGGACGGTGTGCTGGAAACCAAATTTTCAGCGCATTTCAGCACCGAAGCTTAATCGCTCTCCTGTACACATGATCCCCAGAGAATGACCCGGTAAATCGGGCGATTGGGGCAGGGGCATGCGTCACAGAAGTTTCACGGCAATGGCCGCGCTAGCGGCCGTCTTGGCGGTCAGCGGTTGTACGACTGAGAACGTCGACAAGACCAAGACCACATCGATCCAACCGGCGGCAAAGGACGTCAGCACGTCCGACCTGGCGCAGGGCAAGGCGCAGTTCCGCGACGCCAATTACGGTCTTGCCGAACAGCATTTCCGCAAGGCCGTGGAGCTGAAGGCCGACAGTGCCGAGGGATGGATGGGGCTGGCCGCCTCCTATGACGAGCTCGGCCGCTTCGACTTCGCCGATCGTGCCTACGACCAGCTGTTGAAGGTTGCCGGGCGCAAGCCGCAGATCGTCAACAATATGGGCTATTCGCAGCTGCTGCGCGGCAACAAGCAGAAGGCAAGAGCCCTGCTGATGGAAGCAAGGGCCGGCATGGCCGACCCGACCGTGGTCAACGCCAATCTGGCGCTGCTCAACAAGGGGTGAGGCTTCGCAACCGTCGTTTGTGGTATCTGCCGCGATCTATCGACGGTTTGTAAACCTTGGTCGGAAATTTGCACTGCAAGCCCGGCCAAAAACGGTATCTCGAAGCGGCCGCTCGCCTATGATGCGGTGCAACCGACGATCCCTGAAGGCTGTCGTTCACCCATGCTGGATTTCAGTTCGCTCCTGCTGGCGGCTGCGCTGTCGGGCACATGCCTCAGCGTTACCATGTTTGCGATCTGGTTCACGGCGCCGCGTGCGCGCTTTGTCCTGACGGTGGCGTGCGGCATTCTGGTGCTTGTCGCCCATGTCATCGTCTTCTGGCGCTACACAAGGGAGCCCAATCCCTGGCTTTGCCAGGCAGCTCTGGCGCTGCTCAGCCTCGGTTTCCTGGTCCTTTCGCTTTCGGCCATGCAGTATCTCGGCGTGCGCAACTACAGTCGCGCCGTCCTGCCGGCCCTGCTTGCGATGGCGATCTGCGCCGGCGTGACCTATCTCGGTTTCGACGGTGTCGGCTTCATCCTCACCTATATGACGGTAACGATGCTGCTCGCCTTGATCGGGGTGATGTTCTGGATCAAGGGCGGCGGTCATGATCGCGGCATTCTCCTGGTTGTCTCGGCGCTGAGCGGTGTCTGCGGGCTGTCCTTCGGGCTCTGCGGCGCGGTGCTTCTGGTCAAGGGCCAGTGGGTGCTTGGCGTCGCGCCCGACAATTGGGCCGAGCGGCTGAATTCGGTTGTGGCGGTCGCCTGCATGACGGCGCTCGGCGCGCTGACGCTGTCGCTGCATCATTTGCAGGCGCAGATCGAACTGAAGGCCGAGACCTTGACCGACCCGCTGACCGGCCTGATGAACCGGCGGGCTTTGAATTCACTCTATGGCGAGCGCGTCTTCGGTCCGTTTATGTCGGTCGCCATGTTCGACCTCGATCATTTCAAGCGGACCAACGATGTCTATGGCCATCCGGTCGGCGACCGGGTGCTGTGCCGCTTCGCCGCAATCATCAAGAAGTATGACAGGGCCGGCGTCGATGCCTTCCGGCTGGGCGGCGAGGAGTTCGCGCTGGTCATGTCGCGGATGACTGAAGACAAGGCCTACGATCTCGCCAGCAAGATCGGCGTCGCTTTCGGTACGGAAGTGGTGCCGACGGCGCGCGGTCCGCTGCGCAGCAGCGTCAGCGGCGGCATCGGCTTCGGCGCGGAGGGCGGCAGCAGCCTCGACGACGTGCTGGCCGAGGCCGACAAGGCGCTCTACGCGGCCAAGCACGCCGGGCGAAACCGCGTGCTTGTCCACGACCGTAACAGCAAGGCCGACGGGCCGGCCTTGCGTTCTGCCTGACAGGCCAGAGTGTTACTCGGCGGCGCCGAGATATTCCGAAAGCGGCGGGCAGGAGCAGACGAGGTTGCGGTCGCCGGCGACATTGTCGATGCGCGACACCGGCGGCCAGTACTTGGCTGATGTATCGGCGTCTCCGGCAGGGTAGGCCGCTTCCAGCCGTGAATAAGGATGCGTCCACTGGCCGGCAAGCGTTTCGGCTGCCGTGTGCGGCGCGTTGACCAGCGGGTTGTCGTCAAGCGGCCATTCACCCTTCGCCACCTTGGCGGCCTCGCCGGCGATGGCGATCATTGCATCGCAGAACCGGTCGAGCTCGCGCTTGGGCTCGGACTCGGTTGGCTCGACCATCAGCGTGCCGGCGACCGGGAACGACATGGTCGGCGCATGGAAACCGTAGTCGATCAGGCGCTTGGCGATGTCGTCGACACTGATGCCGGCGCTTTCCTTGAGCACGCGGGTGTCGAGGATGCATTCATGCGCGATGCGATCGTGCCTGCCCTTATAGAGAAGCGGGAAGTACGGCGCGAGCCGCGTCGCCACATAGTTGGCCGAGATGATCGCCGTCTCCGTCGCCTGCTTCAGGCCGGCGGCGCCCATCATGCGGATGTACATCCAGGTGATCGGCAGGATGGAAGCGCTGCCGAACGGGGCAGCCGACACGGCATGCGCCGAGCCTTCGGTCACATGACCCGGCAGATAGGGCTTGAGATGCGCCCTGACGCCAATCGGGCCGACACCCGGACCGCCGCCGCCATGCGGGATGCAGAAGGTCTTGTGCAGGTTCATGTGGCAGACATCAGCGCCGATGTCGGCGGGGCGCGCCAGGGCGACCAGCGCGTTGAGGTTGGCGCCGTCGAAATAGACCTGACCGCCATGCTCATGGATCAGGGCGCAGAGGTGGCGCGCGCCTTCTTCGTAGACGCCGTGCGTCGAAGGATAGGTGAACATCAGCGCTGCGAGATTCTTGGAATGCTCGTTGGCCTTGGCCCGCATATCGTCCATGTCGATATTGCCGTCTTCCAGGCAGCGCACGACGACGACGCTCATGCCGGCCATGGCCGCACTCGCCGGATTGGTGCCATGCGCGGAGGAGGGGATCAGGCAGATGGTGCGATGGCCTTCACCGCGCGCGCGGTGATAGGCGCGGATGGCGAGCAGGCCGGCATATTCGCCCTGGCTGCCGGCATTGGGCTGCAGGCTGACGGCGTCGAAGCCGGTAATCTCAGCCAGCCAGCCCTCCAGTTCGCCGACCATCGCGCGATAGCCCTGCGAATGGCTGGCCGGTGCAAAGGGATGCAGATTGGCGACGCTCGGCCAGCTGACCGGCATCATTTCGGCCGCCGCGTTGAGCTTCATGGTGCAGGAGCCCAGCGGGATCATGGTGCGGTCGAGCGCCAGGTCCTTGTCGGCCAGCCGGCGCAGCAAGCGCATCATGTCGGTTTCGGAGTGGTTCTCGCGGAAAACCGGCTGGGTGAGGAATTCCTTGCCGCGCGGCTTGCCGGGCATCACGCCGGCTTCGGCAGCCCCGGGCTTGGCGCCGAACAGGGCGGCGATCGCCTCGAGATCGGCCTCGGTCGAGGTCTCGTCGAAGGCGATGCTGATGCGGTCGGCATCGATGACACGCAGCAACCGGCCATCCTTTTCAGCGGCAGCGTCGATCGAGGCTGCCTTGCCCTTCACCTCGGCCGTAACCGTGTCGAAGCGGCTTGAGCCGAGTATGGAAACACCTGCGGCCTTCAGGCCCGCCGCGAGGCGATTGGCGAGCTCATGGATGCGCCCTGCGATGGCCTGCAAGCCGGTGGGGCCATGCCAGATCGCATAGGCCGTCGCCATGTTGGCAAGCAGCGCCTGCGCGGTGCAGATGTTGGAGGTCGCCTTGTCGCGGCGGATATGCTGTTCGCGTGTCTGCAGGGCAAGACGATAGCCCGGGCGGCCCTTGCTGTCAGTGGACTGGCCGACGAGGCGGCCGGGCATCAGCCGGGTCAGTTTGTCGGAGACGGCGCAATAGGCGGCGTGCGGGCCGCCAAAGCCCATCGGCACGCCAAAGCGCTGCATCGGGCCGACGGCGATGTCGGCGCCAAGCTTGGCCGGCGCATCGGTGAGCGTTAGCGCAAGCGGATCGGCGATGAAGACGACGACCGCACCGGTGGCGCGCGCCTTGTCGATCGCCGCCTTGTGGTCGCCATAGACACCAAACGTGTCCGGCCAGGAGACGAGCAGAGCGGCGGTGTTGTCGTCGATGGTCTCGCCGTCGACCTCGATGCCGAGCGGTTCGGCGCGGGTACGCACGGCGTCCAGCGTCTGCGGGTGTGGCGTACCGGCCAGCGCCACCTTGGTGCGCTTGTCGCGATGATGGCGCAAGGCGATGCCAACGGCTTCAGCCACCGCGGTCGCTTCATCGAGCAGCGAGGCCGAGGCTACCGGCAGGCCGGTCAATTCGGTGACCAGCGTCTGGAAATTGAACAGCATTTCCAGGCGACCCTGGCTGATCTCGGCCTGGTAGGGCGTATAGGCGGTGTACCAGGCCGGGTTCTCGAACAGGTTGCGCTGGATGACCGGCGGCACGTGGACGCCGTGATAGCCGGCGCCGATGAAGCTCTTCAGCACCGTGTTCTTCGCCATGGTCGCCGACAATTCGGCCAACGCCTCGGCTTCGCTCGCCGGTGCGGGCAGGGCCAGCGGCAGGTCGAGGCGGATCGACTGCGGCACGGCCTGGCTGATCAGCGTCTCGACGGAGGGGACGCCGATCACGGCAAGCATGGCTCTGACATCATTGACGCCCGGGCCGATATGGCGGGCCGAGAAGGGGGTAAGTGCTGCGCTCATCGTTTTTAAGTCCTGTTATCAGCCGATATGGGCTTTGTAGGCGGCGTCATCCATGAGGCCGGCGAGCTGGCCTTCGTCGGCAAGCTTCATCTTCCACAGCCAGCCGTCGCCGGTGGCCGCCGAATTGACCAGCGACGGGTCCGAGGACAGCGCGCCATTGGCGTCGATGATCTCGCCATCGACCGGCGCATAGACGTCGGAGGCCGCCTTGACGGATTCGACAACCACGGCCGTATCGCCCTTGCTCAGCTTCGTGCCGATTTGAGGCAGTTCGACAAAGACAAGATCGCCAAGCTGTTCCTGCGCATAGTCGGTGATCCCGACGGTGGCGATGCCGCCTTCGACGCTCAGCCATTCGTGATCTTGTGTGAAATAGGTTTTTGCCATCGGGATTTATCCTTTGCGGTAGCGATGAGGAGTGAAGGGCAAGGAACTGATATCGATCGGGATTTTCGTCCCGCGAACATCGGCGAACAGTTTTGTCCCCGGCTTGGCCAGGGACGCCGAGGTATAGCCCATGGCGACGGGATGGCCGGCCGAGGGGCCGAACCCGCCTGATGTGACATGGCCGGCCGCATTGCCGTCGGCGTCGAACAGGGCAGCGCCGGCGCGCACCGGTTGGCGGCCGTCCGGCTTCAGGCCGACGCGCTTTTGCGCCGCGCCACGCTCCAGGATCGCCCGCAAGGCGTCGGCGCCGATGAAGGATCCGCTGGCACGGAGATCCTTGGGGATCGCCCACATCAGGCCGGCACTGGCCGGATCGATTTCCGGCGTGATGTCCTGGCCATGCAGGCAGAGGCCGGCCTCCAGCCGCAGCGAGTCGCGGGCGGCAAGGCCGATCCACAACACGCGCTCGTCCTCAAGCAATTTCGCAACCAAAGCCCGCGCATCCGCTTCGGGCAGGCCGATCTCGAATCCGTCCTCGCCGGTATAGCCGGAGCGGCTCATGAACCAGTTCTGCTTCGGCTCGATGCCGTGCATGAACAGCAGCGAGCCGGTCTCGATGCCGGCGCGGGACAGAGCGGCCCACGCTTCGGGTCCCTGGATGGCGAGAAAGACGCGGTCAAGCGCCGCGACCTTCACATCGAAATCCGCCGCCAGCGCGCGCAAGTGCTTCTCGTCCTCGACAGCATTGCCGGCATTGGCGACCACCATGAACCTGGTATCGCCGAGCCGGGTGACGATCAGGTCGTCGATGATCCCGGCGGCCTCATTGAGGAAAAAGGTGTATTTGGACTGCGAAATGTCGAGCGCGCCGGCATCGAGCGGGCAGGCGCGGTTGAGCAGGCCGCCGGCGCCCGGTCCGCTGACTTCGAACAGCTTCATATGCGAAATGTCGAACAGGCCGGCATGTTCGCGGGCGTGGAGGTGCTCCTTCATCACGCCGGCCGGATAGGTCAGCGGCATCGACCAGCCGGCAAAGGCGCCAAAGCGTGCGCCGACGGCGGTGTGCAGGTCCTCGAGGGGAAGGTGTTTGGTATCGTCGCCCGTCATGTCATCTCCAGAGTCGCACGCAATCGGCCGCTGCTGGCGACCAGTCCGTGCCCCTCTGTCTGAAGCCTGAGAGACTCGCGCAACCGGAACTCTGTCGGCGACGCTTACACCTTCGGCGCGGGGGCAAGCCCCGACTTTCCAGAGTGTCTTTCCCGTCTACGGTTCTTTTGCCTGAGAGATTTCGGGCGATTTCCCCTTCGGCGGCAGCTCGCGCTGCTCTCTCCCGCAAACAGGTAGGACTCAGACCCTGAGTCCTCGACGCGCCATCCATAGCTTGTCGGCGACACCTTGTCACCTGCCAGCGACATCTTCCTGGCAAGTCTTCGCTAACCACGCCGTTTGCCGGTTTTTCAAGACACTGCCGATAGTTTGGCCGGTAGTTGGGTTAGCACGACGGACGGGGACTGACTGATGGGCGAACGGATCGGGAGCATGCGGGTGGCGGGGCTGGCCTCCAAAGACCGCATCACGGCGGAAGATGTCGTCATGTTGCGCCGCGAAGTGTTCGCCGATGGCGTGGTAAGCCGCGGTGAGGCCGAGGCGCTGTTTGCGCTTGACGCCACGGTCAGGGACAAATCCCAGGAATGGCCTGAATTCTTCGTCGAGGCCGTCACGGATTATATCGTCCACCAGGAAAAGCCGGCGGGCTACATTTCCGAGGACAATGCCGACTGGTTAATCCGGACAATCTCGCGCGACGGGATGGTCGATAGTCTCACCGAGCTGGAGCTCCTGGTGCATGTGCTGGAGAGGGCGAAATCATCGCCCGGCCGGCTGTCCGCCTATGCGCTGGAACAGGTCGCCCATGCAGTGGTGGATGGCAAGGGACCGCTGATGCTCGGTGGCGCGCTGGTTCCCGGGCTGGTCGCCAAGGCCGAAGTCGATCTGTTGCGCCGCATCCTCTATGCCTATGGCGGCGACGGTAACATCGCCATCACCCGCACCGAGGCCGAGGTGCTGTTCAGGATCAACGAGCAGACTTCCGCCGCCGGCAATGATCCATCCTGGAACGAGTTGTTCGTCAAGGCGCTCGCCAACTTCGTCATGTGTTCGGCCGGCTACGAAGCGCCGACGCGCGAGGCTGCCTTGCGCCGTGACAGCTTCTTCGAACAGGCCGAGCCTGAGATTGGCGGCTTTTTCGCCCGCATGGTGTCGGGCGGGCTCGCAGGCATCATGGAGGCCTATCGTTCGCCCGGCGATATCGAGGCCGAGTGGGAATCGAAGAACCGGGCTGCCGAAGCGCTCGCGCGCCGTGCCGAAACGATCGATGCCGGCGAGGCGAAATGGCTGGCCGAGCGCATCGGCACCGACCGCCCGCTGCACGACAATGAACGCGCGCTGCTGACGCTGATCAAGCACGCCTCGCCGGAGATTCACCCGGCGTTGAAGCCGCTGCTCGACAAGGTGGCGTGAACTCGATCGGGAGGCTCAATCAAATCCCGCCATACCAGTCGTAGCCATTGTCCTCCCAATAGCCGCCGCGGCCGCCGCCGACTTTTGCAAAACTGTCGACCAACTCGATCTTGTAGAGATATTTCGGCATCTTGTAGCCGAGCTGGCGCTCGACGCGCACGCGCAGCGGCGCGCCGTTTTCGACCGGCAGCGGCTTGCCGTTCAGGCCATAGGCCAGGATCGTCTGCGGGTGGCGGGCGTCGATCAGGTCGATGGTGCCGTAATATTTGATCTCGCCAGAGAGGGTGCGGTCGATCGTGTCGAGGCAGTGGAACATGACGTAGCGCGCCTCAGGCTTAACGACAGCCTGATCCAGCACCAGCGACAGCGGCGTTCCGGTCCATTTGGCGATGCAACTCCAGCCTTCGACGCAGTCATGCCGGGTGATCTGGGTGCGGCTCGGCATGTTCTGCAGCTGCTCGCGGCTGAGCGACAGCGGCTTTTCGACCAGGCCCGTCACTTCCAGCCGCCAATCGGCGAAATTGTTGGCGAGCAAGCCTTTGTAGGTGTCGTCGTCGGGCGCGGTCACGCCGTTCGGCCGCTGCGGCTGGCGGATGTCGGCCTCGGAAAATTCCGGCGCCAGCGCGTCGCGGCCGGCCAGCCAGCGTTGCGCGCGATAGGTCAGGCCATTGGCGTTTTCGAGGAAGCTGCGCAGGCCGTCGCCCATGCCGAGCTGGCTATCAAAGGCATCGCAGCCCGACAGCATGATGCCGGAAACGCCGAGGCTGGCACCCGTCAGCAATTTGCGGCGGCTGATCTGGAATTTGGCCATGTCAGACACTCCTCTCGGCGGGTTTGTCGTCATGCGCGGGTGGATCGGTGCGGTACCAGCCGGTGATGATCGAGCGCAGTTCGTTGATCGGGCCGGCGGCAAGGATCATCAGCATGTGGATGATGAAAAACCCGACCAGCAGCACCATCACCGTGAAATGGATGGTGCGCGCCGTCTGCCGGCCGCCGAGCACCTCGTTGAGCCAGGGAAGCACCGAGTTCATGCTCGGCGACATGGCAAGGCCGGTGATGATCATCAGCGGCAACAGCACGAACAGCACGCCGCCATAAGCCATTTTCTGGAGCGTGTTGTATTCGCGGGTGTGGTGAAACCTGAGCTTGGCGTGGTCGATAATGTCCTGCGGCAAGCGCTTAAGGTCGTCCAGGCGCGGCGCCAGATCGCGGCGCAAATGGCCGTTGACCAGGCTGGCGATCAGCCAGACGACCAGGGTGGTAGTCAGTATCCAGGCAAAGAAGAAATGCACGACGCGGGCGGTGCCGAGGTCGTAGTAGGACGGGATCGTCGCCCAGGACGGGAAGGCGCGCGAGGTCTCCTGGCCCGCCGGTCCCGACCAGCCGAGCACGCCGGTGGTGTCGAAGCGATGGCCGAAGATTTCGGTATAGCCGCGCGGGCCGGTCGTGGTGTTTTCGGCGCCGATGGCAAAGACAGTGTTGTTGTATTCGAAGCCGGATTGCTTGCCGATGTAGAGCTGCGGGCGGGCGTTGAAGATCTGCAGGCCGGACAACAGCATGAAGAACAGCGAAATCGCCCACAGCCAGTGCGTCAGACGCGTCCAGCGCGACTGCCGGTAGATCAGTGTCGTCTCCTTCGGCATAGTGGTATCAGCCCCGATGCTGGGCTGGGTCATGGCAACGGATTCCATATTTCCTGGTCTCCCGGCTGCGCGATCCCGACATGGCCGCGCTTGTCGTTCTCCTCCCAATACGTCTCTATCGAAAGCGATGTTTCATCCGATCACGTTTTTATTACGAGCGAATTTTTGTTACGGCCCCGAATTACCGAGGCTGACGGCGAGATTGACCACGGCAGCGACGATCACGGTGTTGAAGAAGAACGACAGGATCGAATGGACAAGCACGACGCGGCGCATATGCGAGGTGGTTATCGCTGTGTCGGCCGTCTGCGCGGTCATGCCGATCACCGTCGCGAAGTATAGGAAATCCCAGCCCTCGGGCCGTTTGCTGCCGGGAAACTCGAGGCCGCCGACCGGCATTTTCTTCTTGGTTTCAGCATCGATCGCATCGCCGTCCATCCAGTAGACATGCGCGTAGTGAAGTGCGGCCATGGCATGGATGGTGAACCAGCCGAGCGGGACAGACAGCATAGCGACGCCAAGCTCGATAGGGTCACGCCCCTTGTGATTGATCAGCAGAAACAATAGGATAATGGCGATGCTGACGACGCCCAGCGTGATGGCAAAAATGCTCAGCACCGGCAGGTCGACCTCGCGCGCATTCTTGCTGAGATAGCGGCCGGACAGCAGCGGCATCTTGGCGATGACCAGCGCAATGAAGACGACGAAGAAGGCGTCAGCGGCAATCGAAATCGAATAGGCAAGCGGCGCGCCCGCTATCAGTGCGATCGCCAGCGCCGGCAGGCCGACACAGGCCGACACCAGGAATTGTTTGTGCCGGTGCAGCGGGTTTGTAATCGGGATGTCAGTCGCCATGGCCCGGGTGCCGTTTCTAGATCAGTTCACCGTTTCACGGAAACGGCGAACCGCTCTATCTTTTTCTTTGAGGCAATTCCCTGGGGAAAGCGCTACGCGCTTTTCCCGGGAAAACCGCTACACACTTTTCCTGGAATTGCTCTAGCCCGGTGTGACGGATTTCAGCGCGCGCCGCAAGATACGGTCGAGTTCGCCCAGGAAGCGCGAGCGGTCCTGCGGCGCAAAGCTGGCATTGTAACCCTTGCTCTCGCCGGTCTCGCGCAAATGCTGCTTCAAATCGCGCATCGCCACCGCCATGCCGATGGTTTCAGGCGTGAACGGGCGACCGGTTGGCCCAAGCACATGGGCGCCCAGCGCCACGGCGCGGGCGGCAAGCGGAATGTCGGCGGTGATCACAATGTCGTTGGATTTCGCGTTGTCGACAATCCAGTCGTCGGCGGCGTCAGCACCCTTGGAGACGACCACGTTGCGGATCATCGGATCGCGCGAAGGACGAAGCCCGCCATTGGAGACGTAAGTGACGACGACGCCATGGCGCTCGGCGACCTTTTCGACCTCGGCTTTCACCGGGCAGGCGTCGGCGTCGACGTAGATCTGGGGAGGGTCGACACTAGTCGCGTTCATAGGGTGTGAACTTCAAATTATAACCGCGCGGCTCGGCGCCGGGCGGTTCCTCGGCCTCGGTGTCATAGACGTAGATTTTCCCAGTACAAGCAAATCCGACATGTTGGCCGATGGTGCGGATCATGTCGGTCGCTTGATCGGAGTTATAAGCCCAGACGCTCATGCCAAAGAAGGCGGGTCCCGCGTCGGCAGTTCCGTACTCCGCGTTTGGAGACCCACTTCGCCGTCGGCCAGCAGCGTGTAGTGATGAAAGTCGGTTCTCACCCGCCCATAGCGGAGCTTCAACTTCCAGTTTTTGAAGCCCCTGAGATTCATCAACTACCCGGTAGCAATACGCGGTGGGCTGGGGAGAAGGGCCGGCGTCGCAAGCCAGCCCTTTCGTTTTCATTCAGGCCGGAAGCGCGCCGGATTTCTTTGCCGTCCAAGTGGCCATGTAGTCCATCAGGCCGGGGTTGAGGCAGTCATAGGGCTCGAGCCCGATCGACCTCAGTTGTGCGCGGATGCCGTCCATCCGCTTCGGATCGACACCGGACTCGATGATTGAGGAGACGAAGGCGGCAAAGCCCGGCGGCGACCAACCGTCTTCCTCGAAGCGTTCGGGGTGGAGGAAGGTCAGGCCCTTGAACGGATGATCGCGCTCGACCGGGCCATGCATGTGGACGCCACAGCCGGTGCAGGCATGGCGCTGGATGAGCGCTGAGGGATCAGCCACCTTCAGCTTGTCGCCGTTCTCGGTGACGGTGACGTCGCCGGTGCCGGCGACCGCCACGACCGAGAACACCGCGCCTTCTGGTTTCCAGCATTTGGTGCAGCCGCAGGCATGGTTATGAGCGATCTGGCCCTTGACCTTCACCTTCACCGGCTTGCTGGTGCAGGCGCAGACCAGCGTGCCGCCGGCAAAGCTCGCGCTTTCCTTGGGCAAGCCATTGTCGATCTTGGGATGCAGTTTTTCAGGCATTTTCTTCCTCCCTGTTTTGTCATCTCGACTAAGTCTCAATGACCACTTCATTTTCCATGAAGTGCACCTTCAGCAGACGATGCACTTCGGTCAGGCTCCTCCTTAGAAACTGTCCATGCACGAGATAAGCGATCTCATCTTGGGCACGGTCGATCTCCTCCAGATTGACCGTGACGCGCTTTTCTTCGCGGAAGCTGCGCAAGAGATCCTCGCCAAAGTTCCGTATTCGATGGATCGTCGACTTCTCAGGGTCGACGAAGCGAATTCGAACCTCCTTCAATAGACGACCACGCTTCGGATCGACTTGCCCTCATGCATGAGGTCGAAGCCCTTGTTGATGTCTTCCAGCTTCAGCAGATGAGTGATCATCGGGTCGATCTGGATCTTGCCGTCCATGTACCAGTCGACGATTTTTGGCACGTCGGTGCGGCCACGCGCGCCGCCAAAGGCCGTGCCCATCCAGGTGCGGCCGGTGACCAATTGGAAGGGTCTGGTCGAAATCTCCTGGCCGGCGCCGGCGACGCCGATGATGACCGACTTGCCCCAGCCGCGATGCGAGGCTTCCAGCGCCTGGCGCATCACTTTGGTGTTGCCGGTGCAATCGAATGTGTAGTCGGCGCCGCCGATCTGGTCGGCGCCGCGCTTGGTCATGTTGACGAGGTGAGGGACGATGTCGCCGTCGATCTCCTTCGGATTGACGAAATGCGTCATGCCGAAGCGTTCGCCCCAGGCTTTCTTGTCGTTGTTGAGATCGACACCGATGATCATGTCGGCGCCTGCCAGCTTCAGGCCCTGGATGACGTTCAAGCCGATGCCGCCGAGGCCGAAGACGACGGCGGTTGCGCCTTGCTCGACCTTGGCCGTGTTGATGACGGCGCCGATGCCGGTGGTGACGCCGCAGCCGATGTAGCAGATCTTGTCGAAGGGGGCGTCGGGGTTGACCTTGGCCACCGCGATCTCGGGCAGCACGGTGAAGTTCGAGAAGGTCGAGCAGCCCATATAGTGGAAGATCTTGTCCTTGCCGACCGAGAAGCGCGACGAACCATCGGGCATCAGCCCTTGTCCCTGCGTGGCGCGGATGGCGGTGCACAGATTGGTCTTGCGCGACAGGCAGGACGGGCACTGGCGGCATTCCGGCGTATAGAGCGGGATGACATGGTCGCCCTTCTTGACCGACGTCACGCCCTTGCCGACATCGACGACGACACCGGCGCCTTCATGGCCAAGGATCGCCGGGAACAGGCCTTCTGGATCGGCGCCCGACAGGGTGAACTCGTCAGTATGGCAGATGCCGGTCGCCTTGATTTCGACCAGCACCTCGCCCTCGCGCGGTCCGTCGAGGTCGACCTCCATGATCTCCAGCGGCTTTCCGGCGGCGACAGCGACTGCGGCGCGGGTTTTCATCAGGCAATTCCTCCCATGCGATTGGTCTTCAGGCTTTCAGGATTTTTATACTGTTTCAACCCGATTTGGCGACCAAATATGGCGCAAATCTTGGCCCAGGCGTCGGCGAGCCCGACCTTTGTCGCGCGACTCGGGCCTGGCGTGCCGGAAGTGTCTTGGTGGGTGCGCGGCCGGGCGGTGCTTGAGCCGGGCTGCCGAAGCCCATAAGAAGGACGAAAGACCCGAGGAAGCGCCTTCGATGTTCACGAAAATCCTGATCGCCAATCGCGGCGAGATCGCTTGCCGCGTCATCAAGACGGCGCGCAAGATGGGCATCGCCACCGTCGCGGTTTATTCCGACGCTGATCGCGACGCCATGCATGTCGAGATGGCCGACGAAGCTGTGCATATCGGGCCGTCGCCCGCCGCGCAGAGCTATCTCGTGCCTGAGAAAATCATCGCTGCCTGCAAGGAAAAAGGCGCGCAGGCCGTGCATCCCGGCTACGGGTTCCTGTCGGAACGGGCCGCCTTCTGCGAAGCGCTAGAGGCCGAGGGCATTGTCTTCATCGGTCCGAAACCCAAAGCGATCAAGGCGATGGGCGACAAGATCGAATCGAAGAAGTTCGCCAATGCGGCCAAGGTTTCGACGGTACCCGGCTGGCTTGGCGTGATCGAGAATGCCGACCATGCCGAAAAGATCGCCGGCGAGATCGGCTATCCCGTGATGATCAAGGCTTCGGCCGGCGGCGGCGGCAAGGGCATGCGCATCGCCTGGAGCGAGGCCGAGGTGCGCGACGGCTTCGACCGGGCGCGCTCGGAAGCCAAAAGCTCGTTCGGCGACGACCGTGTCTTCATCGAGAAATTCGTCGTCGATCCGCGCCATATCGAGATCCAGGTGTTGGCCGATGCGCATGGCACCGCGCTCTACCTCGGCGAGCGCGAATGCTCGATCCAGCGCCGCAACCAGAAGGTCGCCGAAGAGGCGCCGTCGCCATTCCTCGATGCCAAAACCAGGAAGGCGATGGGCGAGCAGGCAGTCGCGCTGGCCAAGGCGGTCGACTATCAGAGCGCCGGCACCGTCGAGTTCATCGTCGACGCTGAAAAGAACTTCTATTTCCTTGAAATGAATACACGATTGCAGGTCGAGCATCCGGTCACCGAGCTCGTCACCGGCATTGATCTGGTCGAGCAGATGATCCGCGTCGCGGCCGGCGAAAAGCTCGGCATCAAGCAGAGCGACGTCAAGCTGAACGGCTGGGCGGTGGAAAGCCGGCTCTATGCCGAGGATCCCTATCGCAATTTCCTGCCGTCGATCGGCCGGCTGACGCGCTACCGGCCGCCGGAGGAGGGCACGTTCGGCAACGTCATCATCCGCAACGACACCGGCGTCACCGAAGGCTCCGAGATTTCGATGTTCTATGACCCGATGGTGGCAAAGCTCTGCACCTGGGCGCCGACGCGTATCGAGGCGATCGATGCCATGTCGGAGGCGCTCGACAGTTTTGTCGTCGACGGCATCGAGCACAACATCCCGTTTCTGGCAGCGCTGATGCAGCATCCGCGCTGGCGCGAAGGGCGGATATCGACCGGTTTCATCGCCGAGGAATATCCTGATGGTTTTGCGCCGATCGTACCCGACGCTGACGAAAAAGCCGTGCTGGCGGCAATCGCGACCGCGGTCGAGCTTCTGCGCCGCGACCGGCTCGACCGGTTGGGCGGACGGCTGGCGCCGCATTCGGGTGCGCTCAAACGCGACTGGGTGGTGAAGATCGGCGAGGATTATCTTTTCGCCTCGATCCTGGAAGGCATGGTCTCCATCCCGATGGAAATCGACCTGTCGGTCAATGGCGGCAAGGCGCTGACGGTGACTTCCGACTGGCGGCCGGGCGATCTGATCTGGCGCGGTCATGTCGGCGCCCGCAAGGTTACAGCGCAGATCAGGCCGCTGCCGAACGGCTTGCGCATCGCCTGGAAAGGCATGTCGGTGAACGCACGCGCCATGCTGCCGCGCATAGCGGAGCTGGAACGGCTAATGCCGGAAAAGGTGGCGCCGGACACGTCCAAGATGCTGCTTTGCCCGATGCCGGGCCTGGTCGTGTCGATCGCGGTTGTCGAGGGGCAGGAGGTCAAGGCCGGCGAGACGCTGGCCGTGGTCGAGGCGATGAAGATGGAAAACGTGCTGCGCGCCGACCGTGATCTTGTCGTGTCGAAGCTCAACGCCAAACCTGGCGATAGCCTTGCCGTGGACGCGGTGATCATGGAGTTCGCATAAGGCAAGGCTACGGAAGCCTGTGGTCGGTGTTCATTTGTGCTGGACTGGCATCGCCCGGTCCCGGACAATACATTTCCATCGACTCAAAGCCCTTCGAGCAATTGAAACACCATGGCGGATGATAAACTTCCCCGCGATCCCCTGAAGCGCGAAGCAGCGATCGCCGCTTCGCGCCCGGAGGCACCGGCGCGGCCATTCATCCATCTGCGCGTGCATTCGGCCTATTCGCTGCTCGAAGGAGCCTTGCAGGTCGGCGCCGTTGTCGGTCATGCCGTCAAGGACGAGTGCCCGGCCATCGCCGTCACCGACACCAACAATCTGTTCGGTGCACTGGAATTCGCTCAGAAGGCGGTGAAGGAAGGCATCCAGCCGATCATCGGCTGCCAGATCGATCTCGCCTTTTCCGGCGAGACCAGCGACGCGCAGCGCGACCGCCGCCGCCATGGGCCGGAGATGCATGCCGTGGTGCTGCTCGCCGCCACCGAGGCCGGCTATGGCAATCTGGTCAGGCTGGTCAGTCAGGTCTATCTGGAGACGCCGCCGGGCGAGGCCGTGCATCTGACGTCAGCAATGCTTGAGGGCCATAGCGATGGCCTGATCTGCCTCAGCGGCGGCCCGCGCGGTCCGATAGGTCGGGCCCTGAAGGAGGACCGCCGCGATCTCGCCGAAGCGCGGCTGCTGGCGCTCAAGGCGCTGTTTGGCGACCGGCTCTATGTCGAACTGGATCGGGTTTCCGGCTATGACCGCGCGATCGAGAAATCGACGGTCGATCTTGCCTATGTCCATGACCTGCCGCTGGTCGCCACCAATGAGGCGTTCTTCTCTGCCCGCGACGACTATGACGCACACGACGCGCTGATCGCGATTGCCGAGGGTTCGGTCGTCGCCGCCGACAACCGCCGCCGCCTGACAGCGGACAATTTCCTGCGCAGCCAGGCCGACATGGCAAGGTTGTTCGCCGACCTGCCGGAAGCCATCGATAACACTGTCGAGATCGCGCTGCGCTGCTCCTATTATCCCAAAACCCGCAACCCGATCCTGCCGCGTTTTACCGGGGGCGATGTCGCCGACAATGAGGTGGCGCTGAAGGCCGAGGCCGACGAGCTGCGCCGCCAGGCCTATGAAGGGCTCGATGCACGGCTGGCGGCGCATGGACCCACTGCCGGCTATACCGCCGAGCAGTATCGCGAGCGGCTCGATTTCGAGCTTTCCATCATCGAGAAGATGAAATTCCCCGGCTACTTCCTGATCGTTGCCGACTTTATCAAATGGGCGAAGTCGCAAGGCATTCCGGTTGGGCCGGGCCGCGGTTCGGGCGCCGGATCGCTGGTTGCCTATTCGACGACCATCACCGACATCGACCCGCTGCGCTTCTCGCTTCTGTTCGAGCGCTTCCTCAACCCGGACCGCGTGTCGATGCCCGACTTCGACATCGACTTCTGTCAGGACCGGCGCGAAGAGGTCATCCGCTACGTCCAGCAGAAATACGGCCGCGATCAGGTCGGGCAGATCATCACCTTCGGTACGCTGCAGGCCCGTGCGGTGCTGCGCGACGTTGGCCGCGTGCTGCAGATGCCCTACGGCCAGGTCGACAAGCTGTCCAAGATGGTGCCGCAAAACCCGGCCAATCCGGTAAAGCTGGCGGATGCCATCGCCAACGAGCCGCGCTTTGCCGAGGAGGCCGAGAAGGAGCCGATCGTGCAGACGCTGCTCGATATGGCGCAGAAACTGGAAGGCCTCTACCGCCACGCCTCGACGCATGCCGCCGGCATCGTCATCGGCGACCGGCCTTTGTCGGAACTGGTGCCGATGTACCGCGATCCGCGCTCGGACATGCCGGTCACCCAGTTCAACATGAAATATGTCGAGCAGGCCGGGCTGGTGAAGTTCGACTTCCTCGGCCTGAAGACGCTGACGGTGCTGGAGACGGCGGTGAAGCTGATCCGCCGCCGCGGCATCGAGATCGACCTGGCGACGATCCCGCTCGACGATCCCGACACCTACGCCATGCTGTCGCGCGGCGAAGTGGTCGGTGTGTTCCAGGTGGAAAGTGCCGGCATGCGCAAGGCGCTGATCGGCATGCGGCCCGACTGCATCGAGGACATCATCGCGCTGGTGGCGCTCTACCGTCCCGGCCCGATGGAGAACATCCCGACCTACAATGCCAGAAAACATGGCGAGGAGGAGATGGCCTCTATCCATCCCAAGATCGACCATCTGGTGAAGGAGACGCAAGGCGTCATCGTCTACCAGGAACAGGTGATGCAGATCGCGCAGGAGCTGTCGGGCTATTCGCTCGGCGAAGCCGACCTTCTGCGCCGCGCCATGGGCAAGAAGATCCGCGCCGAGATGGACAAGCAGCGCGAGCGCTTCGTCTCGGGCGCCGTCGAGCGTGGCGTCGGCAAGCCGCAGGCCGACTTCATCTTCGACCTTTTGGCCAAGTTCGCCGACTACGGCTTCAACAAATCGCACGCTGCCGCCTACGCCGTCGTGTCCTACCAGACCGCCTATCTCAAGGCGCACTACCCGGTCGAATTCCTGGCGGCGTCGATGACGCTCGATATGGGTAACACCGACAAGCTCGCCGATTTCCGCCAGGATGCGCTGCGCCTAGGCATCGAGGTGGTGGCGCCGTCGGTGATGACCAGCTTCCGCAATTTCGAAGTCGGCGAGAACCGCATCTATTATTCGCTTGCGGCGCTGAAGGGCGTTGGCGATGCGGCGGTCGAGCATATCGTCGCGATGCGCGGCGAAAAGCCGTTCAAGAACCTCGCCGATTTCTGCGAACGGGTCGACCCGAAGATCGTTGGCAAGCGCGTCTTCGAAAGCCTGATCATGGCCGGCGCGCTCGATTGTTTCGGCCATGACCGCGCCCAGATGATGGCCGGCGTCGAACGGATGATGGGGCTGGCCTCGCTGGCGCAGCAGAACGCGATTTCGGGCCAGCACGACATTTTCGGCGCTTCTCTTGGCGCGCAGCAGCAGGCGCTCAATTTGCCGCCGACCGATCCATGGCTTGCAGCGGACCGGCTGCACCGCGAATTCCAGGTGGTCGGCTTTTATCTCTCGGCGCATCCGCTAGACGAGTACAAGGCGGCGCTGCAGAAAATGCGGGTGCAGAACTGGGGCGAGTTCTCGGCCGCGGTCAAACGCGGTGCCGCTGCCGGGCGGCTCGCCGGCACAGTCACCACCAAGCAGGAGCGCAAGACGCGCACCGGCAACAAGATGGGCGTCATCGCCTTTTCCGACACGTCGGGCCAGTATGAGGCCGTGCTGTTTTCCGAGGGGCTGGCGCAATATCGCGATCTGCTCGAGCCGGGCCGCTCGGTGGTGATCACCGTTTCGGCCGAGGACCGGCCGGAAGGCGTCAATCTGCGCATCCAGACGGTGCAGTCGCTGGAGGATGAGGCAAGCCGCATCCAAAAGGCGCTGCGCATTTTCGTGCGAAATGACGGGCCTGCATCGGCGATTCAATCGCAGCTTACCCAGCGTGGGGAAAGTCAGGTAAGCATTATCGTCATCAAAGAAGAGGCGCAGGGCGAGGTCGAGATCGAACTGCCCAACCGCTACCGCATCTCGCCGCAGATCGCCTCTGCGATGCGGGCTGTGCCGGGTGTGGTGGAAGTCGAACTCGTCTAGGCTGCGCTGATATTCAGGCGATGCCGACGGCAATCACATGGACGTCGGCCAGCGCATCGCTGCGTAACATAGTTGTGGGCCTGGCATTGCGGCCGATAGGGCCAGCATGCCCCGCATGGTTGAAGTGAAGCTCCTTTGAACCACATGCGTTGAGTACGAACTTCAAAGGAACGCACAATCATGCCCAGCCGCGAACGCGTCGAAGCCTTCCTCAAGGAGGTGGTCAAAGGCAGCCATGTCAAGGCGATCGCCGACTTCTACCATGACGATGCAACCATGCAGGAGAATCTCGGCGTCCCGCGGCGCGGCAAGGAAATGCTGATGGCGCGCGAGCAATCGGTTTTGGACCAACTCCAGAAGATGCACACGCATCCCGTCCAGACTTTCCTGGTCGACGGTGACAACGTCGCCATCCGCTGGACATTCGACAAGACCGACAAGGATGGTGTCGTCCAGCGGCTGGAAGAGGTGGCGCTGCAGCAGTGGCGCGGTGATCGGATCGCCAAGGAGCAGTTCTTCTACGATACGGCGACCGCCTGGGGCGTTGTCGGGCCCGATGGCACGGTGCAACGCTGACGACGTCCCCGGCCCCTGGACGGCTTGCGCGCCGGACGTTACGCAATCCGCCACTTGCTCAACATACCTGATGAGGGGAACTGACGGGTGGATCGCTACGACGCCGCCACTTCGGCCGGTTTTGGCGCCTTGCGCTGCAGGTTGAGCAGGTTGCCCATCAGGATCAGCAGGGCGCCGCCGGCGGTAAAAATGTCGATCTGCTCGCTGTAGAGCAGCCAGCCGACCAGCGCCGACAGCGGCACGCGCAGGAAGTCCATCGGCGAGATGATCGTGGCGTCGGCATAGACGAGCGCGCGGGCCAGGCAGAAATGCGATGACATGCCGGTGAAGGCGATGACGAAAATCCACGGCCAGAGCGCCAGCGAGGGATTGCGCCACTCAGAGAGGGCCGGCACGAGGCCGACCGCCGACTGGATGACCAGCATCCAGAAGATGATGCGCACGACACTGTCGGTGCGCGTCAGCGATTTGACCAGCACCAGCGAAATGCCGAAGCAGACCGCGGCGCCGAGAACCACGAGGTGGCCCGGATCGATGGAGCCGACGCCAGGGCGCACAATCACCACCACGCCGACCAGGCCGAGCACGATCGCCGCCAGCCTTGGCCGCGACAGTTTCTCGCCAAGGAAGCTGACGGCCAGGATGGCGGTCCAGATCGGCGTGGTGAATTCGATCGAGATCAGCACCGCAAGCGGGATGAGCGTCAGCGCATAGAGCCAGGCCGCCTGGCCGGTATAGTGGATGACGTTGCGGGCGATATGGGCCATTGGGCGCTGCGTGCGCATCGCGGCGAAACCGCCGCTCATCATCACCAGCGGCAACAGGATGAAAAAGCCGATCACCGAGCGCAGTTCCAGCACCTGGAAGACGTTGAGCTCTGCGGTCGTGGCGCGGCCGGCGACCGACATCGCCAGGAATGACGTGATCGACAGCGCCATCCAGAAGGCGGCCTTGGGGATCGAGGGAGCAGGGGCCATGCGCGCTATGTCGCAAGCCGGCAGGCGCGCCGCAACCGTTAGTCGAAGCATTCGACTGGGCCAGCGGGGCGGTGCAGAGACGGTTGTAAAAAAACCGTCACGTCGAAGGCGGAACCTGCCGATGGCGCTCGTTTCGAGTCTAGCGTCGGCTAACTCCCGGGGGAGTCGCCACCTTTGTGATCGCGAGAGGGGATTCTGGATGAAATCAGTCGCCGGGTTGCTGATTGCCGCCTGCCTGTTGTCAACGACGGCGGCACATGCCGACGAAGCGAGCTCTCTGCGCTTGTTGCAAGGAACATTTGCCGGCAAAGGAACTGTCAGAATCAGGACGAATTCGCCGGTCATGAACATTTCCTGTACCTTCACGTCGGATACGACGGATACGTCGCTGGCGCTGGACGGCACCTGCCGCGCCATGATGATCATGACGCGTGAAATCCGCGCCGACCTGACGACCAGCGGAGCGACCTACAGCGGCACCTATGTCGGTTCGAAAAGCGGACCGGCGGCGCTAAGCGGCAGCCGCACCGGCGATGCGATCAACCTCGACATCCGCTGGGCGAAGATCGTCAACGGCGATCGCGATGCCCAGATGATCGTGGAAAAGATCGGCGCCGACGCCATGCGCCTGACCGTGACCGACGTCGATCCCAAGACCGGCAACACGGTGGTGACAAGCAGGATCGATCTCAACCGAAGCTGAAACCTCCACTCGTGCCGTGCTGGGCGATACATCGACGGGCCAGCCGCGCTTGCAGAACAGTCACATTGGAAGGAACCTGACGCCGCGGCAGGCGTTGACTCCCGGTATTTGCCAAGTTCCTGGGCGTACCGTTTTTCAACGGGGGAGAGGTTCCGATGAAATCATTGGCGCGACTTCTGCTAGCCGGCTGCCTCATGACTGCAAGCGGCGCAGCCCATGCCGACGAGGCGAATTTTCTGAGTTCCTTGCAAGGGAATTTCTCCGGCAAGGGCACAGTCAAGGTCACCACCGACGCACCGACGGTGAATGTGTCCTGCACCTTCAATTCCGACGCGACGTCGACCTCATTGTCGCTTGACGGCAACTGCCGTGGTCTTGTCGTGGTGACGCGCGCGATCAGCGCGGATTTGAAGGCCAGCGGGGCGAAGTACACCGGCGTCTATGTCGGATCGCGTACCGGGCCGGCACAGCTCGCCGGCAGCCGCTCGGGCAACGCGATCAATCTTGGCATTCGCTGGGCGACGGAGGTCAATGGCGACCGCAAGGCGCGATTGACTGTCGAGAAAACCAGCGGCGACGGAATGCGGTTGACCGTTACCGACGTCGATCCGAAAACCGGCAAGAGCGTGGTGACGAGCCGCATCGATCTGCAGCGCATCTGACCGAGAGCGTCAATCCTCGATCGGCTCCGGTGGGTTGGCGTTGCGACCCTTGCCGAAGGTGTAGCCGGTTTCCACCGCCTTCTTGCCGAACTTGTCGCGCAGCGTGTCGATGGCGCTTTCGGCCATGGCTCGCTTGCGCGAGCCGACATCGACGAGATCGGGCGGATCGGCCTTCCCGTCATCCGAGAGATCGCTGATGCCGATGCCGAGCAGTCGGTATTTCGTTCCGTCCGCCTCCTTGCGCAACAGGTCGAGCCCGGTCTGGAAAATGCGGTCGGCCAGCCTTGTCGGGTCGCCGAGCTGGCGGTTGCGGGTGCGCAGCTTGAAATCCTGCGTCTTCAGCTTCAGCACCACGGTGCGCCCGGCAATGCCTGACTTTTTCAGCCGCGCCGAAACCTTTTCAGACAGTCCTCGCAGCACCGGAACCAGCTCGTCCATTTCAGCTATATCAGTGTCGAAAGTGGTTTCGGCCGAGACGCTTTTTGCATCCTGATCGGGGTCGACACGGCGGTCATCCTGGCCGCGCGACAGATGGTAGAGCCGGGTGCCCATCACACCATAGCGGCGCATCAGATCGGCGCGCTCCATGCGCTGCAGCTGGGCGATGGTGCGGATGCCGTCGCGTTCCAGCGTTGCGGCAAGAGCCTTGCCGACGCCCCAGATCAGCGTCACCGGCTGCTCGGCCAAGAAACCCAACGCCTCGGCCTCGCCGATCACAGAAAATCCGCGCGGCTTGCGGAAATCGGAGGCGACCTTGGCCAGGAACTTGCAGTAGGAGAGGCCGGCCGAAACGGTGATGCCGATTTCCTTTTCGACGGTCAGTGCAAAGCGCGCCAGCACCACTGCCGGCGGCATGCCGTGCAGACGCTCGGTGCCGGCGAGGTCGAGAAACGCCTCGTCGATCGAGAGCGGCTCGACCAGCGGCGTCAGCGCCTGCATCAGCGCGCGCACTTCGCGGCCGACGCGGACATATTTTTCCATATTGGGCGGGATGACGACCGCCTCCGGACAGGCCTCGAGCGCCTTGAACATCGGCATTGCCGAGCGCACGCCCTTGATGCGGGCGATGTAGCAGGCGGTGGAGACGACGCCGCGCTTGCCGCCACCGATGATCAGCGGCTTGTCCTTCAGCGCCGGGTTGTCGCGCTTTTCGATCGCCGCATAGAAGGCATCGCAATCGACATGGGCAAGATGCAGCCGGTAGAGTTCCGGATGACGGGCGAGCCGGGGACTGCCGCAGCGCTCGCAGCGTCTGACATCGCTGCGCTGTAGGGTCAGGCAGTCGCGGCAAAAACCGTGCTCGGGATTGTTGACAGGGGCCGCCATCGCTGCGAACATAAAGAGAACAAATGCAATGGTACGTCAGGACGGAAGCCGCCACAAGCGGTTAGCCGGGAGAGAACTCATGAGCACGACCATAGCGCCGCTCAAGCCCGACCTATGCGGATTTCGAGGGCCTTTTCGGCAAGCAGGGCGCCTGCTATGGCTGCTGGTGCACCTATTTCAGACAGGCGCCGGCGGCGCGGCGCGCCAGCGACAAGCAGCGCAACAAGGATCTTATCAAGGCGCGCATCGAGGCCGGGCCGCCGCCGGGGCTTTTGGCTTTCGAGGACGGCGTCGCGGTCGGCTGGATGCAGATCGGCCCGCGCGCCGACGTTCCCGAATGGAACAATCGGGGCAGGGGTTCGGCGCCGGTCGATCCGTCCGACGCCACCGATCCCGGCGTGTGGGCGATCTCCTGCTTCTTCATCCGCGCCAGTGCGCGCGGCAGGGGCATCAGTCATCGCCTGGTCGAGGGCGGCATCGCCTTTGCCCGCCAGAACAAAGCGCGGCTGGTCGAGGCCTGTCCGATCGATGTGTCGCGCGATTCGCGTTCGATCGGGCTGTTCGTCGGCTCGTCGCGTGTGTTTGAAAAGGCCGGCTTCGAGCGGCTTGTCGAACGCAAGGCCGGCCGGCCGCTGATGCGGCTGGTGCTGTAGCCAGCAATGCATGGGGTTTGTCTTGCAGCTGTGATTGTATTTCCCTACCAGTGGTCACAGCTGCAATAGAGTGGAGGATCGATATGAAGCGCGTTTTGCCATTTGTTTTGCTTCTTGCCTGCAGCGCACCGGCGTTTTGCCAGACGGTCGACAGCGAGGGCGCCAAGCAACTTACCGATGAGCTTTCCCGCTATGTCGGAAAACAGGCGCTCAATGAAGGTATTTTGAAGGTCTCTGCCGAAGGGAGTACCTACAAGATCACTTTCGATATGAAGGCGCTTGCGGCGAAAATGCCGAAGCAGGACCTGGTGAAGTTCGATTTCCCGCCCGTCACGTTGCTGGTCAAACCCCGCGGCGACGGAGGCTGGGATGTCTCCTCGGACTTCTCTACAACCGGGTCGTTCGAGGTAAATGGCCCGGATGGGCCGAACAGCGCGCAAATCGCTGTCAAGGATGGCAAGTTCACGGGCGTGTATGACCCGGAACTGGCGGCATTCGTCGACGGCGCCGGTTCCATAGCGAGCATGACGATGACGTCGCGCCAGCCCAGGCAATTGACAGATTTGAGCGTTGGGCCGGGTTCTTCCAAGTTTACCGCCAGCAAATCTGCCAATGGCGGCGTCGACCTTAACGTGACACAGGCGATGGCAGACTTCGTCGAAACGGTCAAAATCGACGACCGGGCAGTCGCAGCGCTCAAGGCACCCGAACTCGCTGTGAACGCGACTGCCAAAGCCATTCGGACCAAGCCGCTTCTCGACCTTTTGGCATTCGCCGTCGCCCATGAAGACGAAGCACGGCTCAAAGCCGATCAAGCAGAACTCAAAACGCTTCTGCTCGGAGCGTTGCCGCTATGGGAACGGATCGACGGGACCTACACATTCAAGAAACTCGCCATTGAAACATATGTCGGCAATTTCGGTGCGGCGCAGTTGGACACCGCAGTCGGCATGGACGGCATCGCCAAGGACGGCAAGATCAATTACGCCATCAAGGCCTCCGGCCTGACGGTGCCGCAGCAGGTGTTGCCCGGCTGGAGCGTCGCATTGCTGCCAACGGATATCGACCTGAACTTCGGCGGCGCCAACATCGATCTCGACAGCATGGCCAAGAAAACCATCGAAACGCTTGATTTCAGCAAGGATCCGCCGCTGCCGGCAGATTTCGGCGACGAGATCTCCGCCGATTTCCTGGCCAAGACACCAAAATTCGTTCTCGGCCACAGCACGGTCGGGAACGACAGTATCGTGATCGCGATGGAAGGCGAGATGACCTTCCCCGGCGAGAAGCCCGACGCCAACGTGACCATCGACGTCACCGGCTACGACAAGATCGTGGCGAGCCTGCAGGAGGCGGCGAAGACGGACCCACAGGCCTCGCAGGCTTTTACCGGCGCGTTGGCCATCAAGGGATTCGCCAAGACGCTGCCGGACGGCCGTATCGAATGGGTGATCAACGCCAGGCACGATGGGTCGGTGACGGTCAACGGCGCCATGCTGAAGGGCCCCGATCCGGCCGTGGAAGACGGCGCCGGTCAGGGTGCGAGCCCTGGCGAGGGCAATAGTGGCGGTGCAGGGGCGAAGCTGCAGCCCTGACCATCAGGCTTGCAAGAGTTTGGGCTTAGAGCCCGAGCGCGCTGGCGATCTTCGGCGCGGCGTCGCGCCAGTCCTCGACCGAGACGATGTCGTCCGGCACCGGCGGCAGGTAGGCGCGCAGCGAATTGTCAGCCATCAGATGGAACAGGTGCGCATCCGCGACGGAATTGCGCGCTGAGATGAGGTTGGACGGCTGATCGTCGACAAAGGCCACGGGCCGCCCTTTGCTGCCGCGCAATTTCGCCACCGCCGGTCCCTTGGCCATTTCGGTGGTCAAAAGCGGGTAGGGCAGCCCGAGCGCATCGAGATGGGCGCGGCGCGCCGCGCGATGGCTGTGCGGCATGGCGGTCAAAAGGACGATTTCGGCACGGTCGCCGAGACTGGCAAGCGCTTGTTCAGCGCCGTCGGTGACGCTCTGCCAGTCAGCCTGCGCGTCGAAGAAATCGCCAAGCAGTGCCGTCACCTCCGGCTGTTCGATCAGCCGGCCGCTCGCCGTTTCGGCGATGTTGCCGGTGAGGCGGAAGGAGGCCAGCGTGAGCCCAAAGCCGCGCGATTTTAGGAAATGCGGAAACGGCCGGATGAATTCGAGCACGACATCATCGACGTCGAGGATCAGCAGAGGCCGGTCGTCGGCTGCAAGTTCGGCGATCTGGCGTGCCGTCTCGGGATCGTCGCTCATATCGAATGCTCATGGTCATCGCCGCCAAGCGGCAGCGCGCGCAACGCCTTGCCGACGGCAGCCGGCGGGGTGCCGGTTTCCTCGGCAAAGCGCAGCAAGGTCGGCTCGTGGGCTAGGATGAACTGCAGGACGCCGGCAAGGAATCCTGGTTCGGCTGCGGCGCGCCGGATAGCAGACGCCTCGATGCCGGTGATCGCCAGGAAGCGCGGCAGGAGTTCGGGGTCCGCGGCGACGAAGCCCAATGCCTTCACGGCAATGGTTTCCGCCTCCTCGCGCATTGACGCTGCGTTTGCCATCATTACCTTCTGGTTTGCGGAAATGAGTCTCTTTTCCGCAGTAATGGCAAGCGTCGCTTGCGGCAAGCCACCGCCCCAATCCAATGTGGTTTTCGAGGTGGAATCCGAAGGGCTTTTACAGCTGCGGGTTTCCGTTTCGTCAATCATATTGTCGTAGAGTGAAGGAGGGTTTGGTGTGCTCCGACAAGGGCGCATGACGGCGGGCTTCAGCCAGAAGCCCGGCCGGGACGGGAAATCGATGCCTAAGAAGGTGATGATCGTCGAGGACAATGAGCTCAATATGAAGCTCTTTCGGGACCTCATCGAAGCCAGCGGTTACGAGACGGTGCGCACGCGCAACGGCCTCGAGGCGCTCGATCTGGCGCGCCAGCACCGGCCAGACCTGATCCTGATGGATATCCAGCTGCCGGAAGTGTCAGGCCTGGAAGTGACGAAATGGCTGAAGGAGGATGACGACCTCCGTTCCATTCCGGTGATTGCCGTCACCGCCTTCGCCATGAAGGGCGACGAGGAACGTATTCGCCAAGGGGGCTGCGAGGCCTACATCTCCAAGCCGATCTCGGTGCCGCGTTTCATCGAAACCATCAAATCCTATCTGGGTGATGCCTGATGCCAGCACCCATTCCAGCCGGAGCCTTGTGAAATGACTGCGCGGATTCTCGTCGTCGACGACATCCCTGCCAATGTGCGGCTACTGGAGGTTCGGCTGCTGGCCGAATATTTCGAGGTGCTGACCGCCTCCAACGGGCTGGATGCGATCGAGACCTGCGAGAACGGCAAGGTCGATGTCGTGCTGCTGGACGTGATGATGCCCGACATGGACGGGTTCGAGGTCTGCAAGCGGCTGAAGAGCGATCCGGCGACGTCGCATATACCGGTGGTCATGATCACCGCGCTCGACCAGGTTTCGGACCGGGTGCGCGGCCTCGAGGCCGGCGCCGACGATTTCCTGACCAAGCCGGTCAATGATTTGCAGCTGATGACGCGCGTGAAGAGCCTGGTCAGGTTGAAGTCGCTGACCGACGAGCTGCGTCTGCGCGCCTCGACCACCCGCAACATCGGCATCGAGGCGCTGTTGAGCCGCAGCTTCACGTCCGACGACGCGACGCCAAAGGTTCTGTTGATCGACGAGCGCAAATCCTCCTTCGAGCGCATCCAGAAAATGCTGCGGGGCAGCGCCGAGCTCGACATTGCCACCGACCCGCATGCCGGTTTCTTCCAGGCTGCCGAGGCGCCGTATGAGTGCGTGCTGATCTCGACCGGTTTTGCCGATTTCGATCCGCTGCGGCTATGCTCGCAATTGCGTTCGCTCGATCGCACCCGCTTCCTGCCGATCATCCTGCTTGCCGAGGAAGGCGAGGAGGGCCGCATCATCCGCGGCCTCGAACTCGGCATCAACGACTATCTGATGCGGCCGATCGACCAGCAGGAGCTGATGGCGCGGCTGCGCACGCAGGTGCGCCGCAAGCGCTACAACGACCAACTCCGCGCCAGCGTCACCCAGACCATCGAGATGGCGGTGACCGACGGGCTGACCGGGCTGCACAACCGGCGCTATCTCGACAGCCATCTGCAGACGCTGTTCGACCGCGCCGTGGCTCGGCGGCGGCCTCTGTCGGTGATGATCACCGATCTCGACCGCTTCAAGACCGTCAACGACGCGCATGGCCATGATGGCGGCGACGACGTGCTGCGTGAATTCGCCCGGCGGCTGCGCAAGAATGTCAGGGGCATCGATCTTGCCTGCCGCTTCGGCGGCGAGGAATTCGTCGTTGTGATGCCGGATACGGACGCAGCGGTGGCGGAAAAGGTTGCGGAGCGCATTCGCGCCGAAATCGCCCAGTTGCCGTTTGCCATCGGTCAAGAAGGCAAGATGATCGAGGTCACGGTCAGCGTCGGCGTGTCGTCGGTTCTGAACGGCGCGGACACGGTCGCGGCGCTGATGAAGCGCGCCGATGTGGCGCTCTACGAGGCCAAAAGCGGCGGCCGCAACCGCGTTGTCGCCAAGGCGGCGTAGGCTGGACCGCCGATTATGCTGTCAACCGGACAGGGTTAGGAATTTACCTTAATCCAAGCGATTCGGGAGGCTTGGTTAAGAAACTATTGATTTTCCAGCGTTGTTGCGCAAATGTGCGGTGCAAGAACAAAGGCGATGCGGGCGCGAGGGTAGACAGCCGCATCGATCCGAAGATACCCCATGATGCTCAGGTCCGCCGCATCTCCTGGGTCCGTGGGGTCGGCCGGCCGGCGCTGGCACATAGTGGCCTCCTCGTACCGCTGCCATACGCCGACCGGCCCCCTTTTTTGCCAAAAATTACTTGAACCCTCCGCGTCAGGCTGCCGAGGTTTCTGGCTTTTCTGAGCCTACAAAACAAAAACGCCGCCCCAAGGGACGGCGTTTTAAAGACGTGTGGAAAACCAGATTACTTGATCTTGGTTTCCTTGAACTCGACATGCTTCTTGGCGACCGGATCGTACTTGCGGAAGGACAGCTTGTCCGTCTTGGTACGGCTGTTCTTGCTGGTCACGTAGAAGAAACCGGTGTCGGCGGTCGACAGAAGCTTGATCTTGATGTTTGCGGCTTTGGCCATTGTATCAGTCCGTTATGTTCGTGGGGTTTTGGCCGCTGGAGCGGGGGAAAACACCCGGACGCGGGAAACTTGGCGCGACACATAAAGAACGTGCCCGGAAAGTCAAGCCCGGCGCACTCTCAGTGATCCACGCAAGCCGGCCTTCGGCCTGAAATCACGCGCTTTGCGCTATCGGCGCTGCCGCTTTCTTCCAGTCGCCGGTCGTGTTCCACCAGCGATTCGGATTGGCGCGGTCGTCCAGGCCCTTGGACCGACTTGCGAGGATGGGCTGGATGCGGATCACCGGCTCCTGATAGGAATGCGCCTGGAAAATCGCCTCGACGACGCGGGCGGCGAGCGGCTGGTCATCGGGCAGTTCGAACGAGACCTCGACCGTGCCGGGGCGGCGGCGCAATTCGGTCTCGGCGCCGGCGGCAGCACCTTCAAGTGGCCTGTAGCGTTCGATGCCGTGCGCTGTTTGATAGGCGTTGCGATCGTATTTGCCCATGGCGAGCGGGGCGATCGCGACCACGGCGTCCATGATGCGGTCGACATCGGCTGCCGGGGCCTGGAAGCTGACAAGCAGCAGAAGCGTCATGCGTAACGATGTGGTTTCAAAGCCGCTGTCGATCATGGCAGTATCCTCAAACTTGGGTGTTTTGGGACACCCTTTTAGCTGAGGCCTCCTGACACGGTTCTGTCAGCAGCCGTGTCTGTGCGTTGTGAAAAGGGGCTTGCTGCGGCCGGCTACAACAGGAGCTTGCGTATCAGCCTGACGCTAACCAAGGCGATGTAGGCACCGAAGAACAGGCCGAGCGACCAGCCGAACCCGGACGGGCCGAACGCGTCCATGCCGATGCCGATGGCCTGCGGGCCGAGCACCATGCCGACACCGTAGCAGAGCACGAAGGCGGCGTTGGCCGAGGCCAGTTCATGTCCGGAAAGCTGGGAGCCGAGATGGGCAAGGCCGATCGTGTACATGGCGGCCACCACACCGCCCCAGACGAACAGAAGCGCCGCCATCAGGTGCCAATTCTGCGCGAAGAACGGCATGAAGATGGTGCCGGCAAGCCCGACCGCGGCGCAAGCCAAAAGCAGATAGCGGCGGTCGCTGACGCGGTCGCTGATCATGCCGATCGGAATCTGCAGCAACACGTTGCCGAGACCGATCATGGTCAGGAGAAGGGCTGCATCCGCTTCGGAATAGCCGATGCGGCTGCCATAGACCGGGAACAGCGCAAAGCCGCCGGTCTCGACGGCGCCGAACACGAGCACGGCGGCAGTCGCCGTGGGTACCAGCCAGATGTAGCGCAGGAAGTGGCTGGTCTCGCCGTCAATTACAATGGTGGGGCTCTCGTTGCGCGCTGCCAGCACCGGTATCGCGGCCAGCGCCACCAGGACGATGATGACCCCGAACGGCCTGAAGCCGGTGCTGCCGATATGAGCGAAGATCCACGGCCCGGCGGCAAAGCCGAGCGACAGCACGGTGGCGTAGATGCCGAGCACCAGGCCACGCCGGCGCGGCGGCGCCGATGTGCTGATCCAGAATTCCGACAGGATGAACAGCACCGTGAGCGCGATGTGCAGGACGATGCGCAGCGGGAACCACATCCAGAAGTCCGGGGCGAAATGAAAACCGACAAAGGCCAGCGCGCCGGCGACGATCATGGCAACCATCGTCCAGGCGACGCCGAAGCGCATCGCCAGCGGTGTGGCCAGCGGGGCGCCGGCGATCGAGGCGAGGCCGGCGACCGCCGTGTTGAGGCCGATCATCGAAGCCGAATGGCCGCGTGTCTCCAGAATGACGCTGAGCAGCGGCATGCCGAGGCCGATGGCGATGCCGACGACGCTGATGGACGAGATCGCAGCCACCATCGGTAGCCAGTGTACGCGTTCGTCGCCCTCTTGCTGGGTATCGACCGTCATGGGATGCCTAATTACTCGATGCTAGAGAATTTCGGGGCTAAAGAATTTCGCGAACGAAGCGGTTGCGGACAAGCCGGTAGAACGGCGCGGAGCCACCGGGGCGCAGTCGCGGATCGTCGGCAAGTCGCTTTTCCAGCTCCTGCAGGATCGTCCGGGTTATGTCGGGGATATCGGCCTCTCTCGCCTTGGCCAGCGGCAACCAGACCAGTTCTTCCAGCTCATTGGTCGGACCGCCACCCGGCAGCTCGACGGCGACATCGCTACGCCAGGCGCTGAAGAACCTTGTGTCGAAACGACGCACCCGATTGGGTGGGGTAATGGCGCGGGCTATGAAGCGAAGCGGTGCCAACGAAGGCTGGACGCCGTGCTCGACAAAGCCCTGCCAGTCGCGCATGTCCGTTGCGAAGGCGGCCTTGCGGCCGATGAGCAGGCCGGCTTCCTCATAGGTCTCGCGGATGGCCGAGAGCGCGATGGCGCGGGCCCGCGACGAGCTGATGCGGCCTACGCCGGCGGTCAGCTTGGCTTCTTCCTCGGGATGAAGCGCTGTGGCAACGGCAATGCGGCTGTCGGCCGGATCGGTGCGGCCGCCGGGAAAGACGAATTTGCCGGGCATGAAAGCGTGGCCGGCATGGCGCCGGCCCATCAGCACCAGCACCTCGTCACCCTGGCGTTTCAGCAGGATCAAGGTTGCGGCGTCGCGGGGACGCATCGGCTGGCCGCCATGGGCGATCGTGCCCCGCTCCATCCTGTCGACTTCCGCCTTGGTCATACCTTCCATGGCGCAGGACCTAGCGGAAACTTCTGGCAAACGAAAGTGGCCTTTCACGGTCGGCATGTTGCGCCAGGCGACATTGCCCGATGCGGGTCAGGTTCCGGGACGTGACTCGGTCCCGTCCTTTTCGCCGCCGAAGCCGTGCATATAGAGCGCCCATTGCAGTCCGATGACGGCGCCCTTGACCGGTTGCAGCAGAGCGACCGACAGCACGATGGTCAGCGGCACCCAGATGGCGATGTGCTGCCACATGGAGAGCGTCGAGGTCGCCTCGACAGCCATGAAGGCGCCGAGAACGATGTGGCCGACAATGACGATGACGAGATAGGCGGGTAGGTCGTCGGCGCGGTGGTGGTAAAGCTCCTCGCCGCAGACGTTGCATTTATCGACGCTCTTGGTGAAGCCGGCAAACAGTTTGCCTTCGCCGCAATGCGGGCAGCGACCAAGCGCGCCACGCTTCATCGCCGTCCATAGCGGGCGGGCGACCCGGCCCGAATGATGTTCACCGCCGAAAACCTGTTCCTGGATCCCCAGTTCGCTTGCCATCCCTAGTTCTTTCGGCATTTACCGCCTCCTGCCGCGCGGCCCCGGGCGCGATTGTGACGCGCGGGCGCGGCCTTTTGCCTTGTGAAAAGACCTCTTGGAGCCGGGCAGGGGCTTCGGGTCGGTCAGCATTTCGAACCGCATCGCGCCAGCCATCGGCGCCACCTCGATCAGGCGAACCTCGACGCGGTCGGCAAGCTGATAACCCTTGCCGGTGCGTTCTCCGAACAGCGATCGCGCGGTTTCGTCGTATATATAGTAATCGCCGTTCAGACTTGACACCGGGATGAAACCATCCGCGCCAAACTGCGGCAATTGGACAAACAGTCCCGCCTTGGTGACGCCGGAGATGCGCGCGTCAAACCGGTCATCGATGCGCTCGGCGAGATAGGCAGCGATCAGCCGGTCGACCGTGTCGCGCTCCGCCGCCATGGCGCGACGCTCGGTGCCGGAGATCAGCACCGCCACGTCTTCCAGCCGCGCGCCCTCATCCTGCGTCAAGCCGCCCGGGCCAAGCCCGAGTGCGGCAATCAGTCCGCGATGCACGATCAGATCGGCATAGCGGCGGATCGGCGAGGTGAAATGCGCGTAGCGCTTCAGGTTGAGACCGAAATGGCCGATGTTCTTGGGCGAGTATTCGGCCTGGCTCTGCGAGCGCAGCACCACTTCGTTGACCAGCCCTTCATTGTCGGCGCCACGCACGCGCTCGAGGATGCCGTTGAACTGGTTCGGCCGCATCTGCGCGCCGCGCGCCAGTGACAGGCCGAGCGTCTGGAGAAATTCGCGCAGCGATTCCTGCTTGGCCAGCGACGGCGCATCGTGGACACGGTAGACCAGCGCCTGTTTCTTCGCTTCAAGCGCCTCGGCAGCGGCGACATTGGCCTGGATCATGAATTCTTCGATCAGCTTGTGGGCGTCGAGCCGTTCCGGGACGATGACGCGGTCGACGGTGCCGTCCGGCTTCAGCATGATCTTGCGCTCCGGCAATTCGAGCTCCAGCGGCTGGCGGCCGTCACGGCCGCGCTTGAGGATGGCGTAGGCGTCCCACAGCGGCTTCAGCACGGTGTCGAGGATCGGGCCGGTTTTCTCGTCCGGCACACCGTCTATCGCCGCCTGGGCCTGCGGGTAGGCGAGCTTGGCCGCCGATTTCATCATGACGCGGTGGAAAGAGTGGCGCAGCTTGCGGCCGTCGGCGGAGAAGGTCATGCGCACCGCAAGCGCCGGCCGGTCCTGGCCTTCGCGCAGCGAACAGAGGTCGTTGGAGATGCGCTCGGGCAGCATCGGCACGACGCGGTCGGGGAAATAGACCGAATTGCCGCGCTTCAAGGCCTCTCGGTCGAGAGCGGTGCCATAGCGGACATAGGCCGCCACATCGGCGATCGCCACGGTGGCAATCACGCCGCCCGGGTTCTTCTCGTCGAGGTCCGGCGTGGCGAACACCGCATCGTCATGGTCCTTGGCGTCGGCTGGGTCGATGGTGACCAGCGGCAGGTCGCGCCAGTCCTCGCGGTGAGCAAGCGTCGCCGGCTTGACCGCTTCGGATTCGGCGATGACGTCGGCCGGGAAAATATGCGGGATGTCATGCGCATGGATGGCGATCATCGAGACCGCCTTTTCGCTGGTCAGCGAGCCCAGCACCGCCAGCACTTTTGCGCGCGGCAAACCATAACGGGAGGCCCGGGCCGGCTCGACCTCGACCAGGTCGCCGTTTTTGGCGCCGTTCTGGAATTCCTTGTCGACGATCAGCTCGGGCTGGCGCCGTTCCACCGGCTCGATGCGGAAAGTTCCGTCCTTAAGGATGCGGAACACGCCGAGCACGGCATCGGTCCGCTTCTCGAAAATCTTCATCACGCGGCCGGTATAGGCGGGGCCGGTCGGCTCATCGGTCGGGAAGGTTTTGGCCAGCACGCGGTCGCCAATTCCCGGCGCCGGGCCGTTGCCGCCGCGCGAGACGCGGATCGAGACGACGGGCGGTTCGCCCGGGCCTACGGCCTCGGCCGGATGCGCCAGCAAGATGCCGTCGCCGTCGCGGCCAAAAATGTCGAGTATGGCGACATGCGGCAGGGCGCCGACACGGGCCAGCCTTTTGCGCTCCTTGGTCAGCACGCCTTCGTCCTGCAGGTCGCGCAGAATGTCCTTCAGCCAGATGCGGTCGTCGCCGCGCAGCGCGAACGCCTTGGCGATGTCGCGTTTTCCCGCGCGGTCGGGGTTTTCGGCGATGTAGCGCAGGATTTCGTCACGCGAGGGCCGGTAGTCGTCCTTGACCTTGGCCCTGGTGTCGGCGGTGCGCGGATCGCCGTGGCTTCTACCGGTGATCCTGCGCGCCACGCTGCTATCCCTTTTTCTTCGCCGCCGGCTTCTTGGTTGCCGACTTCTTTGCTGTGGTTTTCTTGGCTGCAGGCGCCTTGGCCGCTGCCGCCTTGCGGAATGGCTTCTTGCCGCCGCCGCCCTTGGCTTCCTTCTCGGCAATCAGCGCCAGCGCGTCCTCGACCGTCACTGACTGCGGATCCTTGCCCTTGGGCAGGGTCGCATTGACCTTGCCGTAATTGACGTAAGGTCCGTATTTGCCGTCGCGCACGACGATCTTGCCGCCGCCGTCGGGATGGTCGCCGAGTTCCTTGAGTGCTGCGGCAGTGCCGCCATTGCGGCCGCCCTTGCCCTTCAGCTGTTTCTCGGCGATGACCGAAACGGCGCGGTTGAGGCCGATCGAGAAGACGTCCTCGATGCTGTCTACATTGGCATAGGTGCCGTCATGCAGCACGAACGGACCGTAGCGGCCGAGCCCGGCCGAGATCATCTTGCCCGACTCCGGATGCTTGCCGACATCGCGCGGCAGCGACAGCAAAGCGAGCGCCTTTTCATGGTCGATTGTATCCGGCGTCCAGCCCTTGGGCAGGCTGGAGCGCTTGGCTTCCTTGCCGTCGCCGCGCTGAATGTAGGGGCCGAAGCGGCCTGAGCGCAGCGTGATTTCCTCAGCGGTGTAGGGGTCCTTGCCCAGCACCTTGGTGCCCTCCTCGCCGCCGCCATTCTCGCCATTGGGGTTGGCAGCGTCGCCCAGCTGGCGGGTGAACGAACACTCCGGATAGTTCGAGCAGCCGACAAAGGCGCCGAACTTGCCGAGCTTCAGCGACAGATTGCCGGTTCCGCATTTCGGGCAGATGCGCGGGTTCGAGCCATCCTCGCGCGCGGGAAACACCAGCGGCGCCAATTCCTCGTTCAGCGCATCGAGCACGTCGGTGACGCGCAGTTCCTTGATGTCGGCGACGGCGCCGGAGAAATCCTTCCAGAAGTCGCGCAGCACATCCTTCCAGGCGAGCTTGCCGTCGGAAATCTCGTCGAGTTTCTCCTCGAGCGAGGCCGTGAAGTCGTATTCGACATAGCGCTCGAAGAAGCTTTCGAGGAAGGCCGACAACAGCCGGCCCTTGGCCTGCGGCACCAGCCGGCGCTTGTCGATGGTGACGTAGTCGCGGTCTTCCAGCGTCTTCAGGATCGCGGTGTAGGTCGACGGCCTGCCGATGCCGAGCTCTTCCAGTTTCTTGATCAGCGAGGCCTCGGAATAGCGCGGCGGCGGCTCGGTGGTGTGCTGGGTGGCGTTGATGGCCTGGCGAGCGAGCTGCTCGCCGGCGCGAATCTCGGGCAGGCGGCGGTTTTCCTCGTCCTCCGCGTCGTCGTCCTTCTGGTCGGTGTAGGCGGCAATGAAGCCGTCGAAGCGGACGACCGAACCGACGGCGCGAAGCTCCGCCGTGCGCGCGCCGTTGACCGCCTCGATTTCGACCGTGGTGCGCTCGATCTCGGCCGACTGCATCTGGCTGGCGATGGCGCGCTTCCAGATCAGCTCGTAAAGTCGCAGCTGGTCGGAATCGAGATACTGCCTGACCGAAGCCGGGGTGCGCATGAAATCGGTCGGGCGGATCGCCTCGTGCGCTTCCTGGGCGTTCTTGGCCTTGGTCGTGTACTGACGCGGCTTTTCCGGCAGATATTTGGGGCCGAATTCCTTGGCGATGGCGTCACGGGCGGCGTCGATCGCCTCGGGCGCCATCTGCACGCCGTCGGTTCGCATATAGGTGATCAGGCCGGTGGTCTCGCCGCCGATCTCCATGCCTTCATAGAGGCGCTGCGCCACCTGCATGGTGCGCGTGGCCGAAAAGCCGAGGCCAGAGGATGCCGCCTGCTGCAGCGTCGAGGTGGTGAAGGGCGGGCCGGGATTGCGCCGGGTCGGCTTGGCTTCCACCGACAGCGCCTTGAAGGTTGCGCCCTCGAGCATGCCCTTGATGTCGTCGGCCTGCGCCTTGTTGGCGATATCGAGCTTCTGCAGCTTCTTGCGCTCGAAAGCGGTCAGCCGCGCCTCGAAAGTCTCATTGCGCGGCGTGCCCAGCAGAGCGGCGATCTGCCAGTATTCCTCGCGGATGAAGCGCTCGATTTCGGATTCGCGGTCGCAGACGAGGCGCAGTGCCACCGACTGGACGCGGCCGGCCGAACGGGCACCCGGCAATTTGCGCCACAACACCGGCGACAGCGTGAAGCCGACGAGATAGTCGAGCGCACGGCGGGCGAGATAGGCATCGACCAGCGGCGCATCGATCTGGCGCGGATTGGCCATCGCTTCCAGCACCGAGGATTTGGTGATGGCATTAAAGACGACGCGGCTGACCGGCTTGTCCTTCAGCGCGCGCTTCTGCTTCAGCACTTCCAGTACGTGCCAGGAAATCGCTTCACCCTCGCGATCCGGGTCGGTGGCGAGGATCAGGCCATCGGCGTCCTTGACCGCCTTGGCGATGTCGGCGAGGCGCTTGCCCGACGCGGTGTCGACCGCCCAGGACATGGCGAAATCCTCGTCCGGACGCACCGAGCCATCCTTGGCCGGCAGATCGCGGACATGGCCGAACGAGGCCAGAACCTTATAGTTCTTGCCGAGGTATTTGTTGATTGTCTTTGCCTTGGCCGGCGATTCGACGACGACGACGTCCATGAGTTCTCATATCAGCTGTGGTGCGGCAGAAGGATTCCGCTGCGCGCGACGAAATCTCGTTCTATTTGTCGCTCACATGGCCGCGCTTTTGCATCCGGTCAAGGGGAGGCGGCCAAATTGCCGGCATGTCCGCAGCAATACACTCTAAGAGTGTATGGAGAAAATCACAGAATTCGAGGACGCGCGGTTTGAGCGCCAAGTCTTGAGGAACGACTCGAGATTGCGCGCTTGTCGGTCCTTGCGAGGTGCCGCAAAAACGAAACTGGCCGCCGGGTCGCTTGGAGCCGGCGACCAGCTGAGTCCCGCCGGTCAGGCGGGGTAGAGGTCGAACGATCAGTCGGCCTTGACGATATGCCAGACTTCACCGACGCCGTCGCCGGTCATGTCGCCGGCCTTCTTGTCCTTGATGAAGGTGTAGACCGGCTTGCCGTCATAGGCCCACATCTTGGTGCCGTCGGTGCGGTCGACGATGGTCCATTCGTCGTCCGCCTTGGCGCCCTCTTCGGCCTTCAGCGGCGGCCAGTTGGTGGCGCATTTGTCGTAGCAGTTGGACTTGCCCTTCTCGTCCTTGTCGTAGGTATAGAGCGTCATGCCGTTGGCATCGGTGTAGATCTTGGTGCCGTTGACTTCGGCTTCCTTCCACGCTTCGGCGGCGAAGGATGCGGCGGTGCTGAGCAAAAGCGCGGCCAGGCCAACAGTGATCGTTTTCATGGAAATCTCCCTGGGTATCCGAAGAAGCGCGCAGAAATCGCGGCTTCGCTCTATGAACGCTTGGCGAGGAGCGTTTCTTCCCTGGCTTGGTCATCTGACGATGGGCCGGTAACAATTCCTCCGGCCGAACCGTACCTGTAGCCAAATGCCACACGATGGTGATTGGCGAACGATGTTTTGCGTCGCTATATCGGCGCCAGCGAATTTGGAGTTTCGGGATGGCATTGGATATCGGCTATGTCAGCGCGGTCGGGGCGGGGGCGATCTCGTTCCTGTCGCCCTGCGTGCTGCCGCTGGTGCCGCCCTATCTCTGCTACATGGCCGGCGTCTCCGTCGACGACTTTCGCGGCGATGCGGGCGTGACGGCTCGGGAAGGCACGCGTGGCGCGCTGCTCTATTCATCGGTCGCCTTCGTGCTCGGCTTCTCGACCGTGTTCGTGGCGCTCGGTGCCGGCGCTTCGACCATCGGCCATTGGCTACGGGTCTGGCAGGAGCCGCTGGCGATGGCGGCCGGTGTGCTCATCATCCTGATGGGCCTGAATTTCCTCGGCATCCTGCGCATTCCGCTGCTGTCGCGCGAGGCGCGCTTCCAGTCGCAAGGCAAGCCGGCAAATGCCCTTGCCGCCTATGTCATGGGACTGGCCTTCGCCTTCGGCTGGACGCCCTGCATCGGGCCGGTTCTGGGACCGATCCTGACGCTGGCCGGCGGCCGTGAAACCGTGGGCGAGGGCGCGCTGCTGCTCGCCGCCTATTCGCTTGGCCTCGGCATCCCGTTCCTGATCGCGGCGCTGTTCTCCGGCGCCTTCATGCGCTTCCTCGGCAAATTCCGCGTCCATCTCGGCCGTGTCGAAAAGGCGATCGGCGCACTGCTGGTCGTCGCCGGCGTGCTTTTCCTCACCGGCGGCGTGCAGACGGTGTCTTACTGGCTGCTGGAGAATTTCCCGGTGCTGGGGCGGCTGGGGTAGGTCGCCTGCCAAACTGCACCGCAAACCCGCTGATTAAGAGTCAGCTGCTCTATGGTCTCACCGGAATTTAACCGCATTGGTGCAACATGGCGCCAGATGCTACCACTCTGCGATTCCTGATCCCATTTCATACGGTTGTCTTTCCATGAGCCAGAGATCCTGCCTGTCCGTCATCCTCGCCGCCGGCGAAGGCACGCGCATGAAGAGCGCGCTGCCGAAGGTGCTGCACCAGATCGCCGGGCTTCCGATGGTCGCGCATGTGGTGAAGGCGGCGGAAGCCGCCGGTGCTGCCAGCCAGGCTCTGGTGATCGGGCATGGCGCCGACGAGATGCGCAAGGCTGCGACGAAATTCGCGCCCAAAGCCGAGACGTTCGTGCAGGAAAAGCGGCTCGGCACAGCCCATGCCGTGCTGGCCGCTCGCGAAGCGATATCAAAGGGTTATGACGACATCCTCATCATGTTTGGCGACACACCGCTGATCGACGCCGAGGCGCTCACCAATGCGCGGCAGAAGCTGGCCGACGGGGCTGCCGTCGTGGTCGTCGGCTTTCGTCCGCCCAATCCGACCGGCTATGGCCGGCTGATTGAAAAGGCTGGCAAGCTCACCGCCATCCGCGAGGAAAAGGATTGTTCCGCGGAGGAGAAAAAGATCGGCTTCTGCAATGCAGGCATGATGGCGGTGGCGGGCAAGCATGCGCTCGATCTGCTCGACCAGGTCGGCAGCAAAAACGCCAAAGGCGAGTATTATCTCACCGACATCGTCGAGATCGCCAGCGCCGAAGGCCTCGATGTCGTCGCCACCGAAGCCAGCTTCGAGAGCGCGCTCGGCATCAACAATCGGGCCGAGCTCGCCGAAGCGGAAGCCATCTGGCAGACGCGCAAGCGGCGCGAGGCGATGCTGTCGGGCGTGACGCTGATCGCGCCGGAAAGCGTGTATTTCTCGCATGATACCGAAATCGGCGCTGATACCATCGTCGAGCCCAATGTCTGGTTCGGCCCGGGCGTGAAGATCGCCACGGGCGCCAAGATCCACGCTTTCAGCCACATCGAAGGCGCCACCGTAGCCTCCAATTGCGATGTCGGGCCGTTCGCGCGGCTCAGGCCCGGCGCCGATCTCCGGCAGAAAGCCAAGGTCGGCAATTTCTGCGAGGTCAAGCAGGCGGTTGTCGAGGAAGGCGCCAAGGTCAACCACCTGACCTATATCGGCGATGCTCGTGTGGGTGCGGGCGCCAATATCGGCGCAGGCACCATCACCTGCAACTATGACGGCTACTCGAAATTCTTCACCGATATCGGCGAGGGCGCCTTTATCGGCTCGAATTCGTCGCTGGTGGCGCCGGTGACCATCGGCAAGGGCGGCTACATCGCCTCGGGCAGCGTCATCACCCAAAGCGTGCCCGACGATGCGCTGGCCTTCGGCCGCGCCCGCCAGAAGACCATCCCCGGCAAGGGCAAGGAATTGCGCGAGCGCTTTGCCTCAGCGGCGGCGGCGAAAAAGAAAGCCGGCGCCGACCACTAGCGGTCAGTCGGTAGCAGCCTTGCCGAAGCTGGCCGTCACCTCGATCCGGCCGACGATCGCCTTGTTGAAATCAGCGAGGTCTTCGGCAGGGATCCAGTATTCCAGATGTGCCCTGCTGCCGGCATGTTCGACATGATAGCGGTCGAGAAAGCTTTTCAGCACGTCGAAGCGGGTGACGAAGCCGGAGCCGCTGGCCGGTACGTTCCAGTCGCGGGCAATCTGCGTAGCATAGGCTTCGGTCAAAACCGGATAGAAAATCGGCTGATCGGGCAGGCGCGGCGGGAATCCCCGCATCCCTGACGCCTTGATCAGTTCCAGCCTTCGGTCCGACAGGACGCCAGAGTGTGACGGTGGCTTGGCTCATCGTGGCCGGACCTTAGCCAGATATTGCGAAAACGAGAACCGGACGCCTGAAAAATCGAGCAATTGCAGTAACCGGATTGCAAGAGCGGCCTGTCATGGTGCATCGGGTTGACAAGCGCTCCGTTACACCAGACGAAACGCAAAGTGACTTTCGCGGCAGGCCGGCAATCCCTAGATAGCGCTGGTTTTCCATCGGGAATCGGGGGCAGGCGCATGTGCGGTATCGTTGGGATTGTCGGCCAGCACCAGGTCGCGCCGCTCATTGTCGACGCGCTGAAACGGCTGGAATACCGCGGCTATGACTCGGCCGGCGTCGCCACCGTCGAGAAAGGCGCGCTCGGCCGCCGCCGCGCCGAAGGCAAGCTGATCAACCTCGAACGCCGGCTGAAAGACGAGCCGCTCGATGGCACGATCGGCATCGGC